>NZ_RCCJ01000001.1:0-350685 GCF_003664005.1 Hydrogenivirga caldilitoris
TAGCGCCTGTGGCTATGGAAGAGGGGCTTAGGTTTGCTATAAGGGAAGGTGGAAGGACCGTTGGTGCTGGTGTCGTCACTAAAATTCTGGATTGAGGAGTAACGGACTATGGAGCAGGATAAGATACGGATAAGACTCAGAGCATACGACTACAAGCTTTTAGATGAATCCGTTAAAAAGATAATAGAAACCGTCAAGAGAACCGGAGGAGTTATAAGAGGTCCTATACCTATGCCAACGAAGATAAGAAAGTGGTGTGTCCTTAGATCTCCCCATAAATTTGAGCAGTCAAGGGAGCATTTTGAGGTCAGGGAGCATGCAAGGATACTTGATATAACGAGGGTTACACCTCAAACCATAGAAGCTCTTATGGAGATAAATCTTCCAGCAGGCGTAGACGTTGAAGTGAAGATGAGAGGTTAACGGTCATGGGTATCGGAGTTATAGGAAGAAAGCTTGGAATGACGCGAGTATTCGCAAAGGATGGAACGGCTGTGCCTGTAACTGTTGTGCAGGTGCCTACCAATTATGTCGTTCAGGTGAAGTCTCCCGAGAGAGACGGCTACCGGGCTGTTCAGGTAGGAGCCATAGAGGCGAAGGAGAAACATCTAACTAAACCCCTTATAGGACACTTTACCAAGAGAAATATTAAGCTTCTGAGATACCTTAAAGAGTACAGGATTGACAATCCTCAGGACTTTCAAGAGGGACAAGAACTGAAGATAGAGGAGTTATTTAAGCCCGGAGACCTTGTTGATGTGGTTGGGACTTCCAAAGGAAGAGGATTTGCTGGAACAATGAAAAGGTGGGATTTTGGGGGTTTCCCTAAATCTCACGGACACAGGTACCACAGAGCCGTAGGTTCCATAGGAAACAGGACAGACCCTGGAAGAGTCTGGAAAGGAAAAAAGATGGCCGGTCACTGGGGGTCTGAGAAGGTCAGAGTTCAAGCTCTTTTGGTGGTTGATGTTATTCCCGAAGAGGGGCTTTTACTCCTTAAGGGTTCTGTTCCAGGACCAAACAAAGGTTTGCTCTTTATAGAGCAGTCAAGGATAGCTGGTAGAAAGAAGCAGCAGCTTAAACAGAATAGGTTGAAGGCTATAGTTGAAGGACTTGGGCAGGTAGGAGCACAGTCATGAAGATAGGAAAGATAGAGGTCAAGGATGAGGTTTTCAACGTCAGGGTGAAGAAACACGTACTCTGGGAAGTTGTGAAGTGGCAACTTTCCTCAAGAAGACAGGGAACACACTCCACCAAAACCAGGGGTGAATTAGGCTACAGCGGTAGAAAGTTGTTACCCCAGAAAGGTACAGGCAACGCCCGTCACGGGGATAGAGGGGCGAACATACTTGTTGGTGGAGGTGTAGCCCACGGACCCAAGCCCAGAGACTACTCCTACTCCCTTCCCAAGAAGGTTAAGAAGCTGGCGCTGAAGATGGCTCTCTCGGATAAGGCTCAGAATAAGAGTATCCTTATAGTTGATACTATAGAGCTTGGAGATGTACCCAAAACCAAGAATGCCCTGGAATTTCTCAAGAAGAACAAGATTGATTCCGAAAAGGTTCTCATAGTTACACCTCAGAAAGATGAAGTTATTTATAAGTCCTTCAGAAACTTGCCAAACGCTAAAGTCCTTCCCGTTGAAGGGCTTAATGTGTACGATATCTTGTGGAGTGATAAACTTGTGATACACAAGGATGCGCTTGAAGGAATCTATAAGAGGGTTGAAGCATGAGTCAGAGGAGACCTTATGAGATCATTATCAGACCTGTTATAACAGAGAAGAGCAACAGGCTTATGGAGGATTACAACAAATACGCCTTTGAGGTTTCATTGGACGCTTCTAAGTCGGAGATAAGGAACGCCATACAGGAACTTTTCGGAGTCAAAGTGAAGAAGGTGAACACACTTATAGTCAAGCCAAAAAAGAAAAGGGTTATGGGAAGGTTCAGACAGTACGGGACCACAAAGAAGTGGAAGAAGGCTATAGTTACCCTTGAACCGGGTGAAAGCATTGACCTTCTTAATTTTGCAGGTTAAGGAGAGTGAGATATGGGTGTTAGGAAGTTAAAACCGGTCACAAATGGAGCTAGGCATGCGGTTGTTTACGATTTTTCTGAGATAACAAAAAGGGAACCCGAAAAATCCCTCGTGGTATGGTGGCATAGGGCTAAGGGAAGGTCACGCCAACAGGGTAAGATAACCTCTAGGCATAGAGGTGGAGGGCATAAGAAACTCTACAGGATAATAGACTTCAAACGGGATAAGAGTCTCGTTCCTGCAAGGGTGGCTGCGATAGAGTACGACCCGTTCAGGAGTGCCAGGATAGCTCTCCTTCACTACGCGGACGGTGAGAAGAGGTACATCCTCTGGCCAGAAGGTCTTAAGGTAGGAGACACCGTTATGTCCATAAATTATGAGGATGCCTCTGCTGGTAAAAACCTTCCTGAGATTAAGCCTGGTAACGCTATGCCTTTAAAATTCATACCGGTAGGAACAATAGTACACAACATAGAGCTCAAGCCTGGTAAGGGTGGTCAGCTTGTGAAGGCTGCTGGTACAGAAGCTCAGATACTGGGTAGAAGCGGGAGTTACGTTCAGGTAAGACTCCCTTCTGGAGAGATGAGACTCGTTCATGAGAGGTGCATGGCAACGATAGGAAAGGTTGGCCTCGCTGAGCATGAACTTGTTAAGCTTGGAAAAGCTGGTAGGACAAGGTGGCTGGGGTGGAGACCCCATGTTAGAGGTACGGCTATGAACCCTGTTGACCATCCTCACGGAGGTGGTGAGGGTAGAACCAGAGGTAAACATCCTGAGTCTCCATGGGGATGGAAGACCAAAGGGTACAAGACAAGGAGAGGTCGTAAGTATTCTGATAGGTTCATAATTACACGTAGAGATGGGAGGCCGCTCTAATGGGTTTTAAAGGTGCATGGAACAAGAGAAACAGGATTATTGAAGACCTTGATAGTTTCTACAGGCTTTACAAGAGAATTCACAGGCTTCACAAAAAGGTCAGGGAAGCTCAGAAGAAGGGAGACCCTGCCCTTATAGAGCAGAGGATTAAGAGGTATGAAGAAACCTATGAGCAGTTCAGAGATCTGGTCAATAAGAAAGCCTGGGTTCATCCCAAGCTTTGGAAGAAAATCAAGCAGATGAATGAGACAGGCGACAGAAAAGTCATAAAAACCTATTCCCGTTCAACAACCATAATTCCGGAGTTTGTGGGGCACACTATAGCGGTGCACAACGGAAAGACATTCGTTCCGGTTTACATAACTCAGGAAATGGTGGGACATAAACTCGGTGAGTTTGCCCCGACGAGAACTTTTAGGGGCCACCCTGAAAAGAGTGCAAAGGTGGTCAAGAAGAAGTGAGGTGTAGGATATGGGACAGCTGAAGATAAAGGATAAGAGTCAGAGAGAAGGTTACAGGCAGGGTGAAGCTATAGCCATACTTAGATACGCCAGGGTTTCACCTCTAAAGGCAAGGCTTGTTCTGAGTCAGATTCATGGGAAAAGTGTGGGTGAGGCTCTCTACCTTTTGAAGGTCCTTCCTAAGAAAGGTGCCCGTATAATTGAGAATGTTCTAAAGAGCGCCATAGCCAATGCTGAACAGAAAGGGCTTGACCTTGACAGACTTTACGTTAAGAAGGCGGTTGCCGATAGGGGACCTATGTTTAGAAAGTGGCTCCCCAGAGCCCATGGAAGGGCTACAATGCTCAGAAAGAGGCTTTCTCATATAACTATAGTACTTGCCGAAAAGCAGGAAGAGCAGGAGGACTGATTTATGGGACAGAAGACACATCCGATAGGCTTTAGGCTCGGTATAACTAAGAGCTGGGACTCAAAGTGGTACGCTCCCAAGAAGGAGTACGCTCAGACTCTCCATGAAGACCTGAAGATAAAGGAATACATAAAGGAGAGGTACAAGATAGCTGGGATATCCAACATTGAAATTGAAAGGATAGTGGACAAGCTCAAGATAAGGATTCACGCTGCGAGACCTGCAATAATAATAGGTAGGAAGGGACAGGAAGTTGAACTTCTTAAGAAAACTATAGAAAGTATGGTTCCTGGTAAAGAGGTGACTATAAACGTTGCTGAGGTGAGGGTCCCTGAGCTGGACGCCCAGCTTGTTGCCGAAGATATAGCCCTTCAGATTGAGAGAAGGGTATCCCACAGAAGAGCCATGAAGAGAGCCATAGACAATACCCTCAAGGCAGGTGCAAAAGGTGTAAAGATTCAGGTAAAGGGAAGGATAGGCGGTGCAGAGCTTGCCAGAAAAGAATGGTTCCTCGTTGGCAGGATGCCTTTACAAACCCTGAGGGCGGATATAGATTACGGATTTGCGACAGCTTACACGAAATACGGTATACTCAGCGTCAAGGTGTGGATATACAAGGGTGATGTCCTTAAGGGTGGAAAGGAAGAGGTTCTTAGAAAGATAGAGGAAGACTTAGCAAAGGTTCCTCAGGAGGTAGGATGAGATGTTTCTCCAGCCAAAGAAGACTAAGTACAGAAAACAGCAAAGGAGGACATTAAAGGGTAAATCTCTCAGAGGGAACAGGATAGCTTTTGGTGAGTATGGCATACAGGCGCTTGACAGGGCTTGGATAACCCAGAGACAGATAGAGGCAGTTAGGGTTGCCCTGGTTAGAGCCCTCAGAAAGGGTGCCAAGGTGTGGATAAGGATATTCCCTGATAAGCCATATACGAAGAAACCTAACGAAGTCAGGATGGGTGGAGGAAAAGGTGACCCTGAAGGTTTTGTAGCGGTGGTAAAGCCGGGCAGGATCATGTTTGAGTTCGGTGGCGTCCCGGAGGATGTAGCTGAGGAGGCTTTCAGGCTTGCCTCTGCGAAATTACCTATAAAGACGAGGCTTGTTAAGGCTGGAGGATTCACAGTATGAAGGCAGCGGAGCTTAGGAAATTGAAGAAGGAAGAGCTTGAGAAGAAGGTTGACGAGTTAAAGACAGAGCTTCTCAGGTTGAAATTTCAGCAGAAGATCTCCGGACTTGACAACCCCATGGCTATAAAGAACCTCAGAAGAGAGATAGCCAGGGCTCTTACCATTATTAGAGAAAAGGAATTAAGGGGTGAGTAAGATGGCTGAGAAGAACTGGAACGATAAAAGAAAACACCTTGTTGGAACAGTTGTATCCGATAAGATGGACAAGACAGTTGTGGTAAAGGTGGACAGAAAAGTTCCCCACCCGCTTTACGGAAAGCACATAATAAGGAGTAAAAAGTACCATGCCCACGACGAAAAAAACGAGTGCAAAGTGGGAGACGTAGTAGAAATCAGGGAGACGAGACCTCTCTCCAAGACAAAGAGGTGGGTTGTTGTAAGGGTTCTTCAAAGAGCTATAAAGGAGGAGGAAGCTCTTACCCAACAGTCCTAACTTTTCTTTCTCCTCTCCGAGCATATCTTTATCTCTATGCTCAGGTATATCCTCTATGTGGCTGCTGTATTTATAATAGCTGACCACGTCTTTACCCACTGGGGACCAGAAATAATAAACTGGCTGGCGAGCAGTTTTTTAGGCAGAGACGTTACCGTCGTTGAAGAAGCCCCTTACAGGGAGAGTCTTATAGATAAAGTTATTCAGAGTGTGCGTGATAAACTCGGTGATAGCCGGAGGTAGGTTATGAGTGCAAGCGAGTTTAAGTTCAACACCATTGAGGAGGCTGTAAAGGATATAAGAGAAGGGAAGATGGTCATAGTGGTTGATGACCCTGATCGGGAGAATGAAGGTGACCTTGTGATGGCGGCCGAGAGGGTGACCCCCGAAGCTATAAACTTCATGGCTAAGCATGGAAGGGGCTTAATATGTTTATCCTTGCCTCCTGAGAGATGTGAAGAGCTTGACCTTTATCCGATGGCCCACAGAAACACAGACCCTAAAGGAACGTATTTCTGTGTATCTATAGATGCGCACCCTAAACACGGAACAACCACGGGTATATCTGCCCATGACAGAGCTAAAACTATAAAGTTAGCAATAAGCCCCGAAGCTGGACCATCAGACTTTATAAGACCTGGACATGTTTTTCCCCTGAAAGCCAGACCAGGTGGAGTCCTTGAAAGGGCAGGGCACACGGAGGCTTCCGTAGACCTTGCAAGGCTTGCAGGGCTTTACCCTGCAGGAGTTATATGTGAAATAATGAAGGAAGACGGGACTATGGCAAGACTTCCAGACCTTGTAGAGTTTGCCAGAGAGCACGACCTTAAGATAATAACTATTGCAGACCTTATAAGGTACAGGCTTAAAAAGGAAAAGCTCGTTGAAAAAGTGGCAAGTGCCCATCTTCCCACACCTTGGGGAACTTTCAACATACACGCATACAGACACAAACTTACCGGGGAAGAACAGGTGGCTCTGACCATGGGAGATTGGGACGAGGAGGAGCCGGTTCTGGTCAGGGTTCACTCCGAATGCCTTACCGGCGACGTCTTTCGTTCCATGAGGTGCGACTGCAGACCGCAGCTGGAAAGAGCGCTTGAAATGATCGCCAAGGAGGGTAAGGGTGTTCTTGTGTATATACTCGGACATGAGGGTAGAGGCATAGGCATAGCTAACAAGATAAAAGCTTACGAGCTCCAGGAGAAAGGTTACGATACCGTAGAAGCCAACGAGAGGCTTGGCTATCCGCCAGACCTTAGAGACTACGGTGTTGGAGTTCAGATACTCCTTGACCTTGGAGTCAGGAAGATGAGGCTTATGACAAACAACCCAAGGAAGATAGTAGCTCTTGAAGGTTTCGGACTTGAGATAGTGGAGAGGGTCCCAATAAAGATAGACCCTAACCCTTACAACAGGGTATACCTTAGCACTAAGAAAGACAAACTGGGACATATGTTTTAAGGAGGTCAAGATGGCAGATTTTAGGAACGCAGGTATTGACAGGGGAGATATTAGAGCTGAGCTGAAGAACTTCCTGCTCGCTATAAGGATAAGAAAGGAAGAGTACATGAACATAATAGACGAGCTTGAACCTGATGAGCTTGAATTTGACCTTCGGGAATACAAGGAGTACTTTGAGAAACAGGTTAAACCTATCTATGAGCAGGCTCACGCAGTTGGTGTGGAGAGCCTGGTGGCCTTGGCTGAAGAGGTGAAACGTGTTTACGATGAGATAATAAACATGATAGAAAGCAAGCTTTCTTATGGAAAACAGGGATAGAGAGGGTCAAGAGGCTCTCAAGGAATTTGAAGGTCTATTTGAAGTAGTTGCAGTTAGGGATGAAGCCCAGATAGTCCGGGAATTTGGGAGGGGTTTAACCTTTTTAAAATTCTCTCCTATACTTGAGAGAGCCTTTCAGAATTACTACCTTTCCAAATACGCCTGGCAGTCCAGGATAGCGATAATCATGGGTATACTCCTTTACGCTTCCTTCGGTCTCCTTGATGCCATAGTGTTTCCAGACCTGAAGTCTTACTTCTGGTTCATTCGCTTTGGAGTTGTTATACCCTTAGGCTTTCTGTTTCTGTTTTTCACCTTTAAGGTCCACGATGAAGCAAAGATAGAGCTTTTGCACTCCTTTGTGGTGATAGCAGGAGGGCTTGGCATAGTTGCCATGATATATCTGGCTTCAACAGGCAAATCCTACCTCTACTATCCAGGGCTCATGCTGGTGATATTCTATGCCTTTACCCTTTCAGCCCTAAGGTTTTACTATGCCTCCGCTGTAGCACTCACGATAACCTTCACCTACCCTTTTGTTGACCTTTTTATTCTCAACACCCCAAAGGACCAGCTTCTTACAAATATGTTCTTTCTGGGCTCTGCTACCATACTGGGCATGCCCGTAAGCTACCTTTTGGAGAGACATAGCAGAAGGGACTTTCTCCTGACGATGCTCCTTGCCTTTGAGAAGAGAAGAACGGAGGAGTTAAACGTAAAACTTAAGGACATGTCCTATATTGACGGGCTTACGGGCGTAGCGAATCGTCTTCGCTTTGAAGAGTTCTTCCGTAAGGAGTGGGCAAGGGCAAAAAGGGCTAAGAGACCAATATCTCTTCTCATGCTGGATATTGATTTCTTTAAGAACTACAATGACCTGCTCGGACATCTGGAGGGGGACGAATGCCTTCAGATGGTTGCCGGTGCTATCGGTAAACACATAAGGTCTGATATAGACCTGGTTGCAAGGTATGGAGGGGAGGAGTTTGTGGTTGTCCTTCCAGAAACAAACCTCAGGGATGCGCTGAAGGTAGCTGAGAGAATTAGAAAGGACATAGAGAACCTGGCGATAGCTCACCCAGGCTCAAAGGTTTCCAAGTTCGTTACGGTTAGTATAGGCGTAGCCTGCTTAGTACCAACCAACAACCTTAAGAAAGAAGCCCTGATAAGGATGGCGGATAAAGCCCTCTACAGGGCAAAGGAGAAGGGCAGAAACAGAGTTGAGTACTACTCTTCTGAGGACTTCAACAGTAAATTTACCACCTCAGGATGACCGTAATCCTTAGCGAAATCCAAAGCGGTGAGTCCAGCGTTGTCCTTAGATTTCACATCCGCACCGGCTTTCAAAAGGAGTTCAACTACCTCTTTGTGCCCGTTCATGGCGGCTACGTGCAGAGGTGTGAGACCTGCCCCGTTTCGTACGTTGACCTTTGCGCCCCTTTCAAGAAGCAGTTTAACGATTTTAAGGTGTCCATTGCGGGAAGCCAAGTGAAGCGGTGTCCACCCATTTAGGTTTCGTGCGTTTACCTTAGCCCCGTGTTCAAGAAGAGACAGGACTATTTCATAATGTCCGTTGTTGGCTGCAAAATGAAGGGGTGTTGCCTTGTAGTTGTCCCTTGCGTTCACATCTGCTCCCTGCTCAAGAAGGAACTTGACAATATCTGTGTGTCCTGCCTCCGCTGCCACATGTAGCAGGCTTTCCCCTTCATGGTTCTTCATGTTCACATTGCTGCTGTTTACTAACTTTCTTAGAGTCTCCAAGTTACCGCCTTCGGCGGTCTTAAAGAGATCTGTGGAGAAGGATAAACCCACGGACAGGATAAAGATAATCAGGAACATAAAAAAAAGTTAACCCGCCTTTGCACCCTCTTCAATGTCCCTGTCCGGGACTATGAGAGACATCTTGTCTCCGTTGGATAGGGCGAGGATCATTCCCTGGGATTCTATACCGAATATCTTCCTGGGCTTTAGGTTTGCTACTACAAGTATCTTCTTGCCTACAAGTTCCTCAGGTGAGTAAAACTTTGCTATGCCTGCAACCACGGTCCTCTCTTCGTTTCCAAGGGAAAGTCTCAGCTTTATGAGCTTGTCCGAACCCTCTACCTTTTCAGCTTCAAGAACCTTGGCGAGTCTAAGGTCCAACTTCAGGAAGTCTTCAATTCCCACGTAATTCTTTTCTTCCATAGGATTCACTATTATATGACAGAAGACATCAAAAAGCCCACAGATTGCTGATAGAATGGCTAAAAACCACAGAAGGAGGTGGATACCATGGCTGAAACAGTAACTTTGAAAGGTAATACAGTCAGTCTTGTCGGACCTGTACTTAACGTTGGGGACGATGCACCGGAAGCGGTTGTCGTAACCACAGACCTGCAGGAAAAGAGAGTTGGTGGCGCTAAGGGTAAAGTTCAGCTTATAGTGACTGTTCCTTCCCTTGATACACCGGTTTGTGAAACCGAAACTAAGAAATTCAACGAACTTGTTCAGGGACTTGGAGACAAAGTTGACGTAACCGTGATTTCAATGGACTTGCCCTTTGCGGAGAAGAGGTTCTGTGAGAGCTTCAGCATAGGGAATGTCACCGTTGCATCTGACTTCAGATACAGGGACATGGAGAAGTACGGAGTCCTCATAGCGGAAGGCGCACTGAAAGGCATTCTTGCAAGGGCTGTGTTCATAGTTGACAAAGAAGGAAAGGTTGCCTACAAACAGCTCGTTCCAGAGATAACCCAGGAACCCAACTACGACGAAGTTCTCAGCAAACTCAAGTCTATGGTCTAACTCTTCGGGGGCGTCCCAGCCCCTGCTTAATTACTTACCCCTATATCTCAATACAGGTTTCCTGTTTGCTTCGGCTTCTTTTATCCTTCTAACAGGTGTTCTGAAGGGAGCTTTGTTTAACCTGTCGGGGTTTTCTTTTGCTTCCTTGACGATACTCTTTAAAGCTTCGGCGAATTCCCTGAGAGTGTCAGGGTCCTCCGTCTCGGTAGGCTCTATCATGAGCGCTTCCCTCACAACGAGAGGAAAGTAAACGGTTGGAGCATAAAAGCCATAGTCCAGCAACCTCTTTGCCACACCCATGGCGTTGGTGTTGTACTTCAAAAGGTTGGTTGCAGATAGGACAAATTCGTGCATGCAGGGGACGTGAGAGTATGGGTCGTTGAACACCCCTTTCAAGAGACTTCTCAGGTATCTTGCATTCAAAACCGCGTACTTTGCAACCTTATCTATCTCCCTGCCGTAGCTTAAGATGTAAGCAAGGGCTCTGAGCCACATGCCGAAGTGTCCGTAAAAGGCAAGGAGTTTTCCCACGCTCTTGGGGATGTTCCAGTTCAGGTAATATTTTTTTCCGTCAAACTCAACCTGGGGGACCGGGAGGTAAGGCTTCAGTCTCTCTGAGACCCCAACGGGACCGCTTCCGGGTCCTCCTCCTCCGTGGGGTGTGGAGAAGGTCTTGTGGAGGTTAAAGTGCATAACGTCAACTCCCCAGTCTCCGGGTCTTGCCACTCCCACAAGGGCGTTGAAGTTGGCTCCGTCCATGTAGAGGAGAGCGTCCCTCTTGTGGAGCTCCTCAGCCATTCTTTTTACCTTTCTTTCAAATATCCCAAGGGTGTTCGGATTGGTTATCATCAGTGCCGCCGTATCTTCTCCGAGCTTCTTCATAAAGTCTTCCCAGTCCAGCTCTCCGTTCTCGTCACTTTTAACCGTAACCACATCAAAGCCGCATATGGCAGCGGAAGCTGGATTCGTTCCGTGGGCTGAGTCTGGTATCAGAATCTTTCTCTTCTTGTCGTTTCCCCTGTCTCTGTGGTAAGCGAGGATTAAGAGGAGTCCGAGGAACTCTCCCTGAGCGCCAGCTGCCGGCTGGAGAGATACGTCCGCAAAACCTCCCAATTCTTTTAGAAGCTCTTTTAGCTCGTAAGCTACCCTCAGTGTTCCCTGTACCAGCTCCTCTGGAGTCAGCGGGTGGACGCTGAGGAACTCAGGCATGTTTGCCAGCTCCTCGTTTATCCTCGGGTTGTACTTCATAGTGCAGGAACCCAGTGGGACCATCGTGGTATCTATGGCGTAGTTGAGCTGGGAGAGCTTAGTAAAGTGCCTTACTACCTCCAGCTCGGAGAGCTCTGGGAGATTTAATTCTCTCCTTATATATCCTTCCGGTATAACCTCTGTAAGGTTTACCCTCGGAACATCAAGCTCCGGGAGTCTGTAACCTTTTCTGCCTTCCTTTGTCAGCTCAAAGAGGAGTTCCATAGGGGAAATATTTTACCTTCAAGGCTGTAAGTTCGCCTTCAGCTTTGAAGTATATCTGGTATTACTAACCGTTTCTAACCCTTCCGGACGCCCTGTTAAAAAACTTTACAGCACTGCCGATTTAATTCTTTGACAAAACCAATAGGAGGTGTCAGCCATGGCTCTAAGAATCAACTTCAACTATGAGGCGGCTGTGACGCACACAGCCCTCAAGCAGAACGAGAGGCTTATGAACAAGTCTCTCCTGAGGCTCTCAACAGGTCTCAGAATTCTGAACGCTGCGGACGATTCCGCAGGTCTGTTCATAGCTGACCAGCTTGCCGTTGTCTCCGCCGGTCTTGAACAGGGTAACAGAAACATCCAGACGGGAATATCCGCCCTCCAGATAGCGGAGAACTCCTCCGGACAGATTTACAACAAACTAAAGGAGATCTATGTCAAAGCTGAGAATGCTGCCAACGACATCAACGACCCCAACGCAAGGGCAGCTCTCCAGAAGGAGATAAGCAACCTCGTTGACGCCATTCAGAAGATAGGAACGGACACCGAGTACAACGGGATAAAGCTCCTTGACGGAACCTTCGCCGGAAAGTCCATACACTACGGACCGAGGTACGGACAGACGGTTACAGTTAACATAGGCGACGTGAGGGCACAGAGCCTGGGTGCTTACATAGTGAGCGGAAACGGAGGTGTATATACAAGTGCTGCAGACAAGCCAATAACTGGTTTGGAAACGGACAAAGATGATTATGCCCTTGCCAACGGTGAAGAGCTCAGGGTTGGAGGTCAGGTTGTCCTTCAGGGAACAGCTACAACTGTCCTCGTAGATGCGGCAACCGCCGCTAACAACATAAACAACGACGCTACCCTTCAGGCGGCGGGCATAGAGGCGGTTGCAAAGAACAAGAGCACCGGAGCGGATTTTACAGGTGTTGTGTCAGGTGATGCCGGAGACACTGTCACGTTGCATTTCTATGTTGGTGCAAGGGATATAACATCTCCCAACTTTTCCATAACAGGAGTCACAACAACTACCACACTTTCAGACCTTGTTACTCAGATTAACAGCCAAGCTTCTGCAACGGGGACACCTATAACTGCAAGAGCGGAAAACGGTAAGCTCGTTCTTGAAACGACCAACGGAGAAACGATAGCTATAGAGGCTGAAGTTACTGCCGATGCTGGATCAAACAATAACGTCGCTGTTAACTTCTCCCAGCTTATAGAAGGTGCTTCGGATGTAACAGGATTGGCTGATACGCAAAAAGCCTACGCCGTCAAAGTAGGTGAGCTACAGATTTACGGAACCGACAGCTTCGTTGTGAATGAGAGTGGTATAGATATAGTCGGTGGGAGCGGTCCGGACACTTCCATCACTGCAACCTTGAACAACCTCTACTCCATAGACGTTTCTACCAACTCAGGAGCTGAGACTGCGCTCCTTATAATAAAGAAGGCGATACAGAAGGTTGATACGGTTCGTTCCGAGATAGGTGCTGTTATGAACAACCTCCAGACAATATTTGACGCCCAGAAGGTCGCTCAGGACAACACCAACGAAGCTGAGAACGTCATAAGGAACGTGGACTTCGCTGAGGAGATGAAGAACTTCACGACGATGCAGATAAGGATGCAGTCCGGTGTTGCAATGCTCGCACAGGCGAACACCCTGCCCCAGCTCGTCCTACAGCTACTGAGGTAACAGCCTTTGAGGAGGGGAGGCTTGCCCTTCCCTCCGCCCTAAAAAGGAGAAGGAGCCATGAGGGTGAACGGTAAAGGCTCCGAGGTGGACATTGAACTTCTCAGGCAGGTTCAGAGGGAGGTTCAACCCCATAAGGGAGTGGAGTCTGTTAAGAGAGACATTGAAAGGAGGGCAGAGGAAAGCCTCCAGGAAAGCTCCATGAGCAGGGAGGAGCTCCAAAAGCTTCTCAGGGAAATTCAGAGGAAGCTTGATTACCTCAACAGATACCTGAAGATAGATATAGACGACCAGCTTGAGATACCGGTTGTGAAGGTTTTTGAGAGGGACACCAACAGACTTATCCGTCAGATACCCCCCGACTATGTCCTTGAGCTTATGAAGAGAATTGACCAGATGCTCGGTGTTCTGCTGAGCGAGAGGGTTTAGTATGGCTGGTGAACTCTTTCTGTCTGGACTTACGGGAACTAACTTTGACGGGGGTGCTATAGTTGACCAGATAATGCAGCTCAAATCCCTCCCGCTTCAAAGATTACAGCAGGAGAAAGCCCTCGTTCAGGCTAAGCTCTCCTCTCTGGGAAACCTCTCAAAGGGCATAGGTGATTTTCTATCTCTCTTTGAGGGTCTTGACGTTGATAGCTTATTTAAGGCAAAGCAGGCAACCTCCTCAAACCCTGACGTGTTAATTGCCTCTGCAACAGACGAGGCTCCCAACCTCAGTTTTTCCGTCAACGTGAACAAACTCGCCCAGGCTGAGGTCAGGGTCACCAACGGAGGCTTTGCAGACCTTACCGGAACCTTTGCAAGCTCTGGGACACTTACCATAACCTATGAAACCGGCTCGGGAACTGAAACCTTTGATATAGACTATAACGCAGGTGAAACCCTTGAAGACCTTGTGAATTCTATAAACAACGCTCAGGACAGGGTCAAGGCGAGCATATACTACGATGGGACGAGCTATAAACTCATGCTCTCAGAGAACGATTTGGGCGGCTCTAACGTTGAAACCGACGTTGCGGGCAACGTTTACGTGATAGGTGTGTCTGGTCTGCCTTCAGAGTTAGGGACAGGACTTGACACGATTCAGAGTGCTCAGAATGCTGAGATTGTGATAGGCTCAGGTTCACCTGTAGTCAGCCCTACCAACGAGTTTGAAAATGTTATAAGCGGTTTGACCATAGAGGTTAAGGATATTGGGAGTGCCAACGTTAGCGTGTCAGAAAACTACTCAAAGGTTACCTCCTTCCTGGAGGATTTCGTTAAGCAGTACAACGGACTGGTAAAGCTCGTGGACTCCCTTACGGTCGGTGAACAGGCTCTCTTCAGGGGTGATTACACCATAGCGAGCGTAAAGACGGGTGTGGCGGAAAGACTTGACCCCCTTATAGAGGAAGGTTTGATTGACTACAACGGTGATACGGGAGAGATTTCCCTTAAAACTGACAGGTTAAACGAGCTCCTGAACACTGACCCTGAAAAGGTGAAGGGTCTCATTGAGGACCTGAAAAGCTCCTACAGCTCCTATCTTGAGGGTGAAAAAGACCTCTTCAGCAGTTTTGAGCAGACCTACAACGAACAGATAGAGGATATAGACAGCCGGATACAATCCTTGGCAAACAGGCTCGTCCAAGAAGAGCAGTCTTTGAGAAGGGAATACGCTCAGCTGGAAGCTTTTATAGCTCAAGCGGAAGAGCTCAGACAGCGTTTCCAGCAGTTTATAGTCACCCTCTCTGAGATGACAAAAGGAGGTAATAAGTGATGAATCCTGCGGAGATTTATCTGAAAAATATGGTTGAGAATGCAAACCCAATAAGACTTGTAATAATGTTGTACGACAAGGCTATCTCTTGTATAGAGGACGCTATAGATGCTATAAGGAGCGGTCTTGGGGAGACTGAGAACGTTAAGAGAAAGGCTGAGAACCTGACAAAGACTATGGACATACTGATAGTTCTGAGGGCTTCCCTGGACTCCGAAAGGGGGCAGGAGATAGCTAAAAACCTTGACGAAATTTATGAGATTCTTATTAATGAAATTGTGAGCGCAAACATGAGGAATGATATAAGCACCCTTGAGAAGATAAAGGGGATACTTGAAGAGCTTAGGGAAGCTTGGGAAGAGGCAGAGAAAAAGGTTTACGGAAAGGAGGAGGTCACGGCGAGGGCGAATGAATGAAAGCCTTAAGGAGATACTTCTGAAGTGTGAGATATACCTTGAAGAGGATAACTACGATGCGCTCATAGAATCCCTGGAGAAGGTTGCAAGCTTTGATACTAAAAACTTAACAAAGGAAGAGTACGAAGAGGCTTTAAGGATAATAGAGTTCCTTATAAAGAAGGCGGAAGATAAAAAACTGAGCATAGCTGAGAAGCTCATGAACTTCCAGAGGTTCAAAGGTTACATAAAGTAAGAGAAACTCCGATGTTAAAGCAGGACTACCTCTACGGGTTCACCGTTCTTTATCTCCTTTACATCCTCAGGCACAATCATGTATGCGTTTGACTCAACCAATGAGGTCAGCATGTGGGACTGCTGCTTTGGATGAGGCTCACAGAGGGCTCTCTCTCCTTCAAACCATACCTTTGCCCTTGCAAATTCTCTCCTGCTTGCATCCCTGCGGGAGAAGTCCTTAGTCAAAACAGCCTTGAGCTTTTTCTTGAAGACTTCCTTTGCACCCAGCATCGTTCTTATGGCTGGGTAAACGAGCAGGTCAAAGGCTACCGCACAGGAGACAGGATTTCCGGGAAGACCAAAAAACAGCTTGTTCTCTCCGTAGGTCCCAAAGAGAACCGGCTTGGCGGGTTTTATCCTGAGTTTATGAAACTTAACATCAACCCCAACTTCCCTGACAAGGTACTGGACGTAGTCCTTTTCCCCCATTGAGACACCGCCTGTGGTTATGAATATGTCGTATCTGTGGCAGGTCTTGAGAACCTTCAGTAGTTCCTCTGGTTTATCGGGAGCTATACCAAGTTGATGAGGGACACCTCCTGCGCTCTCTATGAGAGAGTAGACCATGTGATGGTTTGAGCTTCTTATCTGAGAGGCTCTACTTTGAGGCTCGCCGAGCTCCAGGAGTTCGTCCCCCGTTGATAGCACGGCTACCTGTGGTCTCCTGTAAACTTCAATCACGGCTCTGTTAACAAAGGCGAGCATGCCCACCTCATATCCCCTTATCTCCTGTCCCTTGCGGAGTATCACTTCTCCTTCTCTTACGTCCTCCCCTTTGAGCCTTATGTTGGCTCCCTTCTTAAAGGCTCTCTTTATGTAAACCACCCCGTTTTTTGTTTCCGTATACTCTACCGGAACAACGGTGTCAGCCCCTTCAGGGATAGGAGCTCCAGTGAATATCTTTACTGCCATCCCCTCACCGACTTTAAGGTTCTCTCCTGTGCCTGCAGCGAACTCTCCCACAAGTTTCAGCTGTGCAGGTTTCTCTTCAGAGGCTTCCTTTATATCCTCATACCTCACGGCGAAGCCGTCCATGGCTGAATTATTAAATAGGGGTTTGTCAGTGTCTGAGGTTATATCTCTGGCTAAAAAGCGTCCAAGGGCGTCGTATATGAACACCTTCTCCGTGTCCAGCGGTTTCACATTCTCAAGAACTGTTCTTAAGGCGTCCTCAAGGGGTGTGAGTTCAGCCATGACTACCTCCTGCGGTAAGTATATCCTGATAGGCACCCTTTATGAACTCTATAGCCTCCTCTCGGGTTCTTACTTTACCTTCAATTTGAGCTTCCTCAAGCCTCTTCTTGAGCTCACCCACCATCTTCCCCTGAGATATGTTCAGTATAGCCATTATTTCCCGTCCGTTCAGCAGAGGCTCTATCCTTATTTCCTTTAGCTCGTTTCTTTTAAAGCTTTCAAGCTCACTTATAGTTTCAAGGAGGGCTTTGATGTCCTCCTGGCTATCTCCGCTGGCAAAGGCGTCTGCAATGGAAAGCAGGAAAAGGTGTGGAGCTATGTCGCCACACTCCTTCCAGAAGTTTGCCATACCCCTTCTTTTTAGCTCTCCTTTCAGGAAGGACTCCCTCAGGTAAAAGGGTCTCAGGTGATACCTCACAAGCTTCCCTATGAACCTGGTAGCTTGCTCACCCCATTTTAGTTTCCCACCTATTTTTTTGACTATCTCCTCGCCTACCTTGTCGTGGTTGTAAAAGGTTACCTTTCCCTCCTTTATTTCAAAGGTGTCAGGTTTGCCTATGTCGTGTAAGAGAGCACCCCACTTGAGTAGCTCAACGTCTGTGAACTCCCCCAGAAACCTTCGGCATCCGAAATCTCCCAGAAGCTCAACGCTCAGGTACTTTGTCCTCTCCTCTGTAACCCTCTCAACCTCCTCAAGAATCCTTAAAGTATGCTCATCAAGGGGATATAGGTGATGCTCTCCCTGGTCCTTTACCCTCTTTAACTTGGAAAACTCTGGTATAACGATTTCAAGGAGTCCCACCTCGTACAGCCTCCTTATAACCTTTGAGCCCTTTGGATGCTTCACAATTTTGAAGAGTTCGTGGGTTATTCTCTCTGCAGGAGCCTTGAGGATAAGACTCTTGTTCTTGTCAACGAATGTATAAAAGTCTTCTGTTAGCTCAAGCTCTTTCTCTATGGAAAGCCTGAAACCTCTCAGTATCCTCACTGGGTCTCTCTTCAGGTTCTCCTCGGAGATGGGTCTCAGCAGTCCGTTCTCTAAGTCCTTTATACCCTCTGTTGGGTCAAAGACTATGGTCTGTTTTGCTCCTATACTGAGTACGTCATCAAGGTTGACCGCTATGGCGTTTGCTGTGAAGTCTCTTTCCCTCAAATCTTCTTCCAGGGCTTTCTCCAGGTCTTTACCCTTCACCTGTGAAAAGTCAAACCTGTACCTATAAGGAGGCAGGTGTATGACCACGGAGGCAACTACGGGTCTCTTTATAAGTATTCCCTTCTTCTCAAATACGAAGAAGTGCCCTCCAGTCCTGTTTGCAAACTCTTGAGCAACCCTAACAGGGTCACAGGTAACCAGAAAGTCAACGTCTATATTTTCTCCCACAGGTTCTCCTAATATCCTGTCCCTTACCCATCCTCCCACAATAAAGCAGTAATCCTCTCTCGGTAAGACTTTCGCTACGTCGTCAAAGTAGGATAGGTAAAAGTTCAATCCGTGAAGGGTGTGTTTACCTTTTGCAACCAACTCAATATCCATGGTCTTTTATTTTAAGGCTTTATATGTAAATTTCTATGCTGCTAACATGGTTATATGATTGCTGTTCTCTTGCTACTGTTTTCCCTTGCCTTTTCTGGAGTGAAGGTGCTGTCCTCCGAATTTAACGAAGCTGCCTTCGGAATAAAGGTTGCAGGTGATGGTCTGTGTTTCGTAGGCAGGAGGAGCTCGGAGGAGAACGGATACGACGCCCTCCTTGGCTTCTGCAGGGACAGGTGCAGGACCTATCTCCTGAGCTCCAAATCCGACGATTACAGTTATACCGTTGAAACTCATGGGAGGTTGTGCCTCGGAGGGATCACTTCTCTCGCCCGCGGGAACATGGACCTGGTTTTAGTCCTCTTCGGAGAGGAGGGGATAGAGGAGGTTCTATCCTTTGGTGGTGAGGGAAACGATATGCTCTGGTTTATAAAACAGGTTAGTGATGGATATGTGCTTGTCGGTGGTGTGCAGGGCTCTGACTGGGACATACTTGTGGTTAAGCTGGACAAAGATTTAAACCTACTCTGGGCAAAAAGGTTGGGTACAGGATATGAGGAGTACGCCTACGGCGTGGCTGAGTATGGACGTAAGTACTACGTGGTGGGAAGGAGCAATTACAGAGGTAACTGGGACGCTTTCATACTTGAGATTTCCTCAGAGGGTAAGCTCCTGTCTTCAAAGCTTTTTGGTGGCGGAGGGAAGGACTACCTCAGGTATATAGGGCTTTTCAGAGGTAAACCTTTGGCAGTTGGAAGGTCTGAGACGACCCCAGACAGCGATGTACTGATACTGCTTCCTGAGAGTGGCATTTACAAGCTGTACGATGGGGGTGAGTTTGATTACGGCCGAGTTTTCTCCGCGGATAGGGACACAGTAATACTCATGGGCGATACTTATGAGGGGGGAACTTCGGACGGGCTGCTGATCTTCCTTGATGGAGAACTCAATCTCAGAGAAGCCTTCGCCGTTGGTGGAGACGATGTTGACTCGGTACGTTACCTTGACGGCCACGTTTTTGCAGGCTACACCTACTCTCTAAGCCTTGATAACGATGTTCTTTTGGGAGATGTCCGTCATCTGTGTAAGAGTTTTGTGGGGGAGAAAAAATTCAGAGAGAGGGAGGCAAATCTTCGCTTCTTTCCGTACCCGATTGAGGAGAGGATTTACGATATACGTCCCCTAGACCTTAGTTTTGGGATAAGGAGTCTGAAGCTACAGGAGAACAGCCCGTGTCAGGAATAGACCAGCTCCTTAATCTTTAAGACGAGCTCTTTTATCTCTTTTCTTATCGCTCCCTCTCTTGGCTTATCAATTAGGTACTCGTACATGTAGCTCCTGTCAACATCATCGTCAAACTCTTCCCAGTCAACGGAACTGAGAATCTCCTTGCCCAGGGCATTAAGCTCTCTGGGTGCTTCTCTCCCGGATATCTCGCACCATATCAGGGTCCAGCAGCGGGCAAGGGCGATGGGATGATATCCACCCCCTCCGAGGTATACACCCTCTCCAAAAGCCTCCCTTACAAGCCTGAAGGCTTCAAGGAACCCTACGTTTGAAAGCTCAAACTTTGACAGAGGGTCTTCAAGGAGAGGATCGGTGCCCAGCTGCAACAGGTAAACCTCTGGGGTAAACAAGTCCTTTACATAGGTGAGGATCTTTTCCAGCACAAAGAGATACTCGGTATCATTGACTCCCTTTGGGAGTGGGACGTTCAGGTTATACCCCTTCCCTTTTCCTTCACCTCTTTCCTCAAGGGAACCCTTTACAAAGGGAAAAGAATACTCTGGGGATTGGTGCAGAGACAGTACGAAAACTTCATTGTTGTTATAGTAGGCTTCTTGAACGCCATCACAGTGGTGGGCATCAAGGTCTATGTAAAGGACGTTTTTAATGCCCTTTTTCCTCAGGAATTCAATGGTTATAACTGGGTCGTTTATGAAGCAAAAACCGTGAGCCTTACTCTTTAAAGCATGGTGCATTCCTCCGGCGGGGTTGAAGGCTGAAAAGCCTTTCAGGAATAGTTCTGCAGCCTGAATGGAAGAACCGGTTGCTAAGGAGGAACCTCTGAACATGGCTGGGGAAACTGGGTTTTCATAGTTTCCTATGTTAAACTTCTCTCTCGCGCCTTCTGGGACACACTGGCACCTGTCCGCCTCAATAAGTGTTTCTATGTACTCCCTGTCGTGGAACAGTAGAAGCTCCTCTATGGTTGCCTCTCTGCTTTCAACCATACATTCTTCTTCCAGAAGGTTCAAAGCCTTAAGGAACTCTATGAGTAGGGATACACGGGGAATTCGGAGGGGATGGTTATTCGTGTATCGCAGGTTTTTATACCTGAGACTCCCTACAAGCTTAGCTTTTTTCATACTGTTGTTTCCTTGAGACTCTTTACAAGCTTGTGTATCTGGCGGAAGTTTATATCCCCTGCAAGCACATAGGTTTTTCCTTCGTAAGTGAAGCTCTCGGATACTGTTATACAGAAGTCGTCGGTAGCCTTTGATAGGTAAACGTCGGATATGAAAGTGCCCCCAGCGATGGCCTCTTTAAAGTAAGGTTTCTCAGACCGATCCGTTCCCTTCTTACCCTGTGCTACAAAGTAATCAACCTTTGGGTTTACTATGTTGTTGGTAATTTGGAGTCCCTTGTCGCTCATAATGTAAAAGAGTTCAAAGTATGGATACTTTTCAAACATATCGTAGAGAACATGCTCCCACGTATCCTTAGGGGTTATCCTGACACGCTCAACAACCTCTTTGAAGTCTTCAAGGATCCTCTTCTTTATATTGGTTATCAATTTCTGTTTTGTGGGGTCGTGAAGTATAAGTGTTGGTTGCAAGCCGTATATTATGAACACAGAACCCTCAATCTTTGCAGTTCTGTTTCTGAGCTCTTCCTGTAGATTGTATAGTTTTTCCTCGGAATCAACAACTGACATGTCAAGACAGAAGCCGTAAATGTGGACATGCTGGAACTCTCCAAAGAGGAGGGTATACTCTTTGTGGAACTCCTTAAACAGCTCTTTTATGCTTTCCTTTTGGGGTAGGTTGCTGGAAAGTATCCAGAACTCGCCTTTCTCAAGAATACCCGTTATCTCACCTTCAAATAACTCCTTTATGTCCTCAAGGAACATCTTCTTCACGCTCTCTAACTTTTGGGTATCAAAAACTTCCTTGAACTTATCAAGGTTTTTCAACCCGAAGATGCATAGGTACTCTTTCCTGCCTATGCTTGAATGAACCCTCTGCATTATAGGAAGTATGTATTCCTTGTGATGGGTTATATAGTGAAGAAGGGTGTCGTAAGTGAGAACGCCCAGGTATGTTCCCCTCTTGTCTACCACTATCACCGGTTCTCTGTCTATAGGAAGCATATCAAACAAATCGGTTAGGTTTTCCTTCCTTAGTGAAGTGTTTCTGAGCTTTGTACATATGATGGCTATATCTCCGGCGGTAAGCCTCTCGTTTGAATACCTATCAACCGCATCCCTGTAAACGAGTCCTATTGGCGTATTCTCTTTCAGAACGGTAAGGTACTTGTATATCTTTAGCTCTTCAAATATACCCTTTAGCTCCTTTAAACCTATGTCATAAGGGACCGTAGGTATACTGATGCTGATATCAAGGAGACTTATCTCCTCAGCCTTCATAACTTTAAATTTTCTATCCTCTTAGCCGCTTCAACAAGTCTTTCTGTCGGAACAGTAAGTGATATCCTGAAGAATCCTTCTCCTGCCTCTCCAAAGCCGTTACCGGGTGTACAAACTATACCAGCTTCATCTATCAATCTTCCTACAAACTCAGCGGAGGTGTACCCTTTGGGGACTTTAGTCCATACGTAGAAGGTAACGTCAGACTCTAAGGGTTCAAGACCGAGACTTTTAAGGGCTGCAGTCATCACTTCTCTTCTTTCCCTGTACACAGCCCTTAACTTGTCAAGTTCGTCTTCGGGTAAACTCAAGGCTGTAATGCCAGCCTCCTGAACTGCGTTGAACTGACCAGAATCCACGTTCGTCTTCACTTTACCCAGAGCCTTTACAAGCTCTTCGTTTCCAACGGCCATACCTATCCTCCACCCTGTCATGTTGTAGGTTTTGGAAAGTGAGTGGAACTCTATAGCGACTTCCTTTGCCCCTTCTATCTGGAGTATGGATATTGGTCTTCTGTCTCCCATGTATATCTCTGAATAAGCGTTATCAGAGGCAACTATTATGTTGTGCTTTTTAGCCCACCTAACAAGGTCTCTGTAGAAGTCTTCCGTTGCATCTGCTGAGGTAGGGTTGTTGGGATAATTAACCCAGATTATCTTTGCCTTATCTACTATCTCTTGGGGTATTGAGCCTATGTCTGGCAGGAAATCATTTTCCTCTTTAAGGGGCATGGTATAGGGTTTTCCTCCGGCAAATATGGTTCCTATCTTGTAAACGGGATAGGCTGGGTCTGGACATAGGACTACATCCCCTTCCTGGACGAAGGCAAGGGGAAAGTGTGCTATCCCCTCCTTTGAACCTATGAGTGCTGTCACTTCCCTGTTAGGGTCAAGATTTATGTCAAATCTTCTCTTGTACCACTGAGCAACAGCTTCTCTGTAAGCTTTCATGCCAACGTAGGAAGGGTATCTATGATTTTCAGGTTTCTTAGCAGCTCTGCAGAGGGCTTCCACTATGGGCTCTGGTGTGGGGAGATCTGGGTCTCCCACTCCGAGGTCTATCACGTCAACACCCTGGGCGAGTTTTTCCTGCTTCCTTCTGTCAAGCTCTGCGAACAGGTATGGGGGCAGAACCTTCAATCTCTGGGCGAGCTCAAAAGCCATTCGGACACCTCCTTAAGAAATGAGTAGGCATATAATTATATAGGCAGATGGTAATTAAAGAGGTAGATGATAAGACCCCCATAATAAACGAGCTAAAAAAATTACTTAAAAACCCAAAGATATATCCTAAGAAGAAAGACCAGATAAAGTTTGAGCTTTACAAACTGCAACAAGGTTGGAAGAATGAAAAAGAGGCTGCTTACTATATAAATACTTATTACAAAGATTCGGAAAAGGTTGCTGTGCTCCATGATATCAGGTTAGATATTAATGGCATAACTGTTCAAATAGACCATTTGCTTATATTTAGAACGGAAGTCATTGTATTTGAAAGTAAATATTTTTCTTCCAGCTTGTATTATGACTGGAAAAATAAGGCATTCAGCATAAAGACGGCAAAGGGATTTGTTGGAATACAAGACCCGATAAAGCAGGCTGAGAGACAGACTATAAATCTTCAGAGAATATTGAAGGATATAAAACTATACGATATGTTGCCTTCTGAGTATAAGTTTTACGTGCTGGTATCGCCGTCGGTGAACTTCAAAGGACGTATGCCCAAAGGTATACTTAAGGCGGATAAGTTTATAGACCAGTTCCGTTATGAAGACGAGAACATTGGTTTTATGGAAGGTGTTACACGACTCACACGTTTTATTAAGCATGGTTTTGGGAAAATAGTTTTTGTTGCAGAGCAGCTTAAAGAACTTCACCAGCCGTTAGATGTGAGTTTCTACTTGAAAAAATTAAAGTTAGACTGGTTATATTCATAACTCTACCTTTACGCTATCCTTCCCATCGTAGCTGGGACTGAAAGTTGCCAGTAGAACAGAAACAACCGAAGTGTTTGTATAAAAGTGAACCTTTCCCCTCGGTATGAAGGCTGTATCTCCCTCACTCAGCTTCTCTCTCTTCCCATCAAGGTAGAGCTCTCCGTGACCCCTCACGACCACGAAGGTGAGGTCGTGCGCAGCGTGATAATGAGGAAGCTCTGCAGTCCTTATGAATACGAGAAACTGACTTATATACTCTGTTTCATTTAACTTTATAACTTCAATCTCCTTTACACCCTTTACCTTATCTTCTATAACTTGCGATAAGTCTCTGATACATTCGGGGTTGAACATTCTCATCTCTCTACCCTCCTTAAGGCTAAGATTATATCTTTGTGAGGCTGGTGTTATCGGGGGGCTGGTTCGGAGAGGAAGGACTTTACTCTTGTGAGGTAAAGGAGGTCATTTATCCTCAGAGTGTTGAAGAGCTTAAAGACTTTGATGGTTTTGTTATACTGTCCTATGAGCTTGGTGGTAGATTTCTTGAGCTGAACCTAAAAGAAACTCCTCTTCCAAAGATAGTTGCCCTGAAGCTTTCCCAGCCTATGAGGTTTGAAGCTGAGCCAAAGGCTGTACATCTTGAACCCATAGGAATGTCCCTATCGGAGTTGGAGTTCAAGGAACGCGTTGATAAAGTAAAGGGGTATATAGAGAGAGGGGACGTCTATCAGATAAACCTCTCCACTAAGATAGACTTCAGTCTTCAGGGGAAACCTTCAGACCTTTTCCTTCAGTTCTGGGAGAGGCAACCTGTTCCCTATGGCTTCCTCCTTGAGCTTGACGACCTCTTTGTTATGTCCGGCTCAATGGAGCTGTTCTTGGAGAAGAGGGGCAAGATAATATGTAGCAAGCCCATCAAGGGGACGGGCAAGAGCCCGGACACCATACTTGCCAGCGAGAAGGAGAGGGCTGAGAACCTCATGATTACGGACATGGTTAGGAACGATATAGGCAGGGTCGCTAGAACGGGGAGCGTCAGGGTTGCGGAGCTCTTCAAGGTTGAGGAGTATGAGACCCTCTGCCAGATGCACTCAACCGTTGAGGGAGAAACCGGGGAAAACTTTCCACGGATAATTAGGGAAACTTTCCCACCCGCCTCTGTAACTGGAGCACCAAAGCACAGGGCGGTTCAGGTGATAGACGAGCTTGAACCCCACCCCAGGGGTTACTACTGCGGTGCCGCGGGGTTCGTGGAAGCCGACGGAGACTTTACTTTGAGTGTTCTCATAAGGACCGCCTTCGGCGGTGGTTCAGAACTCAGCTACTTTGCGGGATGTGGAATAGTCTGGGACTCGGACCCGGACAGGGAGTGGAAGGAGCTTCTCCTGAAGACGAAAGCCTTTTATCCGTAGAGGGATATCTTCGTTTCCTTCCTCTCCATAAAGCCCTTTCTGAGGGTGTAGCCCTGTTCTGGGTATAGCCCGTAGAAGAGGTTCTGAACATGGTTACCCTCAACGAAGAAGCTCCACCTCTCAAGGGCGCTTCCAAAGAGTACGAAGAGGTATGTTAGCCCAAAGATCCAGTGGTTTGCGGTTCCTGTTATCCAGGCATATAGTACCAGGAATAGGGGCACAAGGAAGGTGATAAGGTATGCCAGGGGTATAACCGTTGAAAGCATCTCCTTACCCCTTCTGTAAAAGAATTCCTCGGTGCAGTAGTTGTCGGTTGTGGACCCTGTGTCTATAACCCTCATAGGTCTGTTGTGGGGTAGGTTTAAGGCTTCGTTTAGGGTTGGGCGCTTCAAATAGAACTGGCGTATGTTGAAGGCAAGTCTAAAGCCAAAGGCAAGTGCTATGAATAGAAAGGATAAGAATATGAAAACTCCGAGATAGGGAAGGTTATACAGGTAGGAGAAGTAAGCCATCAACGTAGAGCCGAGCATAAGGTACATCAAGAGGTAGTAGATTACGGTTATAGAGCTGTTCCACTCAAGAACAAACTTGTTGGAAGCGTATATCATCGCTGTAGAAAAGCCACTCAGGATACCGAGCACGAAGGTGAGAATTCCAAAGAGGTGCTCAAAGAAGGGATTGGCTCCAACTTGATTTAGAACCAGGTACACCAAGAGTGTAAAACCGTAGGCACCGCTGAAAACAGCCTCCCTTGATAACCAGGAAGTCCTGAATCTCTTTATGGCTTTCCAGGCTCTGAGTTTGTGTCCTAAGTGAAAAGAAGCCCCGAAGGCTCCCAGTCCTATTAGGATAAGTTCAAGCACCCCCAACTTAAGGATAACTTCCTGGGGGAGTCCCTGTCCCTTTCCAAAGAGTTTCAGGAACTCAATTGCATACATGAATATAAAAAGACCTATAGACGTCCCTGCCGTTAGGAAGAAGAATATCAGTGACATAGGGGGATGCATTATACAACCTCCTCCACCTGTTTTTCTTCAGGCACATGCCCTTTATTGGAAACATGATGTCTCTTCATAACCTCTAAGAAGAGAGGGTTATCAGGCTTTAAAATATGCTTCTCAAACTCTTCAATGTTTATCTTGGTTTCAATCCTCGGTAAGTAATGGTTTCCGGGATTGGTTCCCATATCCGGGAAGAGAACAAATCCGTTTCTCTCTTCAATAACCTTGTACACCTCACTTTCTGGGTCCTCTATATCCCCAAAGAACCTTGCCCTTGCAGGACAGGTAAGGACGCAGGCAGGTTTCCTGTGCTCAGGGGGGAGGGATTCATCGTAAATCCTGTCTATGCACAGGGTACACTTCTTCATGACCTTGTCCGCTTCATCGTATTCCCTGCACCCGTAGGGACAACTCCAGGAGCATAGTTTACACCCTATGCAATCATCATAGTTCACGAGGACTATGCCGTCCTGCTCGCGCTTGTAGGAGGCTCCTGTTGGACAGACGGGAACACAGGGTGCATCCTGGCAGTGAAGACATGACTTGGGGAGATGAAACACCTGGGTATTTGGAAACTCACCCATCTCATATGTCATTATCCTGTTGTACCATACCCCTTCGGGATGGGCTCCGTAAGGGTCAAAGTCAGATAGGGGACCAAAAGCTGCTTGGGTGTTCCACTCCTTGCAGTTTGTAGCGCAAGCATGACACCCAACACAAGTGTTCAAATCTATGACTAATGCGAACTGTGCCATCACAGTACCTCCTTAAGGCTTGTACCTGAGCAGGTCAACCCAGCGCTCCTTTATATAGGGCAGGGGCTCTACCCTGAATTCTGGGTAGGTTTCGGGCGTTTGGTCTTCTGCCCTGTATACCTTTACCTTTGTATCAAACCACGCCAAGTGTCCTGTCACGGGGTCTCCGTAGAAGAGTTCTCTGCCGCCTATCTTTATGCTATGGGGTATGACGTGGTTTAGGAGGAAACCTTCATGTCCCTCCTCAGCTTCGGGTTTGAGTCCCCAAGTGCCCTGCATCTTTCCTATGGCGTTCCATGTCCATACCGAATTTGGCTCTGTTGCTTCGGTCAGAAAAACCTGACACTTGACCCTTCCGACCCTTGACTCAACCCAAACCCAGTCAAGGTGTTTTATGCCCAACTTTTGGGCTGTCTTCGGGTTCATGTACAGGAAGTTCCTGGTTGAAATCTGTCTGAGCCAGACGTTCTGAGAATCCCAGGAGTGATACATCCACTGAGGTCTTGCGGTAAAGGCATAGAGGGGGTAGTCATTACCACTTACTTCCTCTTCAAAGGGCGGGTACCAGAAGGGTAGGGGGTCAAAGTACTTGACCAGTCGTTCTCTTATAACAGGGTCGTTTGGAGGCTGGTTTTCTCCTTCCCACAAACCTAATCCTGCCAGTCTGAAGGTTTGAAGGGATTCCACATAGAAGTTCATTATTATTGGGTCCGTCTTCTTTATAAAACCAACACTCTTCGCCCACTCAAGGTAGTCCTTATTTATGTGCCTGAAGTATCTCATATGTTCGGGAAGCCTGTAGTAGAAAAAGCCCTTGTTCTTTGTATACATCTCAAGCTGCTTAGGGTTTGGTTCTCCCACAAAGTGCTTGTCTCCGTTCTTACCTCTCCATCCTGCCAGAGCTCCTATGCCGGGTCTGGGTTGCCAGTTTATAAGGAAGTCTTTAAAGTCCTTGTACTTTGGTGTTCCATCCTCATTCACGAAACCGGGGAGCTTGAGCTTTGTTCCGAGCTCTACCATTACGTCTCCCCAAGGTTTGACATCAAGCCCTTCCTTTTTAGGGTCAACTATTGGTTGTCTGAGTGCGTCAACCGGTCCGAAGGCTACGGAGGGTGGTCTGTCAAGCAGAGAAAGGGCAAACCACTGCTCCAGATATGTGGCATCGGGCAGAACCAGGTCTGAGTAAGCCACCTGTTCGCTGTAGAAAGCGTCTATCGTTATTATCCGGGGGATTATGTAGTTCCCCGCAGCATCCTTTGCCGTAAGGGCTTGGATTATGTAGGGTATGTTTTGGGAAGAGTTCCATGCCATGTTTGCCATGTAGATTATCAGTACATCTATTTCATAAGGGTCTCTCTGGTACGCTGCAGGGATGACGTTCTGAATGCACCCATGAGCTGCTACTGGGAACTCCCAGCTGTAAGCTCTGTCTATTCTAAGAGGTTTACCGTTTTCATCTACCAGCAGGTCATCGGGGTTTTGGGGTAATCCCAGGTGAGGACCCTTCAAGGTTTCTCCGTATTTTAGGTCCTTCAGGGACCTTATCTTAACAGGTTTAGGCAGGTCTTCTATGTGTTTCGGGTAAGGTGGCTTTGCCAGGTGTCCACCGGGGACGTCAACACAGCCAAGCAGCATCTTTAATACGAAGACCGCCCTTGCTGTTTGGAATCCGTTGGAATGAGAAGCTATACCTCTCATTATGTGGAAGGAGACGGGTCTACCTCTCATTGTCTTATGCTTTCTCCCCCACGCGTCTGTCCATTCTATAGGTAGCTCAATAGGCTCATAGAGGGCTATAACACCCATCTCCTTTGCAATTCTCTCTATGTCTTTTGCGGGTATCCCCGTTATCTTCTCAACCCTTTCAGGGGAGTATTCCTTAACAAGTCTCTCCGCAAAGATATCAAAAGCCGGTCTTACCTTGAACCCTTCCGGAGTTTCAAACACACCTATGAAGGCTGGTTCAAGCCCATCAGGAACTATTCTGTCCGCTGGCTGGAAGGACTTGGACTTCTTGTCGTAGACCATGGGCTTGCCTTCCTCGTTCCTGTAAAAGAGCCCATCTTTAGAGGTTCCGGGTGCCTGTATAACAAGCCATGGGGCGTTGGTTTGCTCCTTTAGGAAAGTCCAATCTATGAGGTTGTATTTGAAAAGCACGTGCATAATGCCCATTATGAAAGCTCCGTCAGTTCCAGGCTTTACCGGAACCCACTCATCCGCTATAGCACCGTAAGACCACCTTACGGGGTTCACAAACACAAGCTTTCCGCCCTTCCTCTTCATTTCCTGTATTCCGAGCTTGAAGGGATTGGAGGCGTGGTCTTCTGCAACACCTATCATCATGAAGTACTTGGTGTTTTCAAAGTCAGGGTCTCCAAACTCCCAGAAGGAGTAGCCTGTTGAAAGCAGTCCGGCGGCGGCAACGTTCACGGAACAAAAGCCTCCATGAGCTGCCCAGTTTATGGTTCCCAGCTGCTGGGCAAACCATCCGTTGATAGCCTGCATTTGGTCCCTTCCAGTAAAGAAGGCTACTCTTGCAGGGTTTTTCTTTCGTGCTTCATCTATCCACTTTGCAGCTATCTCTATAGCCTCTTCCCACTCTATCTCCTTAAACTGACCTGAGCCCCTTGGTCCAGTTCTCAGTAAGGGTTTTCTAAGCCTTGCGGGGGAGTATTCCTTCATTATCCCGGAAGAGCCTTTGGCACATAAAACCCCTTTATTCAGAGGGTGGTCATCATTTCCCTTTATGTAAGTGACCTTGTTGTTCCTAACGTAGACCTCTATCCCACATCTACAAGCACACATGTAACATGTGCTGTAATACTTCCTTTCGTAAAAACTTCCTCCTATCTCCATCATGCCGCCTCCTGTGGGCACGCTTTATCTAAAAGGATAATCCTGAGCCTAAAGTATTGATAGCATTTTTACTTAAAGCTCCATAAGAGTTCCTTATAGGGTTTATAAGATACAACTTATCACACCACCTCAACCCACACTCCTTTAAGATATAGGGTGTTTGGCATTTGGAGTATCCAGGGGTGGTCTTTGTCTTGGAAGGTTTTTGCTATCACCCTGACCTGCCTTCTTACATCGTAGGATGCTTGTGTAAGAACTTCAAGGAGATGTTGCTCTGTTATATGGAAGGAGCAGGAAAATATCGCAAGATAGCCTCCTGGTTTAACCAGTTTGAGTCCTCTAACGCATAGCTCTTTATAACCCCTGAGGGCGTTGGGAACCGCATGTCTGTTCTTGGCAAAGGAGGGTGGGTCTATCACCACCAGGTCAAACTTCTCTCCTTTGGAGACCAGTTCCCTCATAAAATCAAAGGCGTTCGCTTCAACCCACTCTATTCCGGAGAGACCGTTTAACTCCTCGTTCTTCCTCCCAACCTCAAGGGCGAGCCCTGATATGTCAACCGCTATGACCTCTCCAGCCCCCATTTTCTTCATGTTAAGGGCAAACCCTCCTGTATGACAGAATACGTCAAGACACCTGTCTCCTGGTTCAACGAGGCTTCGGACGAACCTCCTTGAGTTTCTCTGGTCAAGGAAAAAGCCTGTCTTCTGTCCCTGGGGTATGTTTATCACGTACTTCAGGTCGTGTTCCCATATGGTTATCTCCTCAGGCACGTTCCCGTAAACTGTGCCCTCCTTAGCATTGACACCTTCCACTTTCTTTGCCGTTAGGTTTTCCTTCTCGTATATACCTTTTGGTCTAAGAAGCTCAACCAGGGACTCAATAACCGTGTCCCTGAACTTGTTCATGCCGTAAGTGGTGAACTCAATTACTGTATACTCTCCATAGACGTCCACTATGAGCCCAGGCAAGAGGTCTCCCTCCGAGTGTATGAGCCTGAAGGCGTTGCTGTTTGTGTAAAGCCTTTTCCTGTAATTATAGGCTTCCTTTATCCGTTTCTTTATAAGCTCTTTGTTTATAGGCTCCTCCTTATCAAAGGAGAGTATCCTAACCGCTATGTTTACCTCGGGGTTTATATAACCGTAGCCGAGGAATTTACCTCCAAAATCCCTAACTACTACCAGCTCTCCCTTTTTGGGCTTCCTTGAGTAAGACGCTATCTCCGGTCTGTATATCCAGGGAAAGAAACCCCTTACCCTGTCCTCAATTCCCGGTTTCACTCTGACCTGAAGCATTCAGTTATATTTAGTTTATACTTCTCTTTTGAAACATGGGGATATTTGATAAGCTCTTCAAGAAAAAGAGGGAAGAAGAGAACCTATGGACGAAATGTCCTGAATGCAAGACACTCCTATACGTTCCGGACCTTAAGAGGAATTATAAGGTTTGTCCAAAGTGTGATTACCATTTCCCCCTTTCTGCTCCTGAGAGGGCTGAATTTCTCCTTGACGATACGGGTGCCGAGAGACTGTTTGAAGATGTTCTGCCTGCGGACCCTTTAAAGTTTAAAGATACTAAGCCCTACAGGGAAAGACTTAAGAAGGCTCAGGAGCAGACGGGTCTTACCGAGGCTCTTGTTGTTGTGAAAGGATACATGGAAGGGAAGAAAGTGGTCTTAGCCTCAATGGATTTTGGCTTCATAGGGGGAAGTATGGGTTCCGTTGTTGGAGAGAGGTTTTTCAGAGCCTGTGAACTTTCTCTAAGAGAAGGTATACCCCTGATCGCGGTAACCTGTTCTGGCGGTGCCAGGATGCAGGAGGGTATACTCTCTCTGATGCAGATGGCGAAAACTACCTTAGGGGTTGGGATGCTGAAGGAGAAGGGAATTCCCTATATAACCGTGCTTGCAAACCCTACAACCGGAGGTGTTGCGGCAAGCTTTGCCTTTCTGGGAGACATAATAATAGCGGAGCCAAAAGCTCTGATAGGGTTTGCCGGACCCAGGGTGATTGAGCAGACCATAAAGCAGAAACTTCCGGAGGGCTTTCAGCGTTCTGAGTTTCTCCTTGATAAAGGTATGGTAGATATGGTGGTTTCCAGGAGGCAGATGAAGGGCACCCTTTCCAAACTTCTTGACCTCGCCTACTATTCGGAGAGATGTTACAGGAGCTGAACTTTCTTCTTGAAAGCTATCCCTTCCCTATATGGGAGGGGCTTTTGAGGATACTGCTTGCCATGTTCCTGGGGTCTATAATAGGTCTTGAAAGGGAAAGGAGGAAGCAGCCGGCGGGCTTTAGAACCCATGCTGTCCTGGCATTGGGCTCATCTTTGTTGAGTATAGTGTCCATATACATACCCACTGTTTACGGGACGGGGGTAAACGTTGACCCATCAAGGATAGCCTCTCAAGTGGTAAGTGGAATAGGCTTCTTGGGAGCGGGTGCTATCTTACGAATGGGCGTATCTGTTAAGGGATTAACTACCGCTGCAAGCTTGTGGACTACCGCAGGTATAGGTCTGGCTGTGGGGGCAGGTATGTACTCCCTGTCCGTGTTCTCAACTCTCGTCCTTCTGATTGTGCTAAGTCTTATGAGCAAGTTTGAGAAGGAGTTCCTTTCAAAGAAGAGCAAGACGGTTAAGGTTGTTGCGCAGGAGCTTTCAGGTGTTTTTGAGGAGCTGAGTAAGGTCCTTGAGGAGGGAAATGTCTTCAAGATAGAGAGGAGAGAGGGGTTGGTGGAAGTTTATTATGAAGTTCCCTATGAGCCTGAAGAGCTTAGTCTGAAACTCAAAGAACTATCAAAAGCTGGGGGAATCCTGTCTGTTGAGGTCATATAAGGAGGTCTCTTCTGTTACAGAACTCCATGGCGTCTTCTGGTGAGAGTTCTACACTCCTAAGTACACACTCAGCTGCCTTCTTTATCACGGCACGAGCCAACTCCTGCTCCTCTTTTGAGAAAGGAGAGAGTACATACTTGACCACATCTCCCTTGGTTTTTGGTCTTCCTATACCTATCTTCAAGCGGGGGAACTTCTCCGTCTTTATATTCTTTATTATGGACTCAACCCCCTTGTGTCCTCCGGAACTCCCTTCAAGGCGAAGCCTAGTCATGCCCAGGGGAAGGTCAAGGTCATCATATATAACCAGCATCTCTGCCGGTCTTATGTTGTAATCCTCAAGAAGGTTGATAACGGCTAATCCAGAGTTGTTCATGTAAGTTTGGGGTTTAGCCAGAAGAACTTCCCTTCCACCTATCCTTGCCCTGTAAAGGTGAGACAGCCCCTCTTCGGTGTAGTTTTTCAATTTTAGTCTGCTGGCAAGCTCGTCTATGACCATGAACCCGACGTTATGTCGGGTGTTTTCGTACTCCTTTCCGGGGTTACCCAGACCAACTACAAGTTTTATCATTCAGAGGCTTGTTCTTCCGTTTCCTCTTCCGTCTCTTCCGTTACCACCTGTTCAATTTCGGGCTCAGCCACGACCGCAACGGTCTCTTCAGGGTTGTCAAGGATTTCACACCCTTCCGGAGGCTGAATGTCCCTTACGTGAATGACATCACCTATTCCCAAACCGCTAACGTCTATGGATATCTTATCTGGTAGGTTTGCAGGTCTTGCCTTTACAGTGAGAGAGTGCATCAGGGCTTCAAAGATGCCTCCAAACTCAACGCCCGCAGGGGTTCCCACGAACTCAATGGGAACTTCAACTTCTATCTCTTTAACGTTCGCGATATCGTAAAGGTCAACGTGAATAGGGTTGTCCCCGAGCCACCCGAATTGGACCTCTTTGAGAATGCAAACCCTTTTATCTCCGTTTATTTCAGCTTCCATCAGAAAAGCCTCACCGTGGGGTAGGGAAAGGAAGTCTTTTACCCCTATCCAGGCGTGGACGTTCTCCACGTCCTTCCCGTAAATCTCTACCGGTATGAAACCCTCTTTTATCATTCTCTTTGTTTCACTCTTCTTACCAGGCACCCTTTCCGTAAGTTTTACCTTAACCCTTCTCATAGAATTCCTCCTAAATTACATGCGGAGTTGAGAATTATATCACACTTGGTAATATAATAGGAGTAGTCTATGGTAAAGATATACGTGGCAAGACAGCCTATCCTTGACAGAGAGGGAAAGATATTTGCTTACGAGCTCCTATTCAGGTCCGGTTTTAAGAACAAAGCTGAGTTTGGAGAGAATGACGGGGTGAGGTGCACCGCCAGGGTGATTGAGTCCGTGATGAGCTCCTACAACCTCGGAAAGATAATAAGGGATAAGAAAGGTTTTATAAACATAGATGAGACGAGCGAAATCCTTAACGTGGCTGAGCTGCTTCCTCCAGACAGGATTGGCTTTGAGGTCCTTGAGAGTGCAATCTTAAGTACCGATTTTCTGAACACCTTAAAGAGGCTCAAGGAGTTGGGCTATGAGCTCTCCTTGGATGACTTTGTATACTCGGAGGAGTTTATCCCATATCTTGAACTTGTTGACTACGTCAAGATAGATGTTCTGGAACAGAGCGAGGAGGAGGTGAGGGAGATTCTCCCAAGGTTAGAAAAATACGGGGTCAAACTTGTGGCTGAGAAGGTGGAAACCTACGAGCTCTTCAAAACCTATCTTGAGATGGGCTTCCATTATTTTCAGGGTTTCTTCTTTCAGAAGCCCAAGATTGTGGTTTCTAAAACTGTTGAACCGGCGTACGCTGCTCTCGTCCAGCTCTACAACATGGTTGCCGAGGAGAGAGACGTAAAGGACATAGAGAGAGTTTTTAAAAAGTTTTCAGAGTTGTCTGTGAAGCTCCTTCAGCTTATAAACTCCGCCTATTACTCCCTGAGGCAACCCGTGAAGTCTATAAGACATGCTGTCTTGATGCTGGGCTACCAGAACCTCCTTAAGTGGATACTCCTTCTGATGTACTCGGTAAGGAGCGAAGACTTCACCTCAGATCCCCTGTTTGAAGAGGCTTCCATAAGGGGTTTCTTTATGGAAAAACTGGCGGACTTCCTTTTCCCAGATAAGGAAACTCCAGGAAAGGCTTTTATAGTTGGGATTCTTTCTCTTGTGGATGTTCTTCTGAGCGTTCCTATGGAGGAGGTTGTAGAACATCTATCCCTTGAAGAGGATATTCGGGAAGCCCTTGTGAGCAGAAAGGGTAAGCTGGGCGGTCTTCTCACCCTTGTTGAGAAGGTTCAGAAAGGGAATCTTGCTAACCTTGAGGAGCTCCTTTCCCCTTATAAGGAGAAGGGGCTAACTCCGGAGAAGTTGCTTCAGCTGCATACCGAGGCAATTAAAGAGTATTCAGAGATTGAGTTTTAAATAAATAGGGAGCTTACAGACTCCTCTTCGTGTATCCTCTTTATGGCTTCTCCCAAAAGCGGTGCTACTGAAACTATCCTGAGCTTGTCAAACAGCTTGTCCCCTATCGGGATTGTGTTCGTTATTATCACCTGCTCTATGGGGGAGTTTGTCAGCCTTTCAACCGCCGGACCCGAAAGAACCCCGTGGGTTGCGCAAGCCAAAACCCTCTTTGCCCCCCTGTTTATTAGCATGTTTGCAGCTGCGACCATAGTTCCGGCGGTATCTATTAGGTCATCTATTATTATCGCTTCCTTCCCATCAATTTCCCCAACCACATCCAGGACTTCCGCCTTGTTGGGTTCAGGTCTCCTCTTGTATATTATCGCTATGCCACACCCAAGCCTATTGGCAAGCAGCCTTGCCCTTTCAACTCCGCCCGCATCCGGTGATACAACTACCGGATTCTCAAGGATAAGGTTCTTCTTGATGTACTCATAGAGAACAGGGAGTGCCGACAGATGGTCAACGGGAATGTCAAAGAAACCCTGTATCTGAGGGGAGTGGAGGTCTATGGTCACAACCCTGTTGGCTCCAGCCACAGTTATGAGGTCTGCAAGGAGTCTTGCACTTACGGGAGTCCTTGGCTTGTCCTGTCTATCCTGACGGGCATAGGCGAAGTAAGGTATAACCGCCGTTATCCTTCCTGCTGATGAGCGTTTTAGAGCGTCAATTATCAGGAGTAGTTCCATTATATGCTGATTTGCTGGGCTGGAGAGAGACTGGAAGACGTAAACATCTGCCCCCCTTATTGACTCGTTTATCTGAACCCTTACCTCACCATCGCTGAACTTGGTGACAAGCATGTTGGAGATAGGCACACCGAGGTACTGGGCAGCCTCCTCAACTATGGCTCTGTTCGCTGTCCCTGTAAGTATCTTCAAAGGTCTATTCATAGGTTTTATATGGCTGGGGTGCCTGGATTCGAACCAGGAACCCCCGGATCCAAAGTCCGGTGCTCTGCCAGTTGAGCTACACCCCAAGCCAGCTCTTAGCTTTTACCACCTTCCACCCCCTGAGCCTGGCACCAGTCTCTAACTCAGGGGTAGGTTTACCTATATAGAATACAGCAGAACCGCTACCGCTGACAAGGGCTTTAAAACCAAGGTGTTCCACAAAGCGAACAGCCTCACCTATCTCGGGATATAGGCTGCAGGCTATCTCTCCCAGTTTGTTTTCAAGGAGTTCGTACCTCCCCTCCCTAATTAATGAGACCAGCTTCTCCGGGCTCATCTGTGGGGTCAGGTCCTCTTCCCTGACCAAAGAGTAAACCTTTCTGGTTGAGGCTTTGACCGAAGGTATGAGAAGGGTTACGTCAAGCTCTATCGGTTCTATCTCCTCAAGTATCTCTCCCCTTCCCCTTCCTATCTGGGTTCCGCCCCTGAAGAAGAAAGGCGCGTCTGAAGAAATGATACCTGCTATCTCCATCAGCTCATCTTCACCGAGAAGCTCTCCCATTAACCTGTTAACCTCTTTTAAAACGGTGGCAACGTTTGAACTTCCACCACCCAGCCCTGCGCCTTCAGGTATATTCTTGTTTATAAAAACCGACAGCTCAATCTCTCTTCCCACCCTCCTCTCAAACTCTGCAAGGGCTCTGTAAACGAGGTTTTCTTCCATAGGGATTCCTGTGCTGGTCTCAACCCTAAAGGGTCCCTCCTCTATCCTCACCTCGTCACAGAGGTCAATAGCGTGGTAAAGGGTAAGTATGTCGTGATACCCGTCGGACCTCTTACCCAAAATCCACAAACCTAAGTTTATCTTTGCAGGAGAGGAAACCTTAGCTAAAACCTCCACATTTATAAGTTTATTTATTTTAAAATTTTGGAAAGGGGGAAGATAGGCATAAGGGAGGTGGTATCATGGTCCCTACTCAGGAAGTTATAAGAGAGGCTTACTTTCAGCTGTCAATTCTCAGCTCAACCTCTTTGGAAGTTGAAGCCCTTAGGGAGCTCAATTATAAGGTCAGAAAGGTTGCTGAGAGACTGATTGCCCTTTCAAAGGGTAGAGAGGATGTTTTACATAAGGCTGTTGACTTATATACCCGCTTGGGTGAGAACTATGAGCTTATCAATATAGACCCAGAGCTTGCCGCAAAAACGCTTGAGGAAGCCATAAGAGAGCTTGAAAAGCTTATCGGGTAGTCTGACACTCCTGAAAAGTTATAATCATTCCTATGGAATATGAAGCGGTTATCGGTCTTGAGATACACGTCCAGATGGACACTCAGACCAAGCTCTTCTGCGGTTGTAAGGTTGAATTTGGAGCGGAACCTAACACCAACGTATGCCCGGTGTGCCTGGGTATGCCCGGGGCTCTCCCCGTTCTGAACAAAAGGGCGGTTGAATATGCGGTTAGGGCTTCCTTAGCTTTGAACTGTGAGGTTCACTTGGAGTCTATCTTTGCACGGAAGAACTACTTTTACCCTGACCTCCCAAAGGGTTATCAAATATCTCAGTATGAAAGACCTATAGCTACCGATGGATACCTTGAGTTTGAACTCCCGGACGGGAGTAAAAAGAGGGTTAGGATAAGAAGGCTACACATGGAGGAAGATGCCGGTAAGAGCATACATGAAGGCTCAAAGAGTTACGTTGACCTTAACAGGGCTGGGACACCCCTTATGGAGATAGTTACGGAGCCGGACCTGAGTACTCCTGAAGAAGCCAGGGTCTTCTTGGAAAACCTCAGGAACATAATGCGCTATGTGGGGGTTTCCAAAGCGGACATGGAAAAGGGACAGCTTCGTTGTGATATAAATGTCTCCATAAGACCAAAAGGTTCAAAGGAGCTTGGAACAAGGACAGAGATAAAGAACGTCAATTCTTTCAGGTTTGTCCAGAAGGCTCTTGAATATGAGATAGAGCGTCAGATAAAGCTTGTTTCCGAAGGTGGTAGGGTTGAGCAGGAAACCAGAACCTTTGACCCTTCAACGGGAAAAACCTTCACCATGCGAACAAAAGAGGAAGCTGAGGATTACCGCTACTTTCCCGACCCAGACCTTTTGCCCCTTAAACTTGAAGAGAGCTGGATAGAGGAAATAAGGAACACGATGCCTGAACTTCCCCATCAGAGGTTAGAGAGACTCCTATCTCAGTATGGTATAAGCGAGTATGAGGCGAAGATATTTGTCCAGAACAAGGAGCTGGGAGACTTCTTTGAGGAGGCGGTCTCCCATCTTCAGGAGCCTAAGCTTATAGCCAACTGGTTACTTAACGACCTGCTTGGACTCCTTAACGAGAAACAGATACCCCTTGAAAACTCCCCAGTATCGCCGGAGGGTCTGGCGGAACTCGTCAAGCTTATAAAGGATAATGTGATCTCCACCAAGATAGGGAAAGAGGTAATAAGGGATATGGTTGATTCAGGTAAAAGAGCTTCTCAAATAGTGGAGGAGAAGGGTTTGAAGCAGATTACCGATGAGTCCTCTATAAGACAAATAGTTGAGGAGGTTGTGAAGCAGTTTCCAGAGGAAGCTCAGAGGTACAGACAAGGTGAGGACAAGCTCATAGGTTTCTTCGTGGGACAGGTAATGAAGTCTACCAAAGGGAAGGCTAACCCCAAGCTTGTGAATCAGTTATTGAGAGAGGTGTTGAAAGGATGAGGATAGCTCTGGGTTCAGACCATGCGGGTTTCCCCCTCAAGGAGAAGATAAAGGAGTTCCTCTTAGAGAAAGGACACGAGGTTGTGGATTTTGGAACTACCTCAGTTGAATCCACCCACTATCCCCTCTTTGCAAAGGAGGTGTCTCTTGCTGTACAGAACGGCAAGGCAGACAGGGGTATACTCGTGTGTGGTACGGGCATAGGTATGTCTATAACAGCCAATAAGTTTAAAGGTATAAGGGCTGCCCTGTGTATGAACGAGTATATGGCGAGAATGAGCAGGCTCCACAACGATGCAAACGTTCTATGTCTCGGTGACCGGGTTGTAGGTGAAGACCTCGCCCTTGCCATAGTTGAAACGTGGCTTGAAACACCCTTTGAAGGTGGAAGACACGCAAAGCGGGTTGAACTGATAGCGGAAATAGAGAAAGAATACCTCTGATATGGAGCGCTTAAGGAGGTTTTACCCGGACCCAGTTCTCCTTTTTGCAGTGATACTCCTGTCCCTCATAGGTTTCCTTGCGATACTGAGTGTCAGGGTGATGCCTGACCTCCTTTACAGCTTGGAAATCCAACATTTTAGAAAGCCGTTGTTCTTTCTGATATCTTTACTTTTGGGACTCTTCCTCATGTCTTTTGTGTCTTACGCACTGGACTATAAAAAGCTGAACAACCAGCGTATGGTTTACTTTCTGGTGAGCTTGTCTCTGTTCTTTCTCTTGCTTGTCCTGTTAAAAAAGCTTCTTTTGGGAAAATCCGTGGAAAGGTGGTTGATAGGGACCAGTATTCAGCCGTCAGAGTTTTCAAAGGTTATAATCGTGGTCTTCATAGCCTACTACGTTGCACGCAAAGGTGCCATAGACAGACTCAGGTTCTTTGGCTGGGCTGTCTTGATTGTGGTGGTTCATTCTGTTCTTCTGTTCCTACAACCCGATAAGGGAATGGCTCTATTTATACTCCTCTTGGCTTGGGGAGTGATGTGGATAGGTGGAACTTCGCCCAAGATATACATGCCTGTTGGGGCACTCTTCACCTTTTTCGGGGCTTTCATGCTCTACTTTGGGGGGGATTACGTCCACAAGAGGTTTAGTGTCTGGCAAAACCCCACTGAGGATTCTTTTGGAGCAGGTTATCAGGTAATTCAATCGTTACTTGCCTTTATGAATGGGGGACTTTTAGGACAGGGGTATGGAAAGGGGTTTCAGAAGCTGGGACCACTGACCCAGGCGGACACGGACTACGTTCTTGCAGTTATAGGTGAGGAGCTGGGGCTCCCTGGGCTTATATTCGTATTTCTGCTCTATGGAATTGTGATTAAAAGGTTAATCAGTATAGCTAGCGAGGTTGCCGATACCTTTGGGAAGTTGTTGGTTTACGGGTTTATGCTTAACATAACCATATCCGTAGTTGTCAACGTCATGATGACGGTTAACCTTATCCCACCGAAGGGAACTCCCCTTCCCTTTATAAGCTACGGTGTGAGTAACATGCTGGCTAACCTATTTGCCCTCGGGCTTGTTGGTGCGGTTTATAAAAGACAGCTTCAGTACAGACTCCTCTGATAGAATCATAGAGATGAAGGTCGTAGACTTAAGGAACAGGGCTTGGAGGTTTGATGACAGGCTCCGTTATCTGGCTAGCAGGGGTGATATCCTCGCCGAGGAGTACGAGGGGAGTGTAAAGGAGATAATAAGCCAGGTAAGAGACAGAGGGAATGAAGCTCTCATTGAGTACACCCGAAAGTTTGACGGACTTGAACTTACCCAGGATACCCTTGAGGTTCCTTACGAAGAGCTTGAGAACGCTTACGAAGAGCTTGAAGAGAAGGTAAAGGAAGCCCTTGAGATTGCTGAGGAGAGGATAAGAGTATTCCATGAGAAACAGCTTGAAAGGTCATTCTTCAAGGAGGAAGAAGGGATAATCTTAGGACAGAAGGTTTTACCTCTGGAGCGGGTTGGGGTTTACGTTCCGGGGGGCAAAGCTGCTTATCCCTCCACCGTTCTTATGAATGTCGTCCCGGCTGTTGTTGCAGGTGTTGAGGAGATAGTGATGGTATCTCCAAAGCCTAATAGGTACACCCTTGCGGCTGCCTACATAGCCGGTGTGAGTAGGGTCTTTCAGGTTGGGGGTGCTCAAGCTGTAGCAGCCCTGGCGTATGGAACAGAAACTGTGCCAAAGGTTGATAAGATAGTCGGTCCAGGCAACATATACGTTGCCCTTGCGAAGAAGCTCCTCTTTGGAGTTGTTGATATAGACATGATAGCTGGTCCTTCAGAGATACTTGTGATAGCTGATGAAGGTGCAAACCCTTCCTGGGTTGCCTCTGACCTTCTATCCCAGGCAGAGCACGATGAGCTGGCAGCGTCAATACTCCTCACACCTTCGGAGAGCTTCGCAAACAGAGTAAAGGAGCACGTTTACAAGATTCTTGAATCTATGGAGCGAAGAGACATAGCTGCCAAGTCTCTGGAGAGGTTTGGAACCGCTTTCATAGTTGAAGACCTTTATCACGCTTGCGAGGTGGCTAACTTCATAGCTCCGGAGCATCTTCAGGTCATGACCAGAGAACCTATGGCTCTGCTTCCCTACATAAAGCATGCGGGAGCCATTTTCCTCGGAGATTACACTACCGAACCTCTTGGAGATTACGTCCTTGGACCGAACCATACCTTGCCTACCGGAGGAACAGCTCGCTTCTTCTCTCCCTTGGGTGTGTATGATTTCCTGAAGAGGAGCTCGGTGCTTTACGTGTCTGAAGAAGGATTTAAGAGAGTCTCAGACCTTGCTGAAGCTATAGCTATGGCTGAAGGATTGGAAGCCCATGCTCTCTCTGTCAGAATTAGAATGAAAGAATGAGATATACCCTGTCCTTATTTTTATCCCTGATTCTTTTATTTTCCTGTGCCCCCAAGGTTGAGCGGGAATGTACATACGATAAACAGGCAATAGACACCTACAGGGATAGAAGAATACCGCAGGATTTCCGTATATACGGGCTTCTGAAGTATGGACCCGTCAAGTTACCTATGATGCTTGCGAAATTTGAAGATTACTACACTGTGAGAGTGGCTAAGGCTAAGGGAATCACCCTTGAAGGAGACAGGCTCTGTCTGGAGAGTAAATGTTATATACTGCCAGCACCTCCTGAGAACCTGGTCTTTGGTAAGCTTCTGACGGGGAAAGAGTACTCCTTTTGCAGAGAGGGGCTTTTGTATTTTCGTGAAAGGGGTAAACTTTACGAGAGATTGGTTGTTTTCAGGAACAACAAACCTTTGGAACTTGCGATAATCCATCTTAAGAGTAACGAGAGTGTGAAAGTTCTTTTTGGACCTGAAGATAACAAGGGTTACTTCAAGGAGCTCCGTTTTATACTTAATCAGAAGGAGATTGAACTTACTATTGAGGAGGTAGAAATCTGATGTTTCCTGAACTCATAGAGGTATTTGGTTTGAAGATATCAACTTACGGTGTCCTGGTAGCCATAGGGCTTATATTCGCCTACTTCCTGGCTATAAGACTCTCCCGTTCTCAGGGAATTCCGGAGGAAAAGGCTGAGTCCGTGTTCATATACGCTGCCGTTTTTGGCATAGTTGGTTCCCGAATCGCCTTTCTAATTGAACACCCTGAGGAAATTAAAAGCCTGATAGATTTCGTAGCCCTTTGGAAGGGGGGAGTGAGCTTCCTCGGTGGTCTTGCGGGGGGCATACTTGGTGCTCTGATAGCTGTTAAGAGGCATTCCCTCCCTTTATGGAAGGTTGCCGACGTTGCCGCTCCCTCTCTCGCCCTTGCTCATTCCATAGGCAGGCTTGGATGCACCGCTGCCGGGTGTTGCTACGGGAGACCTGTTCCAAACGCGGAAGATGTAAGTGTAGGTATCCATTTCATGAAGGATTTTCCCTTCTTTTACATAGTTTTTCCCTCAGGTGCTGTTGCTCCCCACGGGATACCGCTTTATCCTACCCAGTTGTTGGAGGCAGGAGGGAACTTCCTTATATTCCTCATACTGCTCTTCCTATTTAAAAGGAAGAGGTTTGATGGAGAGGTTTTCAGTCTTTACATGCTCCTCTATGGGGCAGAGAGGTTCACTCTTGAGTTCTACAGGGGTGTAACGCCGCCGATACCAGGACTGGGCCTCACGTGGAATCAGGTGGCTACCCTCATGATGGTCGTGCTTGCTGTAGCTCTCTTCCTAATTCTGAAGAAACAGCCCTCTCCCGCAGAAGAACACTGAGACGGTAATCTATAAGTATGTCCACAGGTTCAAGTTCAAGGTTTTCGTCCCTGAAAGGCACACTGTAGGGAGAGCTGTAGAGTTTAATTCTATCCCTGCCTCTGATGTCACCCACGTGTTTCTTCAGGGATGCTATTGTCCCACCCTTCTTTCTGCCAACCGCAGGCGTCTCCCCGATTTTGAAGCCTAAGTCAAGGAGAGCTCTTCTGACCGGCAGGGAAGAAGTATAGGATACCCACACGCCGGTATCCTTCATCAGACCTTTGACCATGTTGAGGAGTTCCAGAGTCCACGCCTCCGGATTTCTGTAAGGAGAGAACGGGTCGTAAAACACAGCGTCAGCTCTGAACCCCTTTATAACCTTCAGAGTTTTCCGCATGTCCCCTTTGTAAAGTTTTAAACTTACACCCTCCCTTTCCCCGTTCGGGAGCAGGCTGAGAACCTTCTTATGGGTTTCCCTGTATGGCTCTGGAAGGGCAGGTATGTTTTCAGGGATAGCTTTATCAAGGGTTATTATCTCTACTTCAATACTCTTGTTTACCTTTCTGAGCTTGTGGACGGCCACAGCCACGTTGTATCCAAGACCAAAACCTATGTCAAGTATCGCTACTCTTTCCATGAACTGGGCGGACTCTATCAACCCGGAGGGTTTTACAAACTTTTGAGCAGCTTCTGTGAGGGCTCCGGCTGTCAGGCTGTGATATGACTCACCGTACTCACTGCTTATCAGGGTGTAGCTTCCGTCTGCCGTGACCACAACTTCGTTATCTGAAGGTGGTGTGTCGGGCAACCATCTCTTTATATCCCTTAAAACCCTTTTACATTCTTCCTGTGAAAGCTCCAGCCCTCTTATAGAAGCCCTCTCAAACAGCCTTCTTCTGAGGTTCTCCATACCCGCCAAGGTGGCTCTCAATTATCTCTTTCAGCCTCCACTTTCTTGGTAGCTCTCCCATAAAGACTATATGTTCTTCGGTGTAGTCTTCGTCTTCATCTTCAACCAGTAAAACGGGGGTGGTTGCTATTCCAAGGTATGTAAAGGTATCCAGCATCTCATACATATCTACCTCTTCCCACTCAAATGGGACTTCCCTCTGAAGTTCTGAGAGGAGCTTTTTAACTCTATCACATCTTGGACATACTTCTTGGGTTACAAGTACGAATTTCATTTCCGCTTACCTCCGACCAGGAATATAAGCTTCCGAACCACTGATACATTGATTTTCGTTATATTTCTCTCGCCACCCTGTTCTTTCCTGTCTTCTTGGCTATGTATAGGGCTTTGTCCGCCCGGAGGATCACATCCTCAGCATCTTTGTCTTCTCCCTGCCCCTGAGCCGCTCCTATGCTAACCGTTAACCTGATCGTTTCCTCGCCCGCCGAGAACCTGTGCAACTCTATTCTCTTCCTTATATTCTCGGCAGCCCTCAGGGAACCACTTAAGGGTGTAGAGGGCAGTATGGCTAAGAACTCTTCACCACCGTATCTGAACACCATGTCCGAGTCCCTTAAGGTTTCCTTTATGAGCCTTCCAAGCTCTGCCAGCACCCTGTCCCCCACCTGATGTCCGTAGTTATCGTTTATTTTCTTGAAGTCGTCTATGTCTATCATAAGCACCGATACAGGCTTTCCTAAAGCTAAGAACCTATCTATGACCTCTTTACCAAATTCATCAAAAGCTCTCCTGTTGAAAACGCCCGTTATGTTGTCCATGTAAGCCTTACCTGTATAGACCTCTATCTCTTTGGAAAGGACGTTTATGTACTTCTCAATCTCCTTTGCCATATCAAGGATTGCGGACTCTATCGCACCAAACTCATCCCTTCCAAGGGAAGGGGTTTTGGGAAGCTCGTGAAACTTTCTCTTCTTTATTAGCTCAGTGAGGGCATAGAGTTTCTCCACCTTTGCGGACACCCTGCCCAGGGAAAGGACAGAGCCTATGAATATAGCCACCAGCAGGGGAATGTAGCTTCCAAGCAGGCTCTTTAAACTGTCTAGAGCCAGGTTTGCCGAGAGGGAACTTACGTCCTTGTATGTGAAAAAGTAACCTATCTCCCTCTCTGAGAAATCCTCTATGGGCACGTTACAAAGGAAGAAGGGTTTGTCCTCAACCTTAACCTTAAGAGACTTACCGGAGAACTCAAGAGCACCGACGAGGTCCTTAGTTCCTCCCTGCAGGCTCACAAGGTATTCCTCTTTTCTGACCGTTTTGGAGGTGTACGCCATGTAGCTCTCCTTTAAGAGGGAACGCTTTAGTGCTTCATCCTTGATGGCAAGTCCGCATCCTGTTCCGGTTATTGAGCTGTAGTACCTTAAAAAATCCTCCATGTCTATACCTACCGACACCAAGCCTATAGCTTTTCCATCCTTAGTTATTGGGTTTACAGCCCTTATGCCCACATAGTTCGTGCATATGATTATTGATTTTGTGGTGATGCAGTTCTTCCCCGACTCAACCACATCTCTTCTTATTCCTGTGACGTCCCTCCCAGATTCTCTTGGGTTCCTCATGTTGAGGAAGTTAACTGCAGGCAGCTTGAAAAAGCTTATCTCCCTTATAAGGTTCTCCCTGCTTACCTCCTCGTAAAGGGGTTTCAGCTTCAGGTATAAGCCTTCTTTATCACCCGACTCAAAGAGCTTCCTTACATCACTGTCCCTTGCTATGTACGAGGATACTGAGTTGGCAACCCTTTTATGGAACTCAACGAGCTTGTTGAACTCAAAGGTGCTCTTTTCACAGAAAGACTCCTTCTCCTTTTTGAGAAGCTCTCTGTACAACTCAAACTGGTGGTAAGTGACCAAAGCAGTGGTAAGGGTAAAGGCAGTTACAGTAAAGAGGAAGACCTTTTTACGCAGCGTCATTCTTCCATAATATAAATCGGTCTATTGAGGTCTCATGTGAGGGAAAAGTATCACGTCCCTTATCGTATCGGTATTTGTGAGGATCATAACCAGTCTGTCTATCCCTATTCCTTCACCGGCTGTTGGGGGCATCCCGTACTCAAGAGCTCTTATGAAGTCCTCATCCATGGCCATAGCTTCTTCGTCCCCCATCTCTTTCTCCTTTATCTGCTCAACAAACCTCTCCCTCTGGTCTGCAGGGTCATTTAGCTCCGTGTACGCGTTGGCGACCTCATAGGTAGCGACTATAAGCTCAAACCTCTCAACTAATTCACTGTCTTCCCTGTGGGTCTTGGCAAGCGGGGATAGTATTTTTGGAAAATCTATTACAAAGGTAGGTTGAATCAAGTCCTCCTCTGCCACCTTCTCAAAGACTTTATCTATCAGCTTCGCATGGGTGAGTTTGTCGTAATTGGTTATATCAAGCTCTTTGGCGAGCTCTCTTAGCCCTGAGAGGTTATGAAGGAAGAACTCCTTATCCCTCCCTGTTTTCTCCTTCAGCAGGTCAAAATACCTGACCTTTCTGAGAGGCGGTGTAAAATCTATCTCCTTCCCCTCGTAGATAAGCTTCAGGGTGCCTACTGTTCTTTCAAGTAGGTGGGCAAACAGCTCTTCCGTGAACTTCATCAGGTCATTGTAGTCCCAGTAAGCTGCATAGAATTCCACCATTGTGAACTCTGGGTTGTGGGTTCTGTCCACGCCTTCGTTTCTAAAGTTCCTTCCCAGCTCGTAAACCCTTGGAAAACCACCAACTATCAGTCTCTTCAGGTAAAGCTCCGGAGCTATCCTCAGATAGAGGTTCATTTCAAGGTAGTTATGGTAGGTCATAAAGGGTTTTGCATTTGCTCCACTGGCTATGGGTTGGAGTATTGGGGTTTCAACTTCAATAAAACCCCTGTCATCAAAAAATTTCCTCAATTCGCTTATGAGCTTGCTCCTGAGCAGAAAGGTTCTCCTTGCATCTGGGTTGGCTATGAGGTCAAGATATCTCTGTCTGTACCTGACTTCAACATCTTTAAGCCCATGCCACTTCTCTGGCAATGGATGAAGGCATTTGGCAAGGAGTTGAAAATTGTGAACTTCAACGGTTAGTTCCCCTGTCTGAGTTCTAAAAAGCTCACCTTCAACCCCCACTATGTCCCCAAGGTCAATAAATTCGTTGAAGAAAGAAAACCTCTCATCACCCACAAGGTCCTTCTTGAGGTATATCTGAATCTTCCCTGTAAGGTCCTGTATGTGCCCGAACACAGCCTTCCCCATGGTTCTCAGAGCCACAACTCTCCCACCGAGGGAAACCTTTTCCTCTTTGGGCTCCGAATCAAACCTTTCCTTCAGAGCTCTTATGCTCTCGGTATCGCCTTCTGATAGGACCGCCTGAGTTAAACTGAGCTTTCCCTCAACCCTTGATAGCAACCCTTCAAAGGTATACTCTTCGTTCTGTTTAAGCCCTTCTTCCCTTGTGAACACCAGGATTTCCACATTTTCCTCGTCGGAGAGTCTCACCATGTAACCTTCTTCCGTTTTTGAGACCCTCTTTGCCTTTCCCCTTATCCTAACCTTAAAACCCTCCGGCGGGTCGGTTTCAAACTTCCTTCTGACGCTTCCTATGAAGTCCGTAACCTCAAACTTGTAAGGGTAGGGGTTTATATTCCTTTTTCTCAGCTCTTGAAGTTTCTTCAATCTTGCCTCTTCCATGGGAAAAGAATTATAAAGCCTCTTCGTCTACAATGCTCAGAGCGGTTTTAACAAATCTCTCTGCCCTGTCAAGAGAATCTATCTCTTGGGTTAGGTAATCTATAAGCTCGTAAGCGTCCTCCTTTGTCAGGAGGTTTCTGTTGAAGCGTTTCTCAATTATCACTGCATTGAAGATGTAATCTCCTGCAGGTCCTATCTCGTTGATAAAGGTGTCCTTCAAAGCTTCTATTTGGTGGGGGGAGAGATACCTCTTCTTTCTCCTTACCTGTTTTAGCTCCCCTTCTTTCTCCTTCTGTTCAACGTACCTTCTCCTTGAAATTTCTTTCAGCTCGCTTAGAACATCCGTAAACTGCCTCAACTCCTCAACTACGCCACCCATACCGTAGAGGACTTTTGCCGCGCCTACTCGCTTTGGGAAGAGACCTATGACGTAGAGCTGAGGGTTCAGCACACCAATGTAGTAGTAATACTTACCAACATCTCCGAAGGAGAAATCAGGAGGACTTTCGGAGTTTCCAGTATCAAGGGTGGTAAAGCTTATGGCTGTTGTTTCAAGCCTCTGGAGCCATCTTCTAACAAAGTTATCTTCAGTATCCGCAGAGTATACACTTAAAAACCCCAGCACATCCTGGACAGCTATGAAGAGGGCACCTGTTCCTTGTCTTGCCCTATCAAGGGCTATCTTGAGCTCTTCTTCAGGACTCATGCTTCTTTAACCTTCTTATGAGAGCCTTGAGGGATAGTCTCATCCTCTCAAAGGACTCGGCTAGTCTGTTTATCTCTAAATAACGCCCCTGAATCTCCAGGGGTGTATCAAGGTCTCCCTCACTCATCTTCTCTAAACGTTTTGTCATCTCTTTTATGGGTCTGAGTATCGTCCACTCTATCAGGAGCTGAATTATCAGTATTGGACCCACAAACCAGCATAGAACGAGGAAAAGAGTTGAACCGAGGGCGTACTTCCAGGCTACCTCTTCCGGAACATCGTTGTTCACCAGGGCAAAGAAGAAGACAAAAAACACCAGCACGGCAGCGAGCAGAGACCCTATAAAGACGATATCCAGAATTTTGTAAAGTATGCTCCTGTACTTTTTACCTCTTCCTATCAAGCTCTCCCTCCAGCTGGGATATGAGTTCCTTTATGTTAACGCGCATCTTTTCAAAGGCTTCAGCCATATGACCGAACTCGTCGTTGGTTTCTGGCTTTATGGGTGTTTCCAGGTCTCCCTTGCTTACCCTTTCCATGGCGTCTATCATATGGTCAATCCTTTCAAGTATCAGCTTGTAGAATACAGCCCTAACGAAAAATATCGGTAGTGTAAAGGCAAGGGTTATAACGGCTGCAGAGAAGAGCATTATCTTAGGTATCTTGTAAGAAGGCACGTCGGTTATGTTAAGCACCACATAAAGGACACCGAGAGTTATAAGGACGCTGAACAATGAACCAGCGGTAACGTAAACCGTAAGCCTACCCAAAAGCCCCTCTTTTTCCACCTCTTCCTCCTGGCTGTATTATACAATCTTAGAACTTGCTTTCGGCTTGGTAAATTGTTAAAATACTATTTTGTCTCTTTTTAGGACGCATTTTAGCTTAGGAGTTGGGAGAGAAAAGCCATGATACAGAGACAGAGTTATATGAGCGTTGCTGATAACTCAGGCGCAAAGAGGGTACAGGTTATAGGGATACCCTATGCACCGAGAAAGTATGCTACCCTTGGAGATGTTATAACCGTGACTGTTAAGGACGCTCTGCCTGATGGGAACGCAAAGAAGGGGAAGATATACAGGGCTGTGGTCGTTAGGGTTGCAAAGGAGGTAAGGAGACCTGATGGAAGCTACATAAAGTTTGACGACAACGCCTGTATACTCCTGAACCAGTACGGGGAACCCCTTGGAACGAGGGTGTTAGGACCTATAGCGAGAGAGGTAAGAAACAGGGGCTTTACAAAGATAGCTTCCCTGGCACCGGAGGTGGTTTGATGGCGTGGAAGATAAAGAAAGGAGACACCGTATTAGTAGTTAGGGGTAGCAAAGCTAAGAAGGGGCAAAGTGGTAAGGTTGTCAGAGTTATTCCCGAAAAGAACAGGGTTATAGTTGAAGGCGTTAACCTCGTTAAGAAGCATCTTAAAGAAATACCAAACGTCAGGGAAGGTGGAATTGTTGAGGTTGAAGCCCCCATACATGTAAGCAACGTTATGCTTGTGTGTCCTAACTGTAACAAGCCAACCCGTGTGGGTTTCAGGCTCGTTGAGGAGAAGGGTGTGCTAAGGAAGTACAGATTTTGTAAGAAGTGTAATGAAAACATAGACCTTGTTAGGGAAAAACAGTTGAGAGGTTAATATCATGGCTGTAGCTACTAAGTATGTGCCCAGGTTGTATCAGAAGTACAGGGACGAGGTTGTCCCCCGTCTTATACAGAGGTTTGAGTATAAGAACCCTATGGAGGTCCCAAGGCTCGTCAAGATAGTCGTGAACATGGGCGTAGGGGAAGCTGTTCAGGATATAAAGAACCTTGAGAGAGCCATGGAAGACCTCAGGCTAATTACAGGACAACAGCCCTCTATAAGAAGGGCTAAGAAATCTGAAGCTGGCTTCAAGCTCAGGAAAGGCATGCCTGTGGGTGCTAAGGTTACCCTTAGGAAAGAGAGGATGTGGGACTTCCTTGATAAGACCATTTCTGTTGCACTGCCAAGGGTTAAAGATTTCAAGGGGTTGAATCCACGTTCCTTTGATGGAAGGGGTAACTACTCCTTTGGCATAGCTGAACAGATAGTTTATCCGGAGATAGACTACGATAAGGTTGACAGGATTAGGGGTATGGATATAAGCATTCACACGACCGCCGAGACCGACGAGGAGGCGCTGTGGCTTCTGTCCCTCTTAGGTTTACCAATAAGAGCATCTTAAGGAGGTAAGTATGCCTAGAAAAGCTAAAGTGGCAAAGGACCTTAAGTACTACCCAAAGTGGAAGGTGAGGAAGAAGAATAGATGTCCGATATGTGGAAGACCGAGAGGTTTTATAAGGTACTTCAATATGTGTAGGCTCTGCTTTAGAGAGAGGGCTTTGAGGGGTGAACTCCCTGGTGTAAGGAAATCAAGTTGGTAACGGAGGTTAAGATATGGACCCTATAGCGGATATGTTCTCTGCAGTTAAGAATGCGATAATGAGGAAGAAAGACTACGTTGACGTACCCTCTTCAAAGACTAAAGAGAGAATACTGGACCTCCTTAAGAGGGAAGGTTTTATAAAGGACTGGGAAAAAGTTGAAGGCGGCAAATACGACAAGGGAACCCAGTACACCCTCAGGATTCACCTTAAATACCTTGACCCTAAAAAAGAGAGAAACGCTATTACCAACCTGGTGAAGATTTCTACCCCAGGGAAAAGAGTTTACTCCCCTGCTAAGAGGATTCCTTACGTGAAAAGAGGACTCGGTGTAGCTATAGTTTCCACCGATGCGGGCATACTTACAGACCACGAGGCAAGGAGCGCTAAAAAAGGTGGCGAGGTGATAGCCATAGTCTGGTAGGAGGAAGGACATGTCAAGAATTGGGAAGAACCCGATACCTATCCCTGATGGTGTTAAGGTTCATTTAAAGGGAAACGAGATAACCGTTGAAGGACCGAAAGGTAAGCTTTCCATGAATTTTCACCCGGACATGAAAGTTACAGTTGATGAAAAGGAGAAGCAGATAAGAGTTGAGAGACCAACGGAAAGAGCCTTTCACAAGGCTCTTCATGGAACAACGGCGGCTCTCATAAGGAACATGGTTAAGGGAGTTACCGAAGGGTTTACTGTTGTCCTTGAGGTTCAGGGACTCGGATACAGGGCTGCCGTTAAGGGTAACGCTCTTGAGCTTAGCTTGGGTAAGTCTCATCCGGACATATACCCAATTCCTAAGGGTATAAGTATTGAGGTAAAGGGGAACGAGATTCACGTGAGTGGCGTAGATAAACAGATGGTTGGTCAGGTTGCAGCGGAAATAAGAGCCTTTAGGAAGCCAGACCCCTACAAGGGTAAGGGTATAAGGTACAAGGGTGAAGCCCTCAAACTCAAGCCTGGAAAGGCGGCTGGTAAGAAGTGAGGAGGTTTTAAATGGCTAAGCTAAGCAGGAGAGAGAAAAGAGCGAGGAGACACAGGAGAATTAGAAAAAAGGTGTTCGGTACACCGGAAAGACCTAGGCTCGCCGTTTACAGGAGTCTTCATCACTTCTATGCCCAGCTTATAGACGATACCACAGGAAATACGCTTGTTTTTGCTTCAACCCTTGACCCCGAGTATGAAAAATTGGCTGGGAAAAGGGGCGGTAAATCTATAGAGGCTGCCCAGAGGGTAGCAGAGGTTTTGGTGAAGAAAGCCCTGGAGAAGGGAATAAAGAAGGTTGTCTTTGACAGGGGTGGTTTCATATACCATGGGAAGATAAAGGCTTTTGCTGATAAGTGTAGAGAATTAGGTCTTGACTTTTAAGGAGGATTTTCATGGGTGGTAAAGACATTGACGCTATGATTGATGAAAGAAGGAAGAGATACGGCGTTGCCGACATGATAGAGGAGCTTCAGCTGGAGGAGAGGCTCCTGTATGCCAATAGGACGGCAAGGGTTACAAAGGGTGGCAGGAGGTTTTCCTTCAGCACCTTGGTTATAGTGGGTGACAAGAGGGGCTTTGTGGGTTTTGGTCACGGTAAAGCAAAGGAGGTCCCCCTTGCTATCGCAAAGGCTATAGAGCAGGCAAAGAAGAAGATAATAAGGGTACCTATAATTGAGGGAACGGTCCCCCACGATGTGGTAGGCCACTTTGGACCCACAAAGATAATTGTCATGCCTGCAAGGAGAGGAACGGGTGTTGTTGCAGGTGGTGCTGCTAAGCCTATATTTGAGCTTGCTGGTTACACGGACGTTCTCACCAAGATAATAGGGAGTACGACCCCTGACAACGTTGTGAGGGCTGTCTTTGATGCTCTGCTTCAATTAAAGACCCCAGAACAGGTGGCTGAGGAGAGGGGCTTACCCTTGGAGGAAGTTCAGAAAAGATTCAACGTCTACACAAACCCCAAGCTCAGGGTAAAGCTCTACTATCCCTGGAGGGGCGTCCATGGCTAAGAAGAAGTCTGGTAAAAAGCTTTTAAAGGTAACCCTTGTGAGAGGTCTTGCTGGAAAACCTGAATCTCATGTTCAGGCTGTCAGAAGCCTCGGTCTTAGGAAACCCGGACAGTCCAGGCTACTTGAGGATAACCCTATGGTAAGGGGTAATATCAGAAAAGCCCATTACCTGATACAAGTGGAGGAAGCAAGCGATGAAACTGCATGAGTTACAGCCACATCCAGGAGCTACGAAGGAGAAGAAAAGGGTTGGTAGGGGTATAGCCGCTGGACAAGGCAAAACAGCAGGAAAGGGTCATAAAGGACAGAAGACCCGTTCGGGAGATAGGACTGTACCTGCCTATTTTGAGGGTGGACAGACACCACTACATCAGAGGATACCCAAGAGAGGCTTTACAAGCCCTAACAGAAAGGAGTACATACCTGTAAACGTAGGCACCCTTGAGAAGCTTTTTGAAGATGGAGCTGAAATTACACCTGAGGCTTTGTCTCAAAGGGGTATCTGCTCTAAAGGTGACCTCGTAAAGGTTCTCGGCGACGGAGAGCTCAAGAAGAAGTTCACCGTTAAAGCGCACGCCTTCTCCAAGAGTGCAAAGGAAAAGATAGAGAAGGCAGGAGGAACCTGCGAGGTAATTGGGAAGTGATAGATTACCTCAAGAATATATTCGCTTTTGAGGACCTGAGGAGAAGGTTCCTTTACACCCTCTTGATGTTTGCCATATATAGGCTGGGGAGTCATATTCCCATACCTGGCGTAGATGTTCTCGCCCTTGAGGATTTCTTTAAGTCACTCCAAGGGACTCTCTTCAGCCTATACGATATATTCTCGGGGGGAAACCTCAGCAGGATGACTGTCTTTGCCCTCGGGGTTATGCCTTACATATCTGCCTCAATAATGATGCAGCTTTTAACTGTTGCCATACCAGAACTTCAGAGGCTTGCAAAGGAGGAGGGAGATTACGGGAGATACAAGATAAACGAGTACACAAAGTATCTGACATTGTTTGTTGCCTTTATACAGTCAATAGGTGTGGCTTTCTGGCTTCAAAATCAGACCTCCCCACGAGGCTTTCCCGTTGTCCCTGATGCAGGCTTTCTCTTTATATTCGTTGCTGTTCTGACTTTGGTTGCGGGCACTATGTTCCTTGTATGGATGGGTGAGAGGATAACCGAGAAGGGAATTGGTAACGGTATGTCTCTACTTATATTTGCAGGTATCGTTGCGAGTTTCCCAAATGCGGTTATCGGTCTCATAGACAGGTTAAAAAGCGGAGACTTAACACCCTTCACCGTTGCGGGTGCCATTGTAATGGTGCTCCTCGTAATCATAGGTATAGTGTACATACAGGAGGCTGAGAGAAGGATACCCGTTCAATATCCGAGGAGGGTCGTGGGAAGGCAGGAGTACAGAGGAGGTTCAACCTATCTGCCTATAAAGATAAACCCCGCCGGGGTTATACCTATAATATTTGCCCAATCTCTATTGATAATACCTTCAAGCGTTCTTACCTTTATACAACATCCAATAGCTCAAGCCATATACGATGCCTTCAATCCCACAGCGATTTTCTATAACTTCCTCTACGTAATGCTTATAGTCTTCTTCACTTACTTCTACACCGCTGTGATGATAAACCCTGTTGAGGTAGCTGACAACCTGAGGAAGGGAGGAGCATTCGTGCCCGGAGTCAGACCGGGACTTGAAACTCAGAAGTTCCTTGAAACTGTGATAAACAGGCTTGTGTTCGTAGGTGCCCTCTTTCTATCTGTAGTTGCCATAATCCCGCTTTTCATAAGCCTTCAACTTAACGTGCCCTTTTACTTCGGCGGAACCACAGCTCTCATAGTCGTCGGAGTTGCCCTTGACACCCTGAAGCAGGTTGAAGCCAACCTGATAACCAAAAAGTATAAGGGTTACGTAAGGAAGAGGAGGTAGCCATGAATCTTGTCTTTCTGGGTCCCCCCGGTGCAGGAAAAGGAACTCAAGCAAAGAGGCTCGCCCAGGAGCTTGGACTTAAACACATATCAACGGGGGATATCCTCAGAGAAGCTGTAAAGAATGAAACCCCCTTGGGCAAGAAAGCAAAGGAGTACATGGATAGGGGGGAGCTTGTTCCTGATGAGTTGATAATAGCGTTAATAGAGGAGGTTATGCCTCCGGGAGGAGGCGTCATATTTGATGGGTTTCCGAGAACCATAGCCCAAGCCGAAGCTCTTGACAACATGCTTAAGAGAAAGGGATTGAATCTTGACAAGGTCATACTGTTTGATGTGGATGACGAAGTTGTGGTTGACAGACTCTCAGGAAGAAGGGTGTGTCCAAGCTGCGGTGCAGTGTATCACTTAAAGTTCAATCCTCCGAAAAACGATGAGGTGTGTGACAGGTGCTCGGTTAAGCTTATCCAAAGAGAAGATGACAGGGAAGAGGTTGTTAGAAACCGCCTGGAGGTTTACCGGAAGCAGACCGCACCCCTCATTGAATATTACGAGCGCAAGGGTATATTAATAAGACTGGACGCTTCCAAGGAAATTGAGGAGGTCTATCAAGAACTTAAGAAGGTGGTGGCTACATGAAAAGAGGTATAGAGCTTTACTCCGATAAGGAGATAGAAAAGATTGAAAAGGCTTGTAAGGTTGTTGCCGAGGTTCTGCATGCAGTTGCTGAGAACGTAAAGCCAGGTATAACAGCCTGGGATATAGAGATGATAGCCAGAGAAGAAGCCAAAAAGAGAGGAGCGAAGCCAGCATTTTTAAACTACAAGCCGCCCTTTAGCAATGTAAGTTATCCGGCAGCGACCTGTGTCTCCATAAACGAGGAAGTTGTACACGGTCTTCCCAAGAAGGAGAGGGTAATTGAAGAAGGTGATTTGGTAAGTGTTGATTTTGGTGCTATAATAGATGGTTACGCTGGTGATTCCGCTATTACCGTGGCTGTCGGTAACGTGGACGCCGATAAGAAGAGGCTTATGGAAGCGACAAAGCTTGCTTTGGAGAGGGCTGTGCAGAAGGCAGCTCCTGGGAATTGGCTTAGTGATATTGTTGAGGCTGTTCATTCTACCGCTGAGGAGTATGGGGTTTACCCTGTCCTCAGATACGGGGGGCACGGTATAGGTAAGAAGGTTCATGAGGAACCTTTTATACCCAACAACAGAAAAGACCTCGGCAAGAAGAATGTGAAACTGAGACGTGGAATGGTTATAGCTATAGAACCTATGTTTGCCCTTGGAACGGAGGAGACGGTCCACGATGGAGATGGATGGACGGTTAAGACCAAGGACGGAAGCCCTTCGGCTCACTTTGAGCATACCGTTGCTATAACAAAAGAAGGTCCTAAGGTTCTTACGGAGATTTGATATGGGGAAGAAAAGGAAGCAGGAGCACGAGAAGGAGAAAGGAATAGTTATGGAAGGAGAGGTTGTTGAAGCACTTCCCAACGGTATGTTTAGAGTTCAGCTAGAAAGTGGGCACGAGGTTCTTGCCCATATATCTGGGAAGATGAGGATCAACTTTATCAGAATACTTCCTGGAGATAAGGTTAGGGTAGAGCTTTCTCCCTATGACCTGACAAGGGGAAGAATCGTTTATAGACTTTGAGGAGGTTGGTATGAGAGTGAGAGCGTCTGTAAAGAAGAGATGCGCAAAGTGCAAGATAATCCGCAGGAAAGGTAAAGTTTACGTTATATGTGAAAACCCGAAACACAAACAAAAGCAAGGATGATGGAGGTTTAAAATGGCAAGGATAGCAGGTGTAGACCTACCTGACAGCAAGAGACTTGAGATAGCCCTTACTTACATCTACGGAATAGGTAAAACCAGGGTAAGGGAGATCTGCCAGTCCACTGGGATAGATTGTAGAAAGAGAGTCGGAGAGTTAACGCCCGAGGAGCTTAACGTCCTGAGGAAGTTTATTGATGAGAACTATAAAGTTGAAGGAGACCTCAGAAGAGAAGTCCAGTTGAACGTTAAGAGGCTAATGGACATGGGTTGCTATAGAGGTCAGAGACATGCAAGAGGTCTTCCTGTTAGAGGACAGCAAACCAGAACTAACGCCAAGACCAGGAAGGGTAGAAGAAGGTCTGGCGGCGGTGTAAGGAGAGGCAAGTAAGGAGGTAGCCCATGGCTAAGAAGAAACAGAAAAGAACCGTTACTAAGGGTATAGTGCATATCCACACCACTTTTAACAACACGATAATCAATGTTACAGACCCACAGGGCAACACCATAGCTTGGGAGAGTGGTGGTACGGTGGGCTTTAAAGGTACAAGGAAGAGTACTCCTTACGCAGCCCAGCTTGCAGCCCAGAAAGCTATGAGGAAGGCTGTTAACGAGTTTGGGCTTCAGGAAGCTGAAGTATGGGTTAAAGGACCCGGTGCTGGTAGGGAGTCAGCTATAAGAGCTGTTTTCGCCTCCGGTATAAAAGTTACAGCTGTAAGGGACGTTACACCTGTTCCTCACAACGGATGCAGGCCACCTTCAAGGAGGAGAGTCTGATGGGAAGGTATATAGGACCTTGGGTAAAACTTGACAGAAAGTTTGGAGTGGTGGTTTCTGGAAAGAAATCTGCCCCCAGGATACTTCAGAGGAGGAACTTTCCCCCAGGACAGCACGGAAGAATAAAGGGTAGAAGGAGAAAGCTCAGTGAGTACGGGTTACGTCTTATGGAGAAGCAGAAGCTAAAGTATCTGTATGGTGGACTGAGGGAGAAGCAGTTTAAGAGGTACTTTGACCTCGCCGCAAAATCAAAGGAGAACACGGGAGAAGTCCTTCTCCAGCTTCTTGAGAGGAGGTTGGACAACGTAGTGTACAGGCTTGGGTTTGCTACTACAAGGAGGCAGGCACGTCAGTTGGTAGCCCACGGGCATATCACGGTGAACGGCAGAAAAGTTGACATCCCCCATTACGAGGTAGAGCCCGGAGACATAATAGAGGTAAAACCCTCTTCCAGAGACATACCTTTCTTGAAAGAAAATCTTGAAAATATAGACCCCAGGAGTGTTCCTGAATGGCTTGAGCTTGATAAGGATAACTTTAGAGGGAAGGTGCTTAAGCTACCAGAGAACGTGAGCGAGTACTTGGAGACACCTATAAATGTCCAGTACATAATTGAGTTTTATTCAAGGGTATAAATGGAGGTTGTTGGATGCTGAACGAATTTGTTTTTCCCAATAAGGTTTACTGGGAGCAGAAGGAGAAGAGCAGAGGTATATTTGTGGTGGAACCTCTTGAGAGGGGTTTTGGGACGACCCTAGGGAACGCACTCAGGAGAGTTCTTCTGTCCTCCATATCAGGAACAGCCGTTACCGCTGTGAAGATATACGGTGTATATCATGAGTTCTCTTCCCTTGAGGGTGTAGCTGAAGATGTTGTTGAGATAATAGCGAATATAAAGGGTGTGAGGTTCAATCTGAAGGATTCTGATGTTGAAATCTTATACCTGAAGAAGAAAGGGGAAGGTGAGATTAAGGCTGCGGACATAACCTTACCCCCAAACGTTGAGGTGGCTAACCCCGATAAGGTTATAGCCACTATCACAAATCCAGACGTGGAATTTAACGCCGAGATAAGGATAGAGAAAGGAAAAGGCTACGTGCTTGCCGAGGAGATGGAAACCATAGGAGAGACAGGATGGATACTCCTGGACGCTGATTTTTCACCTGTTAAACTTGTAAGCTACAGGATAGAACAGACCAGGGTAGGAGAGAAAACAGATTATGAAAGGCTTACCGTTGAGGTTATCACTGACGGTACAAAATCTCCCGATGAGGTTGTGAAAGAGTCTGTTAATATACTCCAGAAGCACTTCTCTCTCCTTGAACATATATCCTACGAAGTTCCCACCCTTGAAGAACCCATACCTGTTGACGAGCTCTCGGAGAAGCTCACCCTATCTATAGAGGAGTTAGATATATCTCAGAGGGCTCTCAACTCTCTGAAGAGGATGGGTATAGCCACGATAGGTGACCTCGTCCAGATGACAGAAGAGGAGCTAAAGAGCACTAAGAATATAGGAAGGAAAGCCCTCGCTGAAATAAAAGAGGCTTTAAAACAGATAGGTTTACAGCTCGGTATAAACATTGAGAGCAAGAGGTGAGAAGAGATGAGGCACAAGGTAAAGAAGAAGAAGTTTGATAGAACCAAAGAGCAGAGAATAGCTTTATACAGAAGCCTTGCAAGGGCTCTTATCCTGGACGAGAGCATAGAAACCCCTCTTGAAAGGGCAAAGGCTGTGAGGAGCTTTGTTGAGAAGTTGGTCACCCTTGGAAAGAAAGGTGACCTCGCTTCCAGGAGGAGGGCTTTGGAACTCCTTCCAGACAGGGAAGCGGTAAAGAAGCTCTTTGAAGATATAGCGCCAAGGTTTGAAGGAAGAAACGGAGGATATACCAGGATTATCAAGTTGGCTGAAAGGAGAGTAGGAGACGGAGCTGAGCTTGCCATACTTGAATGGGTTGAGTGATGCTCTTTAAGCTCCTCCATCTGCTGATACAGCTCCTCATAATTCTTGTTTTTATACATGCTTTAGGTTCTTGGTTCCCTCAGATTAGGGAGAGCAGGTTTTATGCTCTTCTTGACAGGCTTATAGAGCCTATGCTAAGACCCATAAGACAGGTTCTCCCTTACATGGGAGGGATAGATATATCACCTATGATTCTTATATTCATACTTATAGTTATTGATAGGTTGATAGGAAGATGAAGAGACCCTTAATGCTTATAGACCTTGACAGGTGTATTGGTTGTCTATCCTGCGAGGTTGCGTGTGTCCAGGAGAAGAGCCTTGAAAAGATTGGTATAAGACCAATGAAAGTCTTTCGTATAGAAGGCTTATCCGATAAGCCCGATGGTTTCTTTCTGCCTATGAACTGCTTTCACTGCGACCCTGCCCCCTGTGTTATGGCGTGTCCAACCTCAGCGATGAGGAAGAGGGAAAAGGACGGGATAGTTTACGTGGAGGAACTGCTCTGTATAGGGTGTAAAGCCTGCATAATAGCTTGTCCTTACGGGGCTATAACCTTCAACCCTGCAACCATGAAGGTAGAGAAGTGCGACTACTGCTACAATAGGGTTGATAAGGGTCTCCTTCCTTCATGCGTTTCCAAGTGCGTTACTAACTGCCTTTACTTCGTTGAGATTGAGGATATTCCTAAGGAGAGACACAGAGTAAAACGTATAGATTCAGAACTGTACAGGGAAATCTTTGGAGTTTCCTCATACCATTCCTGTGCTTGACCCATACTATGTAAGGAACTATAATAATAGACTTGCAGGGCGCGTAGCTCAATTGGCAGAGCGGGCGGCTCATAACCGCCCGGTTGGGGGTTCGAGTCCTCCCGCGCCCATAATATGAAAGTTTTAATAGCTCTCCAGCTTATGGTCTTTGTTTTAATATCATTCTCGGAAAAGAATGGGTTAAATCCATACAGGTTTAAGCATTATGAGAGATATATGTACGACTACAAAGAAACCTTTAGGGGAGAGAAGGCTACCGGGCGTTACGAGATAGTCATAAGCATTTCGGGAGAAGAGTACGAAGTGAGTATAAGCGGTAAATACAGGGAGTGGGAAGGCGTAATATCTAACAGGTTCAAAAATGCCGAAGAACTTGCGGGCTTTGTTCTCATGAAAAGTTATTTTGACCACTACTGGCTTATACCTTTAACAAGAACTCTGTTCTCAAAAACTCTCGTCAAGGTCTTGGGTTCAAGAGAGGTTGAGCTTTCTCCAGGTGTAAAAGAAATAGACAAAGATACCTTTAGAGTTGTAAAAGAATGTAAGTTTGGCGGACTTGAAGGGGTTATGATGGAGGTTTGGCATAAAAAGGAAGTTGTGTTTAAGCTATGCCTTACACCTTATACTTCCCTTCCAACCTATGTCTATAAGAAAACCGATGAAGGCAATGTTTATGAAATTGAGCTCCTTGAGTACTCAGACTTAAAATAAAGACCATGCGGAAAGAAGATATAAAGCCGATAATAGTCCTCCAAGAGATAGACCAGGAAATATCCAGGATTAATAGAAGGCTTGGAATTCTGGCAAAAGAAAGGGAAGAGCTTGAGAGAAAGCTGGAATCCCTTGAGAAAGAACTCCAGACACTTTTGAAGGAAAAGGAAGAGTTGGAGGGAAAAGAAAGAGTTTTAAAGGAGAGGATAGAGGAGGAGGAGGAACTTCTCAACCGAGTGGAGGAGAAGATGTACATGGTTAGAAAGGACATTGAGTACAAAACCCTTTTGAAGGAGAAATCAAAACATGAGGATAACGTACTAAAACTATCCTATGAACTTGACGAAATCAGGGAAAAGATTGAAAGATTGAAAGAAGAAATAAAAGATAGAGTGCCCAAGATTGAGAAAGATATGAAAGAAACTAAAGAGGAGCTTGAAGATTTAATAGAGGAAGAAAAAATCGCAAAAAATAAACTTCAGGAGCTGCTTAAAGAGAGAAAACTGAGGGAACAAGAGGTAGATATAAGCCTTCTAAAGTTTTATGAGGAAGCAAGACAACGCTTTGGGGAAAATGTAATTGTTTCTATAGAGGGTGGAGTGTGTAGCGGATGCGGTATGAAAATACCAGATGTGCTCTTTGCAAAAATATTAAAGGAAGATTCAATAGAAAGATGTCCCAACTGTGGCAGATATATATACTACAGGTTATAATATAAATATGACAAATCCAGAAGAAATTAAGAACCATAGGGAAGTTCAGGACACCGATTACGGTGCCCAGGATATAAAAGCGGTCACAGGGCTTGAGCACGTCCGTCTTAGGCCTGCCATGTACATAGGAGACATAGGGGAGAGAGGATTACACCATCTGATATGGGAGATACTGGACAACTCCGTTGATGAGGCTATGGCAGGCTATGCGAAGAACATCTCCGTGATAATACACGATGATGGCTCTGTTACCGTTGAGGACGATGGTAGAGGTATACCTGTGGACATACACCCTGATACTGGTAGACCTGCGGTTGAGATGGTCTTTACCATGCTTGGAGCCGGAGGTAAGTTTGAGAAGAAAGCTTACGCTTACTCTGGTGGACTTCACGGTGTGGGCGCTTCGGTTGTCAACGCACTTTCTGAGTGGCTTGTTGTTGAGGTTTACAGGGATGGAAAGATATACAGACAGGAGTATAGGAGAGGAGAGCCCGTCTACGACCTGAAGGTGGTTGGAACAACCACCAAAAGGGGCACCCGTGTAACCTTTAAACCTGACCCTGATATATTTGAAACTACACGTATAAAGTACGACATCGTTGAAAAGAGGGTGAGGGAGCTTGCGTACCTAAACCCTGAAGTAAGGTTCTACTTGAAGGATGAACGGAGCGATAAAGAGGTTACCTACAAGTTTGATAGGGGTATAGAGGAACTCGTTGAATACCTTTCTCAGGCTAAAGAACCCCTGTTTAAGGACATAGTTAGGATACAAGGTGAGAGGGAAGGGGTCATAATTGACATAGCCTTCCGTTATGTAAAGGACTACAAAGAGCTCATAGACAGTTTCGTGAACAACGTTAAAACCATTGAGGGGGGCACTCACGTAACAGGTTTCAGAAGTGGACTTACCAAGGCTGTCGTTAGACTCGCTGAAGGACTTAAGCTTTCTAAAGAGCTGAAGACTATGTTTACCGGTGATGATATAAGAGAGGGGCTTGTTGCGGTTATATCCTGTAAAGTTCCGGAGCCTCAGTTTGAGGGACAGACTAAGACAAAGCTCGGCAATCAGAACGTGAAGAATATAGTGGATTCAATAGTATATGAATATCTAACCGATTACTTTGATAAGAACAAAGAAGTCCTGAAACTCATAGTTGAGAAGGCTATTGAAGCTGCCCTTGCAAGGGAAGCTGCCAAAAAGGCAAAGGAACTTGTAAGGAGGAAATCGCCCCTGGAGGAGGGAATACTTCCGGGGAAACTTGCTGATTGCTCAGAAAGAGAGCCAGATAAATGTGAGATATTCATAGTTGAGGGAGACTCTGCAGGGGGTTCGGCCAAGCAGGCAAGGGATAGAAGGTTTCAAGCGATACTTCCTTTGAGAGGAAAGATAATTAACGTTGAGAAGGCTCGTATAGATAAGGTTCTTGCCAATGAGGAGGTAAAAGCGATAGTTAGTGCCCTCGGTTGTGGTATAGGCGAGGATATAGACTTGACCAAGCTGAGATACCATAAGATAATACTCATGACCGATGCAGACATAGACGGCTCCCATATAAGAACCCTGCTGTTGACTTTCCTTTACAGGTTTATGCCGGAACTTATAGAGAAGGGGTACGTGTATATAGCACTCCCGCCGCTGTACAAGGTTAAAGTTGGCAGGAAGGAGACATACGTTAAGGACGATAAGGAGCTGGAGCGCTTCTTGCAGGAGCTGATAAGGGAGCATGCCTACATGCGAGACTCAATTGGTAGAGAATTTAAGGGGGAAGAACTCATAAAGGTTTTGAAGTCCTTTAAAGAGTATGAGGAAAGCTACAAAGCCCTCATAAAGAGCAAGGGTGAAGATGTGGTAGGCTTCTTACTAACCCACAGAATTGCTGAGGAGGATTTGAGGAGCGCCAATAGGGTTAAAGAGATAGTTCAAATTATGTCTCAGGAGCTTAATAATTACCGGATTGATACAAGGTATGATGACTTTGAAGGAGCTTACGACTTAATACTCTATGACGACAGACTTGGAACGAAGGTAATAATAGATGCCGATTTCCTATCCTCCCTGTCCTACAAACAGGTTTTGGAGGGAATTCATATCCACCTGCCTGTGATTGTCGGTTACAGTTCAAAGCACCAGAAGGTGGAAAACTTAAAGGATATATACAACACTCTAATGGAGCTGGTAAAGAGCGGTATTGAAATCCAAAGGTACAAAGGTTTAGGGGAGATGAACCCAGAGCAACTCTGGGAGACAACCATGAACCCTAAAACCCGTAGACTCGTAAGAGTCACCATTGAAGATGCGGTTGAAGCGGACAGGATATTCACAATTCTAATGGGAGAGCAGGTTGAACCGAGGAGAGAATTCATAGAAACCTATGCAAAAGAGGTGAAGAACCTAGATGTTTAAAAGGATTGTTGTCGGGGTTGATGGTTCTCCAGCGTCAATAACCGCCTCTAAATATGCCTTTAAGATGGGAAACTTCTATGATGTTCCTGTTGTGGGTATATACGTTATAGATGTCAGGCTCTTAGAGGAGAGCTTCCTCGCAGACCTTGCTGGAGTTCTGGGTTTCACTTACTATGAAGGTATCTCTGGGAAGATAAAGGATTTCCTTGAGAAACAAGGTGATACTATACTGACCGAATTCTCATCCCTTGGTAGGGAGTATGGGGCGAAGGTTTCTGTTGTCCAGACTTCTGGAGTTCCATACAGAGAGATCGCCTCTCAGGCTGACCCTGAAGACCTGATAGTACTTGGCAGGGTTGGTAGGAAACCTATAAGCGGAATACTTATAGGTTCTAACTCAGAGAAGGTTGCCCGTCATGCCAAGTGCCCTGTTTTCCTGGTGCCTGAGGAGGAGAGAGAACTCAAAAGGGCTCTTGTCGCTTACGATGGAAGTGAAAATGCGAAGCTATCTCTGCGCATCTGCCGCTCTCTTAGGAGCCTGTATAACTATGAAATAAACGTTCTGTCTGTTCAGGAAGAAGAGGAAGAGGTAAAAAGGATTGAGGAGGAGGTCAGGGAACTTCTCCCTGAAGAACATAAATTCTTCTATGTGTCCGGTTTACCGGAGGAGCGTATAGTTAGCTTTGCGAAGGACGAGGGAATAGATGTACTCTTCTTGGGAGCTTACGGCAAAGGCAGGTTTAAGGAGCTTTTTCTTGGGAGCGTAACCTCCTTTGTCATACATCATCTTGATATACCTATGTTTCTCGCGAAGGTTCCTATGGACTGATTATGTTCCTTAAGTCTGAACAGGTGAGCTTTGGTTGAGTTCCCTCTACGAAGACCATGTTTACCCCAGGGCAAGTTTCATCTGCTATAACGTAGTCCTTCGGGTTTATAGGGACAACCACAGTACCTTCGGGTAATGGAAAATCATCGTTGGGATACTTGGAAGCTGCCACTGCCATAAAGTTCTTCCATATAGGTAACGCTACCCTTGCTCCGGACATCTTCTCTCCAAGAGATACCTTTATGTCATAACCTACCCAGACGCCTGTAACTATGTAAGGAGAAAAACCTATAAACCAGGCATCCATGTATTCGTCAGTTGTTCCGGTTTTACCTGCTACCACCCTTGGTAAGTCTCTTGCAGCTCTTCCAGTCCCTTCAAGTATTACAGCCCTGAGCATGTCAACCAAAACCCTCGTTTCCTGAGGGGGTAGAACCTCTTCACATTTATGGGTATTTTCCTCAAGGACGTTTCCATTCTCATCTACAATTCTCCTTATAAAAAAGGGTTCGCACTTCTTTCCAAGATTTGCAAAGACTTGGTAAGCTGACGTCAGCTGAAGAGGCGTCACTTCAAAGGTTCCAAGGGCTAAAGAGTAGTAAGGTTTCAGGTTGGATAAGCCTACCTTGTCTCCAACACTGAGAACTATTTCAAAACCGAGCTTATCCAGAAGGTTCACTGTTGCTGTGTTTATACTTTTTGCAAGAGCCTCTCTTAGGGTAACAACTGTGTATTCACTGTCCTCATAGTTTTTGGGAGTCCATTCCTTTCCCGTTGCCGGGTCGTAAAAGGTTCTCGCTCTGGCGTCTATAGATGATATCTGAGTCTCTCCCTTGAGAAGGGCTGATAGGTATATAACTGGTTTTATGGCGGAACCCGGTTGCCTTTTCGCCTTTATAGCTCTATTGAAAGGACTGTAAGCGTAAGAATATCCACCTACTATAGCCCTTATGGCTCCCGTGTGAACGTCCATACTTATCAGGGCACCTTGAAGGTCAGGTACTACCTCCGCCTGCCAGCCCTCATCATATTTAAACAACCTTACGAGCAGGTACTCTCTCCCTTCAAGGTTTAGACCTTTTAAGCTCACCTTGAACCTGTTCTTTCCAAGTTCAACCTCGGCCGAATCGTTCTTTATATCAATTATTTTTGCCACGTAAACCTTACCGTTGACAAGGGTTTTCTTTTCAGCTTTATAAAACTCCTCCATATCCTCTTCTGTTTCCGGCATAATGGGTAACCCGTTTATATTTGCGGTGTTCTTCAAACCCTGCTTTAAAGAGCGAATGGCAAGAGCTTGTAAGTCCCTATCTATGGTTGTGTATATCTTGAGTCCACCCTGCAGGGCTATATCTCCGTATTTATCCGTAAGATACTCTTTCACCATATCAAGCACATAGTCTGAAAGCCTATATTTATCGTCTTTTCTGACAACTATGGGCTTGTTTACCGCTGTCTCGTACTCTTCCTGGGTTATATAGCCGTCCTCTAACATCCTCTTTAGAACATAGTTTCTTCTTGTCTTGGCTGTATCAGGGTTCACAAAAGGGTTGAACCTTGAGGGGGCTTTCGGGAGTCCTCCCAACAGAGCTGCCTCTTCAAGGGTGAGGTCCTTGACACTCTTACCAAAGTAAACACGTGCTGCCGCTTCAACTCCATAAGCACCGTTTCCGAGGTATATCTGGTTCAGATAAAGTTCAAGGATCTTTCGTTTATCAAAGGTTCTCTCAATCTTTATGGCTAACAAAGCTTCTTTCAATTTTCTTTTTAAAGTTCTCTCCCTCGTCAGAAATAGATTTTTTGCAAGCTGCTGGGTTATTGTGCTTCCTCCCTGAACTACCCTGCCAGCTTTTAGATTTGCTATCATGGCTCGGAACACAGCTCCGAAATCTATTCCAGAATGACTGAAGAAGTTTCTATCCTCCGCTGCTACAAATGCATATATGACCCTGTCAGGTATCTCATCAATCTTCACATAGTATCTTTTCTGGACACCTATATCTCCATAAGGTCTATCTCTGTAGTCATAAACTATGGAAGATTGGGGAGGTGTCCAGCCTTCAAGTAGTTTTACGTCAGGCAGTGTCATATATAAGCTGAACAGGAGAAGGAATAAAACTCCAAAAACGCCACCTAAAGAGATTAAGAGGTATATTAATATCTTTTTATGCATGACAAAACTTAACAGTTCACTATAATATTATACTTTCAAGCTTTAGACAAGGAGGAGGTTATGACCAAGAAACAACTTGAGGAATGCAGAAACAGGCTCTTGGAGGAAAAGGCGAAGATTTTAGAAAGGTATCTGGCGAAAGAGGAAACCCAGCAACGCCTTGAGGAGGAATCAAAGGAGCCTAGGGACTGGGAGGACATAGGACAGATGACCTATACGGAGGAGCTTCTTGATAACCTGTCCCAGATAGAGATCACTAACCTAAAGGAGATAGATTATGCCCTAAAGAAGATAGAAAGTGGCTCTTACGGCGTATGTGAGAGCTGCGGTGTTGAGATAGCCTTTGAAAGGCTTTGCGCTATACCCTGGACAAGGTACTGCGCCCAGTGTGCGGAGGAGATTGAGAGGGAGTCGGGAACCTTTATGCCCTCTTACGGTTTTGAGCCTATGCTCACAGAGGATATAGAGATAGAAAGGGAGGATATAGGGGAAGCATAACTGATTCAGTTTACCCCTTCCGGTGATAAAATAATTTTCATGAAAGAGTTGGAGCTCAAAGTTCAGGGTATGACCTGTGAACACTGTGTAAGGACCGTTCAGAGGGCTATATCTTCCCTGGAAGGTGTGTCAAAGGTTGAGGTTTTTCTGGACAGTGGAAGGGTTAACGTTTATATGGAAAAGGAAGTACCTTTGGAGGATATAAAGAAATCCATAGAAGAGTGGGGTTACAGAGTCGTGGATTGAGTCATAACACACTGAACCCACCAAGCCTAAATTAATATACGGTCATGTTAGAGTTAAAGGGAAAGATAGAAGAGCTTAAGGAAAGGTTTGAAGATGTAAGAAAGGTCATTGAGCCTGATAAGCTCAGGGATGAACTGAAAAAGATAGATGAGACTATGTCTTCTCAAGGGTTCTGGGAAGACCAGGAGAACGCCAAGAAAATCATACAGAGGAGGAAGTGGCTTGAAGAGACCATAAATTCTCTTGAAGACCTTGAAAATGCCCTTAAAGATGTTGAGGAGCTTGCCCAGAGCACACCAGAAGAGGACACTGAGACATGGGCGATGCTGGAAGAGGAGATGGAAACTCTTGAAAAAAGATTGAACGAGCTTGAGCTAAAAACCTATCTATCTGGGGATATGGACTCTAAGAACGCCTACCTTACAATACAGGCTGGAGCTGGTGGGACGGAAGCCTGCGACTGGGCTGATATGCTCTTCAGGATGTACAGGAGGTGGGCTGAAAGGAACGGATATGAGGTTGAGGTGGTGGACATAACCCCTGATGATGTAGCCGGTATAAAAAGTGTGACGATGCTTATAAAGGGACCCTACGCCTACGGTTATCTCAAGGGAGAACAGGGAGTTCACAGGCTCGTTAGGATATCCCCTTTTGACTCCAATGCGAGGAGGCATACATCCTTTGCTGCTGTATCAGTTATGCCCCAAATAGACGAAGATATAAATATTGAGATAAAGGACGAAGACTTAAAAATAGAGACTTTCAGAGCTTCAGGGGCAGGTGGACAGTACGTAAATAAAACCGACACCGCGGTGAGGATAACCCACGTGCCAACAGGGATTGTTGTCTCCTGCCAACAGGAGAGATCCCAGTTCCAGAACAGGAGGAAAGCCATTGAGCTTCTCAAGGCAAAGCTCTATCAGTTAGAGCAACAAAAGCTCCTTGAGAAGAAAAAGCAATATGAGGGAGAGAAAACCGACATAGGCTGGGGACACCAGATAAGGTCTTACGTATTTCACCCCTACAGACTGATAAAAGACCTCAGAACGGGCTATGAAACAGGGAATGTGGAAGCGGTTATGGATGGAGATATAGACCAGTTCCTGGAGAGCTTCCTCAAATGGCAAGCTGAGAATAGAACCAATTAATTCCCGTTGAATTATAATTAAATAGCTATGGCTATAAGGGTAGGTATAAACGGATTTGGGAGAATTGGAAGGAGCTTCTTCAGAGCCTGCAGAGGATACAAAGATATAGAGATAGTAGCCATAAATGACCTGACCGATAGCTCTCACCTGGCTCACCTCCTAAAATACGACTCCGTTCACGGTGTATACCCTGGAGAAGTTAGGGCGAAGGACGATACCCTTTACGTTGATGGAAAGGAGATAAGGGTCTTCGCCCAAAAAGACCCTGCTCAGATACCCTGGGGTGAGCTTGGGGTAGATGTGGTCATTGAGTCTACAGGTGTGTTCAGAGAAAGAGACAAGGCTGCCCTGCACCTGAAGGGTGGAGCCAGAAAGGTTATAATCTCGGCACCTGCCAAAAATCCTGATATAACAGTAGTTCTTGGGGTGAACGAGGAGAGTTATAACCCTTCAGAACATTCAATAATATCAAACGCCTCCTGTACGACCAACTGCCTTGCTCCGGTAGCTAAAGTCTTGAACGAGGTTTTCGGCGTTCAAAGGGGATACATGGTCACGGTTCATGCTTACACTAACGACCAGAGACTCTTAGACCTACCCCACAAGGATTTCAGAAGGGCAAGGGCTGCCGCTGTAAATATAATTCCGACCACAACCGGAGCCGCCAAGGCGATAGGAGAGGTTATACCTGAGCTGAAAGGTAAGCTGGACGGGACTGCCAGAAGGGTTCCGGTTCCCGATGGTTCTCTGATAGACTTGACCGTTGTGGTTGATAAGACCCCTTCCTCCGTTGAGGAGGTTAATGAGAGGTTTAAGGAGGCAGCCCAGAAGTATGAAACTTCCGGCAAAACCTACCTGAAAGAGATACTTCAGTATTGTGAAGACCCTATAGTGTCTTCCGATATAGTGGGAAACCCTTACTCTTCTATATTTGATGCACCTCTAAGCCAGGTTATAGACAACCTTGTTCACGTTGTCGCCTGGTATGACAATGAGTGGGGTTACTCCTGCAGGCTTAGAGACCTGGTTCTCTACCTTGGAGAGAAAGGGTTTTAGGGGTTCATGGCTGAAGAGTATAAAGCTCCCAGAGGGTTTCATGATATACTCGGTTCTGATCTTAGGAAGTTCAGAAGGATAACCTCTCTTGTTAGAACTCTGTTAAAGAGATATAACTATGAGGAGATAATAGTACCCATCGTAGAGTTTGCAAAAGTTTTTGAGAGGAGTATAGGAGAAGCTACGGACATAGTTCAAAAGGAGATGTTCGTATTCCCTGACAGGAAGGGGAGGGTTTTAGCCCTGAGACCTGAAGGGACGGCTGGGGTGGTAAGAGCTTATATAGAGAACAAGCTCTACGCTCTAAGACCCTATCACAAGTTCTTTTATGAAGGTCCCATGTTCAGATACGAAAGACCTCAGGCGGGAAGGTACAGACAGTTCCATCAAATAGGTGCTGAGGTCTTTGGTGTTGCAGAACCCCACGCCGATGCGGAGCTTTTAAAGTTGGTTCAGGATATACTTGATGGTCTTAGCATAGATGCAGTTATAGAGATAAACTCCCTCGGATGTAAGCTCTGCAGACCTACCTACAGAGAGGCTCTTACCCGGTACCTACATGACGTCTCCGGACATCTGTGCGATGTTTGTATTGACAGGAAGGACAGGAACCCCCTTAGAGTCCTAGACTGCAAGGTGGAGACCTGCAGGGAGGCTGTAAAGGAAGCTCCTAAGATGGTTGATTTCCTTTGTGAGGAATGTAGGGAACACTATACGAAACTCAAACTCTACCTTGATAAGCTCGGTGTAAAGTACAAGGAGAATTACAACCTCGTGAGGGGTCTTGATTATTACACGAGAACGGTCTTTGAAGCCGTATCGGAGAAGCTTGGGGTGGCTGTGGTGGCTGGGGGAAGGTACGACTACCTCGTAGAGGAGTTTGGAGGTCCACCAACGCCGGCACTCGGTTTTGCCGCTGGTATTGAAAGGCTTATGCTCTTGGTGGATGAACCGGAAAAGGACTACGAGCTTTACTTCGTTATTCCCTTTGGGGATGTTTACTCTTACGCTATCAATGTTGCAGACATGCTTCGGAGAAAGGGAAAGGTGGTTGAACTTTCTTACAGAGGTGGAGGACTGAAAAAACAGCTGGAGCTTGCCAATAAGATGGATGCAGACTACGCCGTCATAATTGGTGAAGATGAGATGAGGGAGGGAGTTGTCTCCATAAAGGATATGAAAACTGGAGAGCAGAAGAAGTTGAAGGTTGGAGAACTGATGTAGGTTCAGGGATGAAAGGACTTGCTGTTCTTATAGCCCTTCTTCTGAGCCTTGAGGGTTTTCTGTTCATAAAGCACGAACATAGAGATGGAAAGAAGCATCCCGAGTGTGCAATATGTATCTTTAAGAGCCAGAAACAGGTAGAAAGTAAAGTAGAGATAAAACCCAAGGGCGTGGTCCTGGGAGCTTTTTATATAGGACCACCAGAACTTTCTTCCTTATATTACAAGCAAACCTCCTCCTATACTTCAATTAGAGGACCTCCTACCCTGTGAAGTCTCTCTGCTAACTACTAAAACCCGGAGGAGGTAAGTACATGAAAAGGTTTTTCATTCTTCTCTGTCTCTTTAGCCTTTCCTTTTCTGAGGAAGGTTTAAAGGCTTATCAGGTATATCCCTTTAAGCAGACCCCTTTTATACCGAATATATCCTTCCTCTTAGACACATCCTTGGTCTTAAGGAACGAAAACAACCTGGATACCCTTGAAGTCCCCGGATTCCTACACGGACACGGTGAAGAGCATGCCCACGGAGAGTTCAATAGAGAGAAAGGCTTCAATCTCAATTATGGAGAGCTGTTCTTAAACGCTCCCGTTGACCCTTACTTTGAGCTCTACGTTACGATCCCCTTCTCCGAAGAGGGTGTTCAGCTTGAGGAGGCTTATGCAGTGACACGGGGACTGCCCCATGGTTTCCAGGTAAAAGCTGGTAAGTTCAGGAGCTCCTTCGGAAGACTCAACTCCCAGCATCCCCATCTCTGGGATTTTGCTCAGCAACCCCTCATTTACAGGGTGTTCTTCGGTGAGGGACTGGTTGAGAAGGGCGTTCAGATAAACTGGCTTGCTCCCTTGCCCCTTTACCTGCTGTTCGGTCTTGAGGTTCTGCAGGGTGAAAACGAGAGGAGCTTCGGTGTTAAAGGTTTTACCCTCAATACGAAGAGGGACGGTAGCGGGTCAGAGGTGAGGATTGGAGATGCCTTCAGACCTGGTCTTTTCGTGGGCTTTTTGAAGACCTCCTTTGACCTTGGAAGCCTCTCTTTACTAACAGGGCTTTCCTACGCTCTAGGAAATGTGAGGAGTATTGAAGAGGAAGAGGCTTTTAAGGGAAAGGTAGGAATCTATGGGGTTGACCTCACAGCAAAGTACTTCGTTGATTCATACACATACATTGCTCTTCAGAGTGAGTACATACACAGGAATACGGAGGGAACCCTTTACCGCTATGACGAATTTGGAGACCTTACAGCACTTTACGCTGAGAAGAGACAGGGAGGCTTTTACGTCCAGGCGGTGTGGCAGTTTTCAAGGAGATGGAGGGCAGGCTTTCAGTACAACCTTATAACGAGAAATGAGGTAAGGGAGGCTGACCAGAGGGAGGATTTGCCCGATAATCTACCCGCTTACTACGGCGTTCTTGAGTTTAGACCAACCGAATTTTCAAGGGTCAGGTTTCAGTTAGGTCAAAATAGGGCTCTTTACGAAGAGGGAGAGAGGAAAACGATAAATGAGCTGATTCTTCAGCTGACCTTTGCCATTGGTGCCCATGGTGCCCATCCCTTTTGAAGGAGGTTTAACCATGGAAAGGCTTATCTTCCTTTTTCTATCTTTGGTTTCCTTCTCCTTTGCCGAGCTTAGGGTGGTTGTAACCTACCCTTGGATAGGGGAGCTGGTAAGGGAGGTGGGTGCAGACAGGGTAGAGCTTTACGTTATCGCAAAAGGAACTGAAGACCCACACTTTGTGATACCAAAGCCCTCCCATATAGCTAAGTTAAGGAGTGCAGACCTTCTCGTGATTCAGGGTGCCCAGTTGGAAGCTGGTTTTCTTCCCCCATTGCTTTTGCAATCAAACAATCCGAAAATCCAGCCCGGAAGTGAGGGCTTTTTAGATCTTTCATCCTTCGTCAGGCTTATAGAAAAACCAGAGGTGATCTCCAGAGCTATGGGAGACGTTCATCCTGAGGGAAACCCCCATTATAATCTTGACCCCCATAACATGCCTGTCCTCGCGAGGGCTGTGAAAGAGAGGCTCTGCCAGCTTGATGGTGAAGGGTGCACCCTTTATGAGGGAAGGCTTAAGGATTTCCTGGGAAGATGGGAAGAAAGGCTCAAGAGCTGGGACAAGGGGTTTTCAGCTCTAAAGGGTGTAAAGGTTGTAGCCTATCATAGCCTATTCAACTATCTGCTCAAGCGTTATGGAATTGTTCTTTTAGAAACTCTGGAACCCCTGCCAGGTATACCACCTACAAGGGACCATATCCAGAGGCTTATCAACTTAAAGGGGGTAAGAAGTATCCTTTTAGGTGTTTATAACGAAGAGAGAACAGCTCGTTTTGTGGCAGGCAGAATAGGGGCAAGGGTTGTAGTCCTTCCTCACGATGTTGGCTCCATACCGGAGGTTAAGGACCTTTTCTCTCTTTATGATGAACTCCTTAGGAGGTTAAAGGGTGACTGACCTTGTTATCCAGACGATTCTTCTTTCCTTCATACTTCTTGGGATACATTCCTACTTTGGGCTTGAGATAGTCAGAAGGGGTATAGTTTTTGCCGATATAGCGGTAGCTCAGTTTTCCGCTGCCGGTTTGGCTCTGTCGCTTCTCCTTTCAGGTGAGCCTTCGTACCTCATTTCCGTTGTCTTCGCTCTCCTTGCCGGCTTTCTGGTCGCCCTGTCCAAGAGGGTAGGGGAATACTCAGAGGCTTTCATCGGTCTTCTTTACGCCTTTGGGTTTTCAGCCATTGTGCTTCTCCTTTCCCGATCTCCCCATGGCATGGAAGATTATTTGCGTCTCACGGCTTCGGACATACTCTTCGTCTCCCGGAGGGAGATAGTTGAAACCGGCATTCTGTATGCATCCCTGGGCTTTCTTCTCTACCTGAGGAGGCATATCAAAGGGGATTTTTTCAGAGAGCTGCTATTCTTTACACTCTTTGCGCTTACGGTGGCGAGCTCAGTAAAGCTTGTAGGTGTTCTCGTTGTTTTCTCCATACTTGTAGCTCCCGCCCTTGTTTCAGTTATGCTTGGTAAGGGTCTTATATTCGCTTGGGTTTACGGGGCTGCCGTGAATACGGCAGGTATCCTCTTGTCCTTCAGGCTTGACCTCCCCACAGGCTTCAGCCTCGTGTTCTTCCACGCGCTTTTAGGTGTCGCCCTGACTGTTTATGTAGCAACTTTCAGGAGGCGAAAAGGTTATTAAGGGTAAGTTCTTTCATACTCGCCGTTTTTCTTCCTGTATATAGCTTCTACCCCAAAGCCCTCTTTCCTAAGAAGCTCGTAGAGTTCTTTGGCTTTCTCCTCTCCGCTCACTGCTAAGACTACGCCGCACCTTGGGTCTATCTCGTCAGGAACCGGGATAAGCACGGAGCCGTATTTACCCTTTAAAAACTTTTCAGCCCTCGTTCCCTCAGAGATTGCAACGAAGGTTATAAAGTGGTCAGGCTTTTTAACAAAGGGATTTAACTTAAGGAGCCAGAGTCTAAGATGAAGTTTTACACCGAGCGCATGGAACCTTATCCAGTAACCAAGAGAAGGTTCTTTCCCCTCTGAGGTTTTTCTAACATAGGCTACAGTCTTGCCGTTTTCTTTTACAACTTTTATCAGTTCGTTTTTGGTTTGCTTGCTCCAATTCCATATATCTCGTTCAAACCCAGGGTCAGTAGCTATAACCTTTAAGATTTCTCCCTCTTTGAGTTTTTTCACTGTCTCCGAGGTCATAACTATGGGGACAGGACAGGATAAACCCTCAAGGTTCAACTCTCTATCGTACCTTTCCTTTTCTTTAACCGTAGCCATCCTCTTAACTAATGTTTATAGCTCTTCCAAAGGAAGAGTTATCTTCAAACCCGGCTATGTACAAGCTAACCATCCTGCCTGCTCTCTCCAGTAAGCTTACAACCGTGTCATCGTTCAACTGGAATGGGCTTTCCATTTCAAATATAACAACCGCATTTCCTTCTTCAAGCTTGACGGGAACAGATAGTAAACCCTTCTCCCTGTCCATGAGTGGGGTGTAACTTTCAACTTCCTTTTTTGGTATCAGATGTATCTGTTTTACCTTAAACTTCTCCTTAACACTCCTCAAGAAGTCTTCAACGCTCTTGCTTTTTGTTGAGTACTCTATAAGAAACTTGAGGGCTTCCAGCTCTTTCTTATCCTTTTCCCATCTGGCAAACTCTTGGAGCAGTTTCCTGTAGGAGCTGCGGAGGTTTTTTACGGAGTCGCGCTCCTTCTTTATTACGTTTAGAAAGTCAGGTATAAGGGCTGAAACCACTGAAGAAATAAGAAGTATAAGGCTTGAAAAGAGCCAAAGTGGTTCTTTGGGGAGCATGTAGGCTGTTAAGACCACACCTGAGAAGAAGAGCAGCGAAGTGGCTAAAAGACTTCTGTTAGTGTGAAGGACTATAAGGGGTAGGAGGGAATATATAGCTTTGGGCTCTCCCGTTAAAAACACCATCGGTGGGATAAAAATCACATCAACTAACTTATTAATAAACCTGGTTTTTTCGTACTTTATGTAGGAAAGTAGGCTAAAGGAGAAGTAAAGGGCGGTTAATACAACCAAAGTACTCTTTTGGGGGGTGTCCATGGATAGGGATATAAGCACAAAGTAAAGGGAGACAAGGAATCTGACCCCCAGGAAGACCTCCTTCACCATTCTTCTCATCTGCTAAATTATCATATAATAAATCCATGAGTTTGAAGATACACAATACACTCACCGGTAAGATAGAGGAACTGGTCCCCATAAATCCGCCTAAGGTTCTTATATACACCTGTGGTGTCACGGTTTACGACGATTCCCATGTTGGTCATGGAAGGAGTCTTGTGGTCTTTGACACCTTCAGGAGGTTCCTTGAACATCTGGGTTACAACGTTTACTTTGTTAGAAACTTTACAGACGTGGATGACAAAATAATAAACAGAGCCAAAGAAGAATGTACCGATTTTATGACGATAGCCAACAGATACATAGCCAGTTATTACAGAGATATGGAAGCTATAAGGGTTAAGCCCGCTGACGTTGAACCAAGGGTAACGGAGCATATGAAGGAGATAATTGAAGTTATTCAAAAGCTCATAGATAGAGGCTTCGCCTATGAATCTGGCGGTGACGTTTATTTTTCGGTCAGATCCTTTAAGAACTATGGAAAACTCTCAAAGAGGAGTCCGGAGGAGATGGAGGCGGGAGCGAGGGTGGAACCTTCCGAGAAGAAGAGAGACCCTCTGGACTTTGCCCTCTGGAAGGCTGCAAAGGCTGGAGAGCCAGCTTGGGATTCGCCCTGGGGAAAGGGTAGGCCAGGCTGGCATACAGAGTGTGTTGCAATGGTCTTTAAGCATCTGGGGGAAACCATAGATATACACGGTGGTGGATTAGACCTAGTATTCCCGCACCATGAGAACGAGATGGCTCAAGCCGAGGCAATTACAGGAAAACCCTTTGCAAGATACTGGATGCACAACGGACTCGTAACGGTAGGTGGTCAGAAGATGTCCAAGTCTCTCGGGAACTATGTCACACTACGGGAGATATACAGAAGGTATCACCCCGATATACTCAGACTGCTTGTGCTGTTTACCCACTATAGGAGCCCCCTTGACTTTTCCTGGGAGAAGATGGAAGAGACCCAGAGAGCCTATGAGAGACTGAAGGGAGCTATAGAAGACTATGAGGTACTCAGTAAACTCAATGTTGTCCCTGGTGAGGGAGGTACTCATCCCCTTTACGATAAGGTTAAAGAAGTTGAAGAAGCCTTCTTTAGCTCGTTGAGTGATGACTTTAACACCCCAGAAGCTATCTCTCACATGTTTGCCCTGGTGAATGAGCTGGGTAAAGTTAAGAACAGAGCTTACTCGGAAGGGAAAATTAGTGAAGGGGAGCTTGGCGCATACGAATACGCCTCCAAGTTTCTGCTGAACACCATGAAGAAGATATTCGGTCTCCTTGAAGACCTGTATCCAGAGTGTGAGGTTAAGAGGGTGGTTGAACGAGAGCTTGAAGCCGGTGAGGTCCTTGACCAGAAACTCGTTGAACTCCTCATAGAGGTTAGAACCCTGGCAAGACAGGAGAGGCAGTTTAAAATTGCAGACTTTGTTAGGGATAAACTCAAAGAGCTTGGAATAGAGCTTGAAGATACACCTGCCGGTACGAAGTGGAAGAGGAGATGAGTGAGCCGATCATCCTTGATGGAAAAGCTTTGTCCCAGAAGCTTAGGGAAGAGCTCAGGAAAGAGGTTGAATCCTACGTATCCGCTGGCTACAGGAAGCCTGGGTTGGCTGTTGTTCTTGTCGGCGACGACCCTGCAAGTCAGGTTTACGTTAAGAACAAAATAAACGCCTGTGAAAAGGTTGGCATAGAATCCTTCTTTTATAAACTTGATAAGAGCATCCTTACTGAAGAGCTCCTTGACGTGATAGCCGAGTTGAACTCAAGAGACGAGATTGATGGCATATTGATTCAGCTACCTTTGCCCTCTCAGATAGATCAGGGGGAGGTTATACTTGCGATACATCCTGATAAAGATGTTGATGGTTTTCATCCGGAAAACATGGGTAAACTCGTTGCCCGTATGGAGGATGGGTTTATCCCCTGTACCCCTTTGGGTATAGACCTACTCCTCAAGCATTACGATATTGAGTTAAAGGGAAAGGATGTAGTTATAGTTGGTGCAGGCTTCATAGTTGGAAGACCTTTAAGCCTGTTGATGCTCTGGAGAGATGCAACAGTCACCGTCTGTCACATACATACGCGAGACCTGAAGAAACATACTTTGGGGGCGGATATCCTGGTCTCGGCAACCGGTGTCCCTGGACTTATAAAAGAGGATATGGTCAGGGATGGAGCCATCGTTATTGACGTGGGGATATCAAAGGTTGACGGGAAGATAGTTGGAGACGTTGATTTTAATAAAGTTAAGGGAAAGGTCAGTGCAATAACTCCTGTTCCGGGCGGTGTTGGACCCATGACAGTTACGGGACTTCTTATGAACACGGTAAAGTCTTACAGGAAGAGGATAAGGACTCACTCAACTTCAACTATGAAACCGTAAATCTGGTGTTTCCTTAACCTCTCAAGCTCCTTCTGCGCAGTTTCCCTGTCAGGAAATCTCCCGTATATTACCTTATATATTCCAGAGGACTCCAATATCTCCAGCTCTTTCAGCCCTTTAGCTTTCAGCTCTTCCACCAGAGTTTCTGCCCGCTGGTGGGTGGAAAAGGCTGCTATCTGTATTCCAAACTTCCCCTCATGTTTTCTCTTTATGCGTACAAAATTCCTTCTAAGGCTCTTTCTTTGCTCCTCTACCAGAATCCTGCTCAGGAGTTCATAGGCTTGGGTTCTTTGAAGATTGCTTGCCTGTTTATCTTCTAACACAAGCTTTACAGATTCCTTAGCCTTTTCATAGTCTCCAGTCTCGTAATAGACCCTGGCCAGGTTCAGGTATATCTCTGAGGTTTTGAAATTATTTGAAATCAACGTCTTAAAGAGCCGCTCTGCCTCTTCGTATCTTTTGTCGTCAAGGTAGGCACTTCCAAGCTCAAGTTGGGCTTCAATGAATAGCGGGTTATAAGCTGTAGCCTTCTTAAGGTACTCAATATACTTCTCTCTATCCCCAGTTTCTTTATAAACCTTTGCCATGTAATAAAAAGCTATGTGCTTTTTATCAAAGGTTTCATCAGACAGGGCTTCCTGAAGAAAGTTTACCGCCCTTTGATGGTCACCCATTTTGAGGTAAAGAATTCCAAGATTCATCTTCGCTTCCGAATTGTTGGGGTTTGATTCAAGTGCCTTCTTGAAGGCTTCCTCAGCCTTGCTGTACTCTTCAACCTCCATATAGGTAATGCCTAAAGCGTTCCATATGGTTGGCTCTTGCGGGGCTAACTTTGCAGCTTTGTAAAGGCGGGCTATGGCTTCTGAGTAGTTCTTAGCGTAGTATGCTGACATGCCAAGGTCGTACAGGTATCTCCACTCTTCCTGTTTAGATTGTTCCTGCTTGGCGGAGCAGGATATGAGAAGCCCCGCCAATAGAAGGGAAAGGAGTTTCCTCATCTCTGAACAACAAAGGCATTCTTAAAGGACGTTCTCACCTTTCTAAGAGCGGATATGGGGTTTTCCGCCTTAACCCTTATCCTCACTTTGTAGAGACCATCCTCCTCTATTATGAAGGCTTCAAGCCCTTTCTCTTTCGCCAGGTTTAAGCTCTTGTCTGCGTTCTCCTTTATCTTGAAAGCTCCGATCTGGACAACATAATCTCTCAGCTGAGCGGGTGCTTTCTTCTCTTTTTCGGGTGCAGCCTTCGCTACTTTCTGTTCAACCTTTTTCTCCTCTGTTTTGGGCTGTTCTTTTACTACCTTCTTAGGCTCAGGTTTCTGTTGAGGGGGCTTTGTTTCCTCTTTGGGCTTTTGAGCTACAGCTTGAGGAGGTGGTGTTTGCGGTTGTGGTTTGGGTTGTGGAGGTTTGACCTCAGGGATAGGCTTGGCCACTTTCTCAATAGGTTTTTCAATGGGTTTCGGTTCTACAGGTTTTATAGGTTTAGATTCAGGTTTTATCTCAACAGGGGGTTTTGACCTGACAACCGGTGGGGGTGCTACCCTCTTTTCTTGGGATTCCATCCAGGTGTTCACACCAAAGTAGAAGAACACCAGCGCTACCAATATCCCCAGTAACAGGACGAGCCTGTGTTTTTGAAGACCTTTCAACTTTTCCATCTTACTCCCCCTTACATTTTTTCAGGAGCTCCAACACCTATCAATTTTAAACCAATTCTAAGGGTGCTTCTTATACCTTTTAACAGGGCTATGCGTCCGAGCATGGTTTCTCGGTCACTTCCTATTATCCTGTGGTGGTTGTAGTAATTATGAAACGTTCCTGCAAGGTCTATGAGTGCGTACGTTATAAGGTGAGGGTCTCTTTTTTGTGCTACGTCTATCAGTTCGTCCTTCATCATAAGAGCCTTCTTCATAAGTTTTATTTCGGCATCTTCCTTTAATTCTTTTACGTACTCAGATAAGTTTTCCACGTCCGGGTCTTTACCGAACCTCTCTCTGAACTCTCTGAATACACCGGAGATTCTGGCGTGAGCGTATTGAACGTAAAAAACGGGATTGTCAGAGCTCTTCTCTTTTACCCTGTCAACGTCAAAGTCCAGCGGGGTATCGCTCCTCTTGGTTAGGAAAACGAATCTCACAGCATCTGAGCCAACGTCGTTTATTAGCTCCCTCAGAGTAACAAACTCTCCAGACCTTTTTGACATCCTCACTTCTCTGCCGCTTTTGAAGAGCTTGACCATCTGTATTAGGTAAACCTCAAGCCAATCCTCTGGCACATCCAGCATCTTCAGGGAAGCCTTTACCCTCGGTATGTAACCATGATGGTCCGAACCCCATAGGTCTATAACTTTGTCAAACCCCCTCTTGAACTTTATCCAGTGATAGGCTATATCTGAAGCAAAGTAGGTGTAGGAACCGTCCGACTTCCTTAAGACCCTGTCCTTGTCGTCTCCAAACTCAGAGGTCTTCAGCCACAGAGCGCCTTCGCTCTCGTAAACGAACCCCCTCCTGGAAAGCTCTTCTATCAGTTTTTCAACGAGTCCCTCCTCGTACAGGCTTCTCTCGCTGAACCAAACGTCAAACCCAATCCCCATATCTGATAGGTCTCTCCTTATCTCGTCTATCATAGCGTCTAGACCAAATAGGGAGCAGAGTTCTACCTCAGACCCCTTTTCAGGGTTAAACCTCCTCGTATAGGAGAGCTCAAATCCATAACCGTAAGAGAGGATGCTTTCCTTTGCCTTTTCTAAGTTGCCTTCCAATATGCTGTCTCCCACCGATTCTTTGAGCAATTTCGCGAGCTCTATAACGTACTCTCCTTTGTAGCCTTCCTCTTCAAAGAGCTTTTCTATCTCCGGTCTTTCTTTCTCTTTTCCAAACAGCTGAAGATATCTAAATAGGACGGATACACCGAGCATGTATACCTGTCTTCCTGCATCATTTATGTAGTACTCACGGGTTATCTCATAACCGAAGAATTCAAATATTCTTGCGAGTGTATCTCCAACCACAGCACCTCTGCCATGCCCAAGATGAAGGGGTCCCGTAGGGTTTGCACTCACAAACTCAATCTGAACTTTGAGCCCGTTGCCTATGTTTTCCCTGTAATACTCTTCTCCTAACTCCAGCAACCTTGTGAATTCTTGTACAAGGAGTTCCTTTGAGAGTTTTATATTGACAAAACCCCTAACGGCTTCAACCTTTTCAAAGTCTGAATCCTTTGAGAGTTCCTCGGCAAGTAGGGAGGCAACCTCATTGGGGCTCCTTTTCAGCTCCCTTGATAGCAGGAACGCTACGTTCGTAGCAAGGTCTCCATGTTCTTCTTCCCTGGGCTTCTCGGTCTTAAAATCTGGAGGGTCTATAGAAAAGAGTTTCTTTACAGCAGCGAGTATCTTTTTTTCTACCCTTTCTTTCATCGGAGGTATGTATTATAACTACTTTCTAAGGCTTTCCTGCAATGTGTCTCTGAATACGCTCTTCCTTTCCTCGCTATATATCTCTGTTATCCTTACACCGAACCTTTCTCCAACAACGACGAGCTCACCTTTGGCTATGAGCTTCCCGTTCACTTTTATATCCACGGGTTCCGTAGTTTCTCTGTCCAGCTCAAGGACTGAACCGGGTCCAAGGTTTATGAGTTCTCTTATCTGAATGACCGTACTTCCAACTACCACCTCAACGTTGAGAGGTATGTCCATGAGTCTATCAAGGAGCTTTGTTATGTCCTTTTCTGTTACCTTTTTGCCGGCTTCAGGTTCAGTGTAGGCTTCTTTTTCCTCTTCTGAAGCGGGTGCCTCTTCCTTGGCTTCAGGACTTTCCTCCTGTTTTGCGAGGGCTTCCTCCCACTGTTTTGCCAGCTCTTCCTGAGAAAGCTCCTCTTCCTTCTTCTCCTCGTCTGCCATATTTAACTCCCCTTCTTAATTTAACCCAACCTCTCTATCTCACGTAGTAGTTCTTCGGCCATCTCTTCCTCGCTTACCTTCTTCACGGGTTTTCCGTTTTTAAAAAGCCACGCAAACCCCCTTCCGCATGCCAGACCTATGTCCGCTTCCCTCGCCTCACCTATGGCATTAACTACGCATCCCATTATCGCGACCTTGAGAGGTTTGTTTACCGAGCTTAGCTTCTCCTCAACTTCTTTAACAACCTTGGGCAAGTCAACCTCAATACGACCACAGGTGGGACAGGCTACTATATCTACACCCTTCTTTCTAAGCCCCAGGGACTTAAGTATCTCGTAGGCGGTTTCTACCTCAATTACCGGATCATCTGTCAGAGACACCCTAACCGTATCTCCTATCCCCATATGCAGAAGTATCCCTATACCTACCGAGGATTTTATGATGCCCTTCTTACCCATACCCGCTTCTGTTATACCTATGTGAAGGGGTACGTCCGTACGCTCAGCAAACAGCATGTTAGCCTTTACGTTTTCAAGAACGTCAGACCCTTTAATGGATACCTTGTAGTTTGTAAATCCCCATTTCTCAAACTTGTCAGACCATCTGAGGGCACTCTCCGCAAGAGCCTCAGCACACGGATAACCGTACTTTTCCAGCAAGTCCTTCTCTAGAGAGCCTGAGTTTACACCTATCCTTACGGCTATACCTTTTGTTTTAGCCTCTTCAACTATCTCCTTTACTATCCCTTCCTTGCCTATGTTACCCGGGTTTATCCGTATTCCATGCACACCCTTTTCCATAGAGAGGAAAGCGTACGAAGGTGCAAAGTGGATGTCCGCTATTATGGGAACGGGGCTGTTTTTTACTATATCCTCAAGAGCTTCAACGTCTTCCTGATGAGGAACGGCAACCCTGACTATCTCACAACCCGCATTATGAAGCCTATCTATCTGTTCAAGGGTCTTTTCAACCTCATGGGTTTTTGTGGAAGTCATAGACTGAACAACGATAGGTGCATCTCCACCTATTCTGACTCCGCCCACATTAATCTGGCGGGTTTTTCTCCTCTCAACCATAAGGGATAAGATAATACTTGGGCTCTTATTTGGAAAGCTCTTCCAGGTCCTTTATAAGCCTGTCAATCTCTATTGCGGGCATTGTAAGGGTTCTTATCGTTCCTCTTGAATTCAACTCTATTGCCATCTTGACTATGGTATCGTTATCGGGGGCTTCAAGTATGTTTACAAAGTCGTACGGACCCATAACCGCATACTGGGCAATTATCTTAACTCCGAACTTATCCATAACCTCCTTATCAACCTCTTTGATCCTTGCAGGTTTGTTCTTTAACGTCTTTGCTCCTTCGTCCGTTAGGGTTGTCAACATTACAAATGTAGCCATGACCTCCACCTCCTTTGTTTAATATTCTAACAGAAATTAATCTTCCGTTAATTTCCCGGAGCTAAATTATCACAAAACCCATAGGAGGTGCTGTTATGAAGGGACTTCTGCTTTTGGCAGGGTTGGCTCTTGTAGGCTTATCTTACGCGGATATGAGGGAGCACTACGGTAAGAGGCATGAGCATCAGCGGTGGTGTGAGCAGAACTGGGCTCAGTGTAAAGAGTTTAAGCTTCAGAAGATAACCATAAAGGAGAGATACCTTGCCGGTAAGAGGGACTGTCTGCAGAAAGCCCAGGACTACTGGTCCTATAAGGAGTGCGTTGCACCCCTCAAGGTTAAGATGAAGAGGGAGCTTTCGGAACTCCGTCGTAAAATGGGGGAGAGTGCCAAGTGAATGAGGATACTTCTTGTAGAAGATGACAGGGAGCTCGCAGGCTCCCTGAAGAGCCTCTTGGAAGAGGAAGGTTTCAGGGTGAGGCTTGCCCTTGACGGAAAGAGGGGGCTTGACCTCGCCCTCACCGAGGACATTGACCTTATACTTTTGGACTACCTTCTTCCCAGCATGAGCGGTGAAGAGTTCTTGAAGAAGCTCAGGGAGGAGGGTTCAAAGACGCCCGTTCTCGTGGTTACGGTTATGTCGGATGTGAGGGATAAGGTAAAACTTCTGTCTCTCGGAGCGGACGATTACATAACGAAGCCCTTTAACTTTCAAGAGCTCTTAGCAAGGATAAGAGCCGTCCTCAGGAGATACAGGGGTCTTGAGAGCTCTATGGTAGAGATTGAAGGGGTCGTCGTAAACCTTTCAAGCAGAGAAGTTTTCGTGGAGGGGAAGGAGGTCAAGCTGACAGCGGGGGAGTACGCCCTCCTTGAGTATCTATTTATGAACAGAGGCAGGTTTGTGAGCAGGGAGGAGCTTCTTGAAAGGGCACTCCACAGCTACGATTCCCTCGGTAATACGGTTGAGGTTCTGGTTCACAGGTTAAGAAAGAAACTGGGAAGGGACATAATAAAGAGCAGGAGAGGCTTCGGCTACAGAGTGGGATGATATCTCTTAAGAAGCGCATACTTCTGTTCCTGTCGGGGCTATCCCTTATATCGGCTTTCTTCTTCCTCGGAGTTTACCTGAGCCTTGACAGGCTCCTCTTTATCTCCATTGACAAACACCTTACGGAAGAGGCTGCGGAGTTTGACAGGTTTTACTTCGGAGGGGGGTCCGAAGACTACTTTAATCAGAAAACCTTTTGTATAAGGAACCCCGAAGGTCTTATACTTGAGTGTGGAAACCTCGGCGAGCATCTCCCCTTCCGTCCCGACGGTACAAACCGAATAGATAGTGTTGAAATAGAGGGGAAGGTGTACAGGGTTGCGACTGTAAAGAGCGATAGGGGTCTTTACATACAGTATGCCCTTGATATAAGTCAGGAGGTAAGTGCCCTTAAACTTCTCAGACTGTCCCTCGTCCTAGGCTGGTTCTCCTTTTCCCTCACCTCTCTTCTGGTCTCCTGGCTCTTTTACAGGAGTACGATAAGGTCCTTTGAAAGGGGTGTTGAGAGCGCCCTCAGGGGCGACACTTCCGGGGAAGTTTACGAAGAGATAAAGCCTCTGGCTATTAAGCTAAAGGAGAGTGTAGATCGTTACAAGGACATGCTTATGGCTCTCAGCCACTCCCTCAAGACTCCAATAGCGGACTTGCTGCTGAAGGTGGAGATACTGTCCAGAAGGAGAAGGGAACCCCTGCTTGAGGATATTAGAGAGAGACTTGAGGAACTCAGCAGGAAGATAACTACCTTTCTGAGGCTTTCAAAGGTAGAGACCTTATCTTACAGTGTCAACTTACGCAGGTGCAATCTAAAGGAGCTGCTTGACAACGTTCTACTCGCACGAAAGGACCGGAACCTGAAAGTTGAGAGCCGGGAGGTTTTTGTCAGGTGTGACCCGGACCTCCTCATGGAGGTCTTTGACATACTTGTTGACAACGCGTTGAAACACGGTCTTGAAAATAAAGAAGTTCTTGTGGTTCTCGGAGAATGCTTTTTTGTAGTTGAAAACCTATCAGAGAAACCTGTTGACCCGGAGGTGCTCAAAGAACCCCTTAAAAGAGGGGCGGGGGGTGTTGGACTTTACATAGCCAAGAGGCTGTGTGAGCTTATGGGGTTAAGTCTTTCCCTTAAGCAGAGCAGAGAGGGAGACTATTACAGGGTAAGAGCTGAGTTGCATTTCTGTTAATGGTCTGTTAAGGTAGGCACGTAAGAATATATATGAGGAGGTGAGGAATGGAACTTATAAAGATTCATCCGCCTGCGGTTCACTTCGCCATAGTCCTGCCTGTTGCCCTTCTTATCCTTGACCTATACTACAGGTTCTCCGGAAAGAAACCCGATAAACTCCATCTTATATTTACACTGCTTGCGAGCCTCTCCGTCGTAGTGGGAGCCGTGAGCGGGGTTTTAGCCCACGAGCCTATAGAGGAGAAGCTTGAAACGATAGAAGTCTTTGAAACCCACGAGGTACTCGGTATCTTCCTGGCTCTTTACTTTGTTTCCCTGACGGGACTTCGCCTGTTCCTCCACAGAATTCCGCCGGTGGTGTTCACCCTCCTGACCCTGCTGGGGGTTTTAATGCTGTTTTTACAGGGAAACCTGGGCGGTTCAATAGTTTACGACCATATGATAGTTCCCTGGCTGAGGTCTCATTAGCCTCTTGCTAAGACTCTGGAAAGCCCTATATTTAACCGCCATGGTCAGGAAGGCGAGACTCTCGGACGCACAGGCTATACATTCTCTGGTGAACGAATATGCTTTACAAGGTGTCCTCCTTCCTAGGAGTTTGAGCTCCATATACGAGCACATAAGAGACTTCTGGGTTTATGAGGAGGGTGGAGAAGTTCTTGGATGCTGTGCTCTCCAGATAGTCTGGGCAGACCTCGCTGAGATAAGGAGCTTCGCTGTCAGAAAAGACAGAAAAGGTTTAGGGATAGGGAAGGCTCTGATATCCTCCTGCATAGAGGAAGCTAAAAGCTTAGGTATAAAAAAGGTTTTCTCTCTGACTTACGCTAAAGATTACTTTGAAAGGTTCGGTTTCAGGGTTGTTGATAAGAGCACGCTCCCCCATAAGGTGTGGGGTGATTGTATCAACTGTGTTAAGTTCCCGAACTGCGATGAGATAGCTGTTATACTTGAATTAGATGGAAACGCCGCTGGTGTCCTTGAAGGGAGTTTACAAATCCATAGATGGTGAGGAGATCCTCAAAGATATATCCCTTGACGTATTTAAAGGCGAGTTCTTGAGTGTTATGGGAGCATCCGGTTCTGGGAAGAGCTCCCTTCTGTACATACTGGGTCTTATAGACAAACCTACAAAGGGAGAGGTTATGTTTGAAGGTAAAAGGATAGATTTCTCCGACGATAAAAAGCTCTCCGCCTTAAGAAACAGGAAGCTCGGCTTTGTGTTCCAGTTTCACTACCTTCTTCCCGAGTTTACCGCTCTTGAGAACATAATGGTTCCCATGCTGAAAGCAGGTGTAGGGAAGAGTGAAGCCAAGGAGAGGGCTTACAGACTTCTTGAAGTGGTGGGACTTTCTGGAAAGGAGGAAAGAAAGCCCTACCAGCTCTCAGGCGGAGAACAGCAGAGGGTCGCCATAGGTAGAGCCCTCGCTAACGAGCCTACCCTCATACTTGCCGACGAGCCAACGGGAAACCTTGACTCTAAAAATACCGAGGCGGTTATGGACATATTCCTTGAACTCAACAGAGACGGGAAGACCATAGTTATGGTTACCCATGAGGAGTACCTTGCAAAGAGGGCTCAGAGAGGACTTATCATGAAGGATGGAAGTATAGTGGTATGAGGAGCTTTAGAGATTTTATGGAAGAAAAGGTAAGGGAGTATTACAGCTCGCCCAGGGAGAAGTTTTCCTCCTTCGGTGACTTCTTTACAGCTCCAGAACTTGACAGAGCCTTTGGAGAGGCGATAGCAGACTTCCTCTATTACAGGCTAAAGGATTTTGATACTCCTGTTATCCTTGAGCTTGGTGCTGGGCGTGGCTTGATGGCAAGGGATATCCTTAACTACTACAGAGAAAAGGATGCTGAGCTCTTTAGCCAGATTACATACCTGATATACGAACTAAGCCCTTATTTAAGAGAGAAGCAGAGGCTTCTTCTGTCAGAATTTAAGAACGTAGGCTGGGTTGAAGAGTTCCCGGAGATGGAGGGTGTTATCCTATCCAACGAATTTTTTGATACTCTTCCGGTGCACGTGGTTAAGGAGGACAAGGAGCTTTACTTGAGTGAAGGGGGAGAAGAGGTGTGGCTTAGTCTTGACGATGAGAGGGTAAGGGGCTTTATAAGGAAGATGGGTTATGAAGGTCTCAAGCAAAGGGTTGAAGTTTGCCTGGACTGTATAGAAATCCTCAGGAGGATAGCCCACTCTCTGGTGCGGGGTTATCATCTCGTCATAGATTATGGCTATACCTCTGAAGAGCTCTCTAAGTTTCCAGAGGGAACCGTTGTCGGTTATAAAAAACACAGACTCAGGGACGATATATACGCACAGGACATGGATATAAGTGCACAGGTAAACTTTTCCGCGTTGATGGAGTATGGTAAGGACTTTGGACTTAAAACGGTACTTTACGATACCCAAAGAAACTTCCTTGCAAGCATACCCCATTTCCTGACTCAGCTTGAGACACTCAGTTACGAGGAGAGCCCGGAATCTATTGAGAGGCTATCAAGACTCAAGACAATGCTCATAAGTATGGGCGACAGGTTTAAAGTTCTATTTCAAAGCAAAGGGCTGTAAAATAAGTACTTTGGAGGAGAAGAGATGGAAGACATAGTGGTAGGTGGTTACCTTGTTAAAGGGGACAGGTACTACACGAAGGACCATGAGTGGGCGTTGATAAAAAATGGAAAAGCCCAGATAGGTATTACCGACTATGCCCAGAAGATGTTGGGTGACATAGTTTACGTTGACCTGCCTGAGAGGGAACAGGAGGTTGATGCGGGTGAGACTGTAGCCAACATAGAATCTGTGAAGAACGTTGCACCCGTTTACAGCCCGGTAACAGGAAGTGTAATAGAGGTGAACGAGGACCTGGCTGATGAGCCGACCCTTATAAACGAAGACCCTTACGATGCCGGCTGGATAGCTGTACTTGAGATGAAAGACCCTACAGAAGTGGAAGACCTGATGCCTGCTGAAGATTACGCTGAGCTCCTCAGAGAGATAATAAAGGAGGAGCAGGGTGAAGAGGCTACCGAGGAGATACCTGTTGAGGGTCTTGAAGAATCCCTTGAGAGCCTTCCTGAAGAGGAACTTGGATATGAAGAGGAAAGATAATGTACATACCCCATTCGGATAAGGAAACCAAGGAGATACTGAGCCAACTTGGTCTGGGGAGTCTTGAAGAGCTATTCTCGCACATAGACCCGCTTCTCCTTAACCCACCCTGTAACCTCCCTGAGCCCAGGTCCGAGGAAGACCTGAGAGATTTTTTTCTGGAGCTGGGTGAAAGGAATAGGCTGCCTGTCTACTTTGCAGGAGCTGGCAGTTATGACAGGATAGTTCCCTCTGCTTTAAAGCATCTTATCCAGAGGGGTGAGTTTCTTACAGCCTACACGCCTTATCAAGCTGAAGCTTCTCAGGGAACCCTTCAAGCGATATTTGAGTATCAAACCGTTATAGCTGAACTTACGGGTATGGATGTAGCCAACGCTTCTATGTATGATGGTGCTTCGGCTTTAGCCGAGGCTGTTCTTATGGCAAGGGCTGTAAAGGGTAGGGGGAGCAGGATTGTTCTCTCTTCAGCCGTAAATCCTATGTACAGAAAAGTCGTGAAGACCTATCTCCAGGGCTACGAAGATGAGATACTTGAGGTAGGTTTCACCGATGAGGGTACGACTGACCTGAATGCTCTGGAAGACGCTTTGAGGGACGGTTCGGCTCACGCCGTTGCTATCCAGTATCCCAACTTCTTCGGCTTTATAGAACCCTTAGAAGACATAGGCAATCTCGTCAAAGGATACGATGTGCCCTTCATAGTTATTGCAGACCCGGTAGCCCTTTCAATCCTTCGTCCTCCGGGGGACTTTGGTGCAGATATAGTTGTAGGTGAAGGACAGCAGCTTGGGATTCCAATGAACTTTGGGGGACCCTACGTAGGTTTCTTTGCAACCAAGGAAGCTTACATCAGGAAGATGCCTGGACGCCTCGTAGGTCTCGCTGAGGATACGGAGGGCAGAAGAGCCTTCACCCTTGTTCTCCAAACCCGCGAGCAACATATAAGGAGAGAAAGGGCAACCTCAAACATCTGCACGAACCAGAATCTTATGGCTTTAGCCAATCTCATGTACGCTGCCCTCCTTGGTAGGGAAGGACTTAAAGAGGTGGCGCTCCAGAGCCTGTCAAAAGCCTTTTATCTTAAGGGTAAACTCTTAGACCTTGGCTTTGAGGAGGTTTTTAAGGGAAAACACCTGTGGGAGTTTCCCTTAAGGGTTGGGAATGCGGATAGACTTTGGAGAGAGCTTCTCAATAAAGGGTATATGTTTGGAGTTCCAGTTTACACCTTTTATCCTAACATTAAAGATGTGCTCCTCATAGCTGTGACCGAAAAGAGAAAGCGTGAGGAGATAGATGGGCTTTGTGAAGCCCTGAGAGGGCTTATCCAGTGAACGGCTTACCTCTTGTTAAGGACCTCATGGTGAGGAATCCGATAGTTTGCCACCCGGAGACTAGCGTGAGGGACGCTGTTTCTCTTATGGAAAATCATGATGTTGGGAGCGTGATAGTTGTTGATAAGTACACAAGGAGACCTGTGAATATTATCACCCACCGAGATGTGATATCCGCCGTTTACCACGGAAAGTTTGATGCTACAGTAGGGGAGCTTATAGAGCTGCTTGAAAAGAAAGAGCTTTACACCATAGGGGAGGAGGCGACGGTAATAGAGGCTATGAGGATGTTTGAAGAGTACAGGATAAAACATCTGCCGGTAGTGGATAATGAGGGTTTTCTCGTTGGTATAATAACGGGGAGTGATATCCTTAAAGGGCTCCCGAGGTTTGCTTTCATAGACCCCTTAACAGGCCTTGAGAATAGAAGGTTCTTAGATTATCTGGATTCAAAACTATCAAGGCAGCAGGTAAAGGATATCTACGTTATGGTTATAGATGTAGACAATTTTAAGGAGATTAATGATAGGTTCGGTCATCTTTTTGGGGACAGGGTATTAAGGGAAATAGCCCAGGTCATAGCTAGCTCGGTGAGAACAAACGATAACCTCATAAGATACGGTGGGGAGGAGTTCCTAGCTGTTTTGTACAGAGTTGGGGAAGAAGGCGCCTTAGCCATAGCTGAGAGGATAAGAAGGAACGTTGAGAACCTGAAGATTGAAGGGCACCCGGAGATTAAACTCACTGTGAGTGTGGGTGTGGCTCCCTATAAAGTTTCTCTGACTGACACAATAGAACGTGCCGACAGGGCTATGTATTCGGCGAAGAGGAAAGGAAAGAACAGGGTTGAGCTTTTCAAAGAACCTCTCTGAGCGATGTTATAGCCTCGTCCACATGCTCCTTCTCAAGTATGAGTGGAGGCAGTAACCTTATAACGCTCCCCGCCGTGCAGTTTATGACAAGCCCTCTCTCCAGAGCCTTCATGACTACCTCTCTGCAGTCCTTCCCGTAATCTATCCCGAGTATGAGACCCTTTCCCTTCACCTTTCCGACTCCGAGCCCTTCTAACCTCTTCCTCAAGTACTCTCCCACCTCTCTGGCATGGGGCAGGAGCTTTTTTACCTCCTCAACAACCACACTCGCAGCCCTGCACGCCAAGGCGTTACCTCCGAAGGTGGAGCCATGGGACCCCGGAGTGAAGGCTCCTGCCACCTCTTCCCTTGCAATGAGAGCCCCTACGGGAACTCCACCGCCGAGACCCTTCGCCAGAGTTATCACGTCCGGTTCTATCCCATAGAGCTGGTATCCGTAGAACTCCCCAGTCCTTCCTATACCCGTCTGAACCTCGTCAACTACAAGGAGAATCCCCTCCTCCCTGCAGAGCTTCTGAAGTTCTTTGAGAAACTCAGGTTCACACTCGTTCACACCGCCCTCTCCCTGAATCACCTCAAGCATGACCGCCGCCGTATCCTTTCTTAGGAGTTTTTTAACCGAGTCTATGTCGTTGAGCTCAGCGTAATCAAAACCCTCAAGTACAGGCTCAAAACCTTTATGGAACTTCTCCTGTGCCGTTGCAGAGAGGCTCCCGTAGGTTCTCCCGTGAAAGCCGTTCCTGAAGGTTATTATCCTGTACCTCTCTTCTCCTTTGTCTCTGAAGAACTTCCTCACGAGCTTTATGGCAGCCTCGTTAGCCTCCGTCCCCGAGTTGCAGAAGAATACTCTGGCATCTGTCCAGAACTCCTTGACGAGTTTTTCGGCAAGCTCCTCCTGCCATGGATTTTCAAAGAGGTTGGAGACGTGGATAAGCTCCTTAGCCTGAGAGCATATCGCTTCGGTCAATTTGGGATGGGAATGTCCGAGGGAACAGACCGCTATACCGGCAACGAGGTCTAAGTATCTCTTGCCCTTGTCATCGTACAGGTAGACTCCCTCTCCCCTGACGAACCTGACGGGTAACCTTGAGTAGTTCTGTATGAGATACATCGGGAAAATTTTACTCCATGCTTACCGGCAGGACCTCCCTTACCCTGTGAACCTCCGCGAGGTCCGCTTCTACCCTGAGCAGCACGTCACCCTTCTCTGAATAGACGAGCACCTCACCCCAAGGGGAGTATATACCGCTCTGTCCTGCGTACCTGGTTCCCGCATGCTCTCCCCATGTGTCGGAGACAACCACGTAGCTCTGAAGTTCTACAGCCCTCGCCTGAGAGAGAATCCTTAAGTGCTCTCTCCTCGCATACCCCCACTGGGCAGGGACCAGAAGTATTTCAACACCCTTCTTTCTCAGTTCCAGAACCATATCGGTAAACCTGAGCTCAAAGCATATGAGTATCCCTATCCTTCCCGCTCTGGTTTCAAAAACGGGGTTTTCTTCTCCGGGTATGAAGTATCTGTGCTCATCAAATATAGGGAAGAGCTTCATTTTACTCCTCTTCCCTATAACCTTACCGCCGTCTATCAGAAAGGCTGTGTTCCTTATTCCTTCCCCGGTTCTTTCCGGAAGGGTTCCGCACAGCATAAAACCCTTTTCCTCCGAAAGTCTCTGGAGCAACTTAAGAACTTCAGGAGTCATGGAGGCAAAATCCTCAAGCCTTTCGTAATCAAAACCACAGAAGAACATCTCCGGAAGTAGGAGGAGGGTGTTCTCCGGAAGATTTTCTGCGTAGGATATGACCCTCTGAAGGTTCTTCTCCGGGTCTGGTGTGAGGGACAGCTGAAGTGTTGCTAAGTTCAGGAGCATACCTTAATTCTAAGCTAAAATATATCTAAACAACAGAACATGGAAGGATTCTTATCCCTTCTGGTTTTTACCCTCACCCTGTTCCTCGTTATAGTCCGTCCCTTCGGTCTCGGTATAGGGTGGTCCGCATGGCTCGGCGCTATCCTGTGCCTCCTCCTCGGTCTTATATCCGTCGGGGACGTGCTTTATATAGCGGGTATAGTCTGGGATGCCACGCTTGCCTTCGTTCTCCTTATATTCATATCCATAATCCTTGATAAGGCGGGGTTCTTTGAGTGGTTTGCCCTCAAGGCTATAGGGTTGTCCGGAGGTAACGGACTCCTCCTCTTCCTGTACCTGATGCTTCTGGGAGCCTTCATCTCCGCCCTGTTTGCCAACGACGGCGCTGCCCTCATGCTCACACCGATAATCTACTCAAAGGTACGCTACCTGAACCTCCCCGACAGATACATCCTCCCCTACATAATGGGGGCGGGTTTTATATCGGATACCGCAAGCCTCCCGCTGGTTATCTCAAACCTGACCAACATAATAACCGCCCAGTTCTTCGGCATAGACTTCTGGGAGTATGCAGCCCTCATGCTTATCCCGAACGTTGTGTCCGTTCTCCTGAGCCTTTCTGTCCTCTTCCTCTTCTACAGAAGAGACCTTATAAAGAGGTACGAACCGGATATCCTTAAGGACAAACCTTCCCATCTCGCCATAAGAGACCCCATAGTTTTTAAGGTGGGCTGGTTAACCATAATTGTGTTAGCTCTTATCTTTCTCTTCCTTGAACTTCTTGAGATTAAGCTTCCCGTCTCCGTTGTCTTAGGCTTCGCTTCTCTGCTCTTAGCTCTCTCAACGCTGCCTTTAAGGGTTGTAAACCTGAGGGAGGTATTCCTGTTTACCCCGTGGAAGATAGTCTTCTTCTCCGTGGGTATGTATGCTGTGGTTTACAGCTTTAAGAAGGTGGGCTTCACGGAGGAGCTAAGCGCTTTAATCAGGAGCCTATCTCATATGGGAGAGCTTCAGGCTATACTCGGAACGGGTGTGCTCTCAGCCTTCCTCTCGGCGGTGATGAACAACCTGCCTACGGTGATGACCATGAACATAGCTGTAAAGGATGCCGGTCTTTCGGAGGAGCTAACGAAATTTCTTGCGCTCGCTAACCTCGTAGGGACGAATATAGGACCCAAGCTCACACCTATAGGCTCCCTTGCAACCCTTCTCTGGCTTCACGTTCTTGAGTACAAGGGGATAAAGATAGGCTGGGGATACTACATGAAGGTAGGCTTTGCCCTTACGCTGCCGGTCCTCCTCGGTGTTCTCGTGAGCCTGTGGCTCGTTTACCTACTGCTGAACAGTCCCTCCCTGTAATCCCTTATCGCCTCTTCTATCTCCTCTGGTGTGTTCATCACAAAAGGTCCGTATCTGGCTATGGGTTCTCCCAGAGGTTTGGCACTTCCAAGTAAGAAGACCGATTTTTCCAGAGCTATTACCTCAACACCTCCCTTGAAGACGGCTACGCTCTCCGGTTTAACTTCCGTTCCCTTCAGGTAAAGCCTCCCCTCCGAAAGGGCTATGAAGGTGTTGTTCTCAGGGGGGAGTTCTATCGCGTACTCTTTCCCTTCCTCCAGCTCAACGTGGAGGTAGGTAAGGGGATAAAAACCCCTCTCCCTGTAAGGCTCTCCAACGAGGTCAAGAACCCTGATGCCTTCAGCTCTGACAATCTCTCTCGCTCTGAAGTTAAAGTAAAAGGGTTCGGAGAGCTTCTTCTCTTTTGGGTTGTTAAGCCAGAGCTGGAATCCCCACAGGAGACCCTCCTTCATAAGGGGCATCTCCGAGTGTATAACTCCCCTGCCTGCGTTCATCCACTGGAGCCACCCGTCCTCAAGGACACCCTCAGCTCCCGTGCTGTCTCTGTGTTTGAACCTTCCCCTTATCATGTAGGTGAGCGTCTGGAAGCCCCTGTGGGGGTGTTCCGGAAATCCCGCGGTGTAATCCTCAGGGTCGGAGCTCTTGAACTCGTCAAGAAGGAGGAAGGGATCCAGCTCCCTCAGATAGCTTGTTCCTATGTATCTCCTGAGTTTAACCCCCGCACCGTCGGTTACCTTTATCGCTGGATAAATTCGCACAGTGGTATTAATTTAAGTCCAAGGGAGGCAAGGGGTGAAGCATAAGAAAATAAGGATATTTGAAAACTTGAATATTATGACAAAAGTCATATATTTGATAGTAGGAGGAGTTGAATGAATACTCTTTCAGAAATCTTTAGAAAGAGAGGGTACTCCCGGAGGGATTTCTTAAAGTTCGCAAGCCTCACCACGGCTCTGCTTGGACTTCCTCCCTCCATGTTTCCCGAGATAGTCCACGCCCTTGAGACAAAGCCCAAGCCCGTGGTTATATGGCTTGAGTTTCAGGACTGCGCCGGTTGTTCCGAATCCTTCATCCGCTCTACCACCATAATGCCTACTGAAGTTCTCCTTGACTTCATATCCCTTGAGTATCACGAAACGCTCATGGCTCCCGCGGGCGAGTATGCGGAGGAGTCCAAGAAGGAGGCTATGGAGAGGTATAAGGGGAAATACATCCTCGTAGTTGAGGGCTCAGTCACACCCAACGGGGTTTACTGCACCGTTGGAGGGAAGTCCAACTACGAGCTTCTCAAGGAGGCTGCCGAGAACACCGCTGCCGTTGTATCTGTCGGTAGCTGTGCAAGCTGGGGAGGTATCCCAAAGGCGGAGCCGAACCCCACGGGTGCCGTCCCGGTCTACGAAGCTCTCAAGGGAAAACAGGTGGTCAACATTCCCGGTTGTCCTCCCATAGGGGACGTTATGGTGGCAACGATAGTGCACTTCTTAGCTCTCGGGAAGCTCCCTCCCTTAGACAACCTCGGAAGACCTAAGACCTTCTACGGTCAGACCATACATGACAGATGCTACAGGAGAGCCTTCTACAACGCCGGGAAGTTTGCAGAGAGCTTTGACGACGAGAAGGCGAGGAATGGATACTGCCTCTACAAAGTCGGCTGTAAGGGACCCATAACGAGGAATGCCTGTCCGACTATAAGGTGGAACGGAGGTCTCAGCTTCCCCATTCAGTCGGGACATCCCTGTTTCGGTTGCTCCGAGCCGGACTTCTGGGACAGGGGCTTCATATACAGACCCCTCTCCGTTGTTGAGACGGGCTTCGGAGTTGAGAAGATAGCCGCAGGTGTGGCAGTCGGAGCCGCCGCCGGAGCCGGGATAGCCTGGATAAACAAGAAGCTGAGAGGTGGGAAGAAATGATAGACGTTGAATTCTACGACTTCGTCAGGGGACCGCTTTTGGAGTTTGCCCTCTACTTCTTCTTTGCTGGGATAGCTTACCGCTTCCTTAGAGTTCTTCTCCTTGGACTCCCCAAGGACTACGCAAAGCCGAAGGGAAATCCTCTCGCAAAGGCTATTGAAAAGATTGCTCTAAAACCTACACAGGGCTGGAGGTTCTTCATGGAAGTCTTCGCCCACAGGGGGATTCAGTACATAGGAGGCTTTCTTTTCCACGTCGGTTTTTTAGGTTTGACCTTCTTCGTTCCCCAGCACGCCTTCCTGTGGAAGGAGATAATAGGCTTTGAGCCTCCCTACATGCCCCAGCTCGTCGCCGACATACTCGCCTACTCCGCACTCTTCTCTCTCTTCGCCCTTACCGTCCACAGGGTATTCAACCCCGTTCTAAAGCTCCTAACGGGAAAGGACGAATACTTTGCCAACATCCTAATAGGCATAGTCATCTTCACAGGTCTCTTCGCCACCCGGTGGTCGGGAGGAGGACTTTACGTCTGGATGCTGAACCTTCACATGCTCTCGGCGGTTATCCTGATAATCTACATACCCTTCAGCAGACTATCCCACTTCGTTTACTACTTCCTATCGGTCTTCTTCTACGGCTGGAACGTTGGAAAGAGGGGGGTTAGTTTTTAAGGAGGTGTTTAAATGACGCTTCGCGTGGAACATAAAGAGCAGATAGGAGAGAGGGAGATAGAGACCTTCTACGAGGTCTGCAAGGGTGCTATCAATGCGGAGGTAGCCTCCTACCTTGAAGCCTGCGTGAGGTGCGGTCTTTGTGCGGAGGCGTGCCTCTTCTACATGGGGGAGAACATCTCCGGGAAGATAGACCCGACCCTCACCCCAGCCTACAAGGCTGACCTTCTTAGGGAGATATACAAGGAGAACTACACCATACTCGGAAGAATCAAGAAAGCTCTCGGTCTCGGAGTGAGGATAACACCCGAGGAGCTGAAAGACCAGGTCAGGCTCGCCTTCTACACCTGCACGATGTGTGACAGGTGCACCAAGGTCTGCCCCATGGGGATAGACACTCCGAGGCTTGTGGCGATAGTCAGGAGCGCCCTTACCGCTGCCGGTCTAACTCCTGAAGACTTGGCTGAAGCTACCAACACTGCCATAGAGAAGGGAAGCCCCCTCGGGGTTGATGTCCCTACCTTCCTCAGCAGGATAGATTTTATATCCGACGAGTGGGAGGTTGAGATTCCCGTTGACCAGAAGGCGGACTACCTCTACATACCCTCCTCCATAGAGCTGATGAAGTATCCCTCATCCGTCGCTTCAACCGCTAAGGTCCTGAACCACCTTGGTGTCAGCTGGACCGTTTCCACCAAAGCCCACGAAGCCACCAACTTCGGACTCTTTACCCAGAGCAAGGAGGTAACGAGGGAACTTCTCAGGAGGATTCTGGAGGGAGCTAAGGAGCTGGGCATAAAGACCATAATCGCCCCCGAGTGCGGACACGCCTACCAGTCCATGAGGTTTGTGGCTCCCAACGTCTTCCCGAAAGAGTGGAACTTTGAAGTTCTGAACGTCGTTGAGTTCTTGGACAGAATGGTTAAGGAAGGAAAGCTAAAGCTCAGTAAGAAGGTCATTGACCAGATAACCCTCCACGACTCCTGTCAGATAGGAAGAAGGGGAGGAGTTCTTAGGGAGCCGAGGAACATACTCAGGCTGATAGCTCAGGAGTTCAAGGACTCTGTTGAGTTTCCTGAGAAGAACATCTGCTGCGGAGGCGGTGGGGGTGTTGTGGTTGAGCACGAGGCGGACTACCACAGGCAGAAGGCTTTCCTCGCCAAGGCAGAGCTCTTTGACAAGGTGGGGGTAAAGAACGTTGCCTGCTACTGCGCCAACTGTATGCTCGCCCTGAACAAAAGCTCTCAGGAGCTGAACAGGGATTACAGGTTTCTGAGCCTCGTTGACCTCGTAGCTGAGGCGTTAGAGGAGGAAGAGGAATGAAGAGAGTTGTCGTTGACCCCGTAACGAGGATTGAGGGACATCTGAGGATAGAGGCTGAGGTCAAAGACGGAGTGATTCAGAAGGCTTACAGCTCAGGAACTATGGTCAGGGGGATAGAGATAATCCTGAGGGGCAGAGACCCCAGGGAAGCTTGGGCTTTCGCGCAGAGAATATGCGGTGTCTGCACAACAGTTCACGCCTTCGCCTCCATAAGGGCTGTTGAGGACGCCCTTGATATAGAAGTTCCAGAGAACGCCTCCCTCATAAGGAAGCTGATGATAGGGACCCTCTTCGTTCACGACCACGTTGTCCACTTCTACCATCTCCACGCCTTGGACTGGGTGAACCCTGTGCTGGCTCTCAAGGCAGACCCTGAAAAGACCTCCGAGCTTGCGAGGAAATATTCGGACTACGAGAAGTCCACCCCCGGATACTTCAGGGACGTCCAGAAGAAGGTCTTAGAGCAGGTGGAGAGGAAGCAGCTCGGGATATTCAGTAAAGGTTACTGGAACCATCCAGAGTACAAGCTTCCTCCTGAGCTGAACCTCATGCTCCTCGCCCACTACCTTGACGCCCTCAACTGGCAGACGAGGGTAATTCAGGTTCACACCATTTTTGGAGGCAAGAACCCCCACCCCAACTTCGCCGTGGGAGGTATGCCCTCCCCCATAAACCCTGCAAGCGATACGGCTATAAACATGGACAGACTTGGTAGGGTAAGGACACTCATAGAGGAGATGAACCACTTTGTGGAGAAAGTCTATCTACCCGACCTGATAGCCCTCGGGCAGTTCTACAGGGACTGGTTCTTCAAGGGTGAAGGTCTCGGAAACTTCCTCGTTTTGGGAGAGCCTGAGAGAGACTCCCACAGGAAAGGTAAGTGGTTCATACCGCCGACATTTATAAAGGGCAGGAACCTTAAAGAGGTTGAGGATGTTGACTATCAAGAGGTGAAGGAGTATGTAACCCACAGCTGGTATAGATACTCCGTTGGAGACGACAAGCCCCTGCACCCCTTTGAAGGGGAGACGGAGCTCAATTACACAGGACCCCAGCCTCCCTATGAGTATTTGAACGTTGATGAGAAATACTCATGGCTGAAGGCTCCGAGGTATAAGGACCTTCCCGCAGAGGTGGGACCCCTTGCGAGGGTTCTTACGATGTATGCGAGAGACCTCCACGGTGTTAGAGATGAGGTAAACGCTGTGCTAAAAGGTCTTGACCTGCCCCAGAAAGCTCTCTTCTCAACTCTTGGGAGGACATTGGCGAGGGGTATAGAAACCAAGGTCTACGCGAACGCCATGAGAGGCTGGTTTGGAAAGCTCCTGGAGAATGTGAAGAACGGAAATTACGACGTTTTCAACGGTGAGAAGTGGGAACCTTCCACGTGGAAGAAAGATACTAAGGGGTTCGGACTCATGGAGGCTCCGAGGGGTTCCCTATCCCACTGGGTTCATATCAAAGATGGAAAGATAACCAACTATCAGGCTGTGGTGCCCACCACCTGGAACGCCTCTCCGAGGGACGCTAAGGGTCAGCCCTCTGCCTACGAAGCATCCCTCGTAGGACATAAACTTCACAACCCCAAAGAACCTTTGGAGATTTTAAGAACGATTCACTCCTTTGACCCCTGTCTCGCCTGTGCCGTCCATCTCTACGGGGAGGAGGAGCTGGAAATCAGGGTGGTGTGAAGCCAAGCCTCCTGTGAATGGCGAGGTAGGGTGGTGTTCTGAAGTGGGGTAGCCTGTAAACGAAGTAGTAACGGGCTATGTGGTAGCTCGTATCAAATCCGTAGAAGTTCAGCTTCATCCTCTCAAGCTCTTCTTCCCTGCACCTCTTTATAAGCTCTTCCCACTCAGGACTCGTCCTCTCCTTTACCTTTTCCCTTATGAAACTATCAAACTCAGGTGAGTCTACAAACTCCTCAACCCTTCTCTTCAGCTCTCTCCTGAACTCCGAAGGAGTCCTCCCGAAGACCTTATCTATCAGACCCATCTCCTGAGCCTGCTCGGAGCTTACGGGCATCCTCCTCTCCATGACCTCCCTTCCCTTCTCCCAGCCTACCCTCTTGGGCAGTGTATAGGTCCAGAACTCTGAGCCGTAGAGGTTCCCGATGTTCTTGTAGTGGGGGTTGAGAACTACCCCTTTCCTTGCGAAGACGAGGTCGCATGTTAGGGCTAAGAAGACACCTCCGGCTCCTGCGTTCCCCTGCATACCTGCAACGGTGAGCCTATCAGGAGTTTTGAGTATCTCCTCGCACAGGTCGTCCATGGCGTTTATGTTCCTCCAGGACTCGTCGGGCGGACTCTCGGCGTTCTCTATGGTGTTCAGGTTCATACCGTTGGAGAAGAAGTCCTCCTGACCGAGAAGGACTATAGCCTTGACGGGTCTTCTCTTCGCATACCTCACGACGTCTCTGAGTTTCTCGCACTGCTCGGTAGACATAGCCCCGTTGTAAAAGTTGAAGTATATGTATGCGATGTCCTTCTCTTCCTCGTAGAGGATTTCCCTGTATGTTCTAACCTCAACCTTCTCCCAGGGCTTTATGGGAACTTCCGGGACTCTTTCGGCTATCCCAGGGAAAACCCTCAGAACCGGCAGTTTTATGGAGTTCTTTCCCCTTCTCCTCACGTGGGTTATCCACACCGCTCCGTCAGTCGTTCCGATGCATACAGCCTCGTCCCTGTGAGCTATGACCTCACCCGGTCTTCCCCTAAGCTCCTCCTCCGGGAAGGCGTTGTAAAGTAAGACTTCTTCACCGAATACCTTTTCGTCTAAGACTCCCGGCTGGCTGTCTGAAGCGTAAACCTTTCTGAGGACATCCTCCGTCGTGTCCCTCTCCCAGTCTATCCTCCTTACACTCTGCTCCATCTTGGGGTTCCACTTGCCTTCCCTCTGGGGCTCTGGCTTGAAGCCTCCCCTCTCAAACTTATCTATAGCCTCCAAAACGCACTCAACGGCAGATTCCGTTACCTCGTTCCTGTAGAGGCTTGACTTCCTCGCAAACCTCATGGGGAACTCCCTCCAAGCCCAGACATCCCCCGCATCGTACTCCTCGGTAGCCTCAATCAGGGTAACTCCCCACCTCCTTTCGTTCTTAAGAATTGCCCAGTCAAGGGCTGAGGGACCCCTGTCTCCGGGAGGACCGGGGTGAATTACCAAAGTTTTATATTTACTCCACACCTCGGCAGGTATCTTCCTCCTCAGGAAAGGGGCTATTATGAGGTCTGGTCTGTAAAGCTCTGCAGCCTCTATCATTAGCTCAGGATGGACGTCCAGCTCAACGGAAACCTCATGCCCCCTCTCGGTCAGCTCACAGTAGAGCCTCTGGGAAAGGGAGTTGAAGCGGTAGCAGTAGAAAAGTACCCTCATGGTGAATACCTGTTCATTATTATAATAGCTCCATGAAGGCTATTGTCATCCACGGCGGTGCGGGGAGGTGGGAGGATAAGGACCTTAAAGAAGCCCTTGAGGTTATGGAGGAATCCCTTAAAAGAGGAATGGAAGTCCTGAAGGGAGGAAGGAGTTCTCTGGACGCTGTTGAGACAGCGATAAAGGTTATGGAGGACAGTCCATTATTCAACGCCGGGCTCGGTAGTGCCCTTACCTTGGATGGAAAGATTGAGATGGACGCCTGTGTGGTCGTGGATGAGCCGAGGACGATAGGGGCGGTTATAGGTGTTGACGGTGTTAAGAACCCTATATCCCTTGCAAGGCTCATAGCCGAGAGGACGGACCACTGCATAATGCACGGGGAGGGCGCAAAGAGACTTGCCGAAGTTTTCGGCTTAGAGTTCTCTTTCCTTATTACCGAAAGGGCGAAGGAGAGACTTGAGAAGATAAAGAGAAAGCTCCTTGAAGGGGAGCTTGAAGAAAAAGAGTTCTTTAGAAGGACAGCTGAACTGATGAGAAGGTACCCGGAGCTCTTTACGGGGACTGTCGGGGCTGTAGCTACCGACGGTAAAAGTGTCTGTGCCGGGACGTCCACAGGAGGTTCTCACATAAAGCTCTACGGAAGGGTTGGGGACACACCCATACCCGGAGCCGGAACGTGGGCTGAAAGGGGTGTGGGGGCTTCGGCAACGGGGATAGGGGAGGGAATAATAAAGGTTCTGCTTACCAAAACCCTTGTGGATTACGTTCTCAGAGATGGTGTTTCTATAAACGAAGCCTGTAAATTAGCCGTTCAGAGGACCGAGTATCCAGCGGGAGCTATAGCTCTGGACATAAGAGGAGTTCATGGCTGTTATCACAACACGGATAAAATGCCTTACGGCTACGCCAACGAAAGGGGTGAGTTTATACTAAGATACTCATGCAAAGAGTCCTCATAAACCCCGAAGCTCCCAAGTCGGAGAACGCAAAGAAGATAATTAAGTTAGCCTTCCCAATAATCGTCGTGAACCTCCTCTACACGGTAGAGAGCATGTTCTCCTTAGTCCTCGTCTCGGGTATATCTGCCTCGGCGGTGGCTGCCGTAGGCTTCAGCCTATCACTCCTGTGGTTCATCTACTCTCTGATGGCTCTCTCCTACACCGGAACGAGCGTCCTTGTGGCTCAAAAGGTGGGTGCTGGTGAAGACCCCTCTCCCGTCCTCTCTTCGGGACTGCTCATCTCCTTCCTGATAGCCCTTCCTTTAACCTTTTTCGGTAAGGACCTTGTCCTTTACCTTATGTCCCTTCTCGGGGCTTCCGACAGGGTGGTGTCCCTCTCCTCCGAATATCTGACACCCATCTTCTGGTTCATAACAGTGGGTTTCATGACCAACACCTTCTACGGAGCCTTCAACGGGGCAGGGGATACGAGAACACCCATGAAGGTGGCGGTGCTGATGAACGTAGTGAATATATCCACCGCCTATTGCCTTATATACGGAAAGTTTGGACTCCCGAAGCTCGGTGTCCAGGGTGCGGGATGGGGAATAGTCTTCTCGGAGCTCTTAGCCTTCCTGATATACCTCTACCTCACAAGGGTTCTGAAGAAACCTTTTCCTCTCCTTTTCAGCGTGGACAAAGAAACCCTTCTTAAGATGGTGAGGATAGGCACCCCGACAGCTGTTGAAAGAGCGGTTACGAGCCTCTCCTTTAATGTCTTCGTTGGTTTCATCGCCCATTTTGGAGACAAGGTTTTAGCAGCTCACCAGGTAGGTCTCAGGATTGAAGGTATATCCTTCATGGTAGGCTTTGGCTTTATGGTAGCGAGTACCGTTATAGCTGGGCAGAACTACGGAGCTAAGAACTTACCTGGTCTTATTTACGGTGTCAGATTTACAGCCAATTTAACGGCTGCACTGATGGGAATTCTTGGTCTAGTGCTTATACTCTTTCCCAAATACCTCTCCCTTCCCTTCAGCAGAGACCCTGAGGTTATAAGATGGGCTGTTTACTACCTGATAATAGTCGGTATATCTCAGGTCCCTATGGCTTATGCCGTGATATTCTCAGGAGCTTTAAAGGGGATGGGAAGAACCACTATACCCATGGTGGTAAACATAGCCTCCTTCTGGCTCTTCAGGATAATACCCTCCTACTTGTTCTTGAAGTTTATCCACTCCCCCCTCGTTCCCTGGACCTTCATGACCGTTGAGATGTTCCTGAGGGCTCTCCTCTTCTACTTGGCTTTTAAAAGGGAGCTCAGACGTCAAAGCCCTTCATTTTCTCCTCAACCTGATTAGACACCTTACCTATCTTCCTTATCTCACCAACAATTTCCTTCACGCTGGCGGTATTCTTCTCAGATACGTTTGTAATCTCGGTCATGTTGTCCCTTATTATGTCTATGGCTCTGCTCTGTTCCTCCATCGCTGTGGCTATAGTATCTATTATGTTGGCTATCTCCTTGGTAACCTCTTCAATCTTCTTATAACTCTCAACGACATCCTCTGAGGCTGTCCTACCCTCTTCCACGGTGTTCATAGCCTTCTCAACGAGAGCTGCTATATCCTTTGCAGCGTTTCCTGATATCTCTGCCAGCCTTCTTACCTCATCGGCAACCACCGCAAAGCCTCTTCCCATTTCCCCTGCTCTCGCCGCTTCTATCGCTGCGTTCAGGGCTAAGAGGTTCGTCTGCTCCGCTATGTTTATTATCGTCTCCGTTATGGAACTTATCTCCTGACTTACCTTTACAATGTTCCCTATAGCAGAGTGCATCACATCCACCTTATCTTTTCCAGTCTTTATGCTCTCCTCCATATCCGTGGATATATTTCTTGCCCTTAAAGTCTCTTCTGATATTTGTCTCAGCGCTTCTGAGGTTTCATCAACGGAGGTCATTATGCTCGCTATACTGCTGTTGAGGTTGTCGTTCTCCCTCTCTATTCTGTCAGCGTTCTTTTCCAGGACCTTTATACTACCCGCTATTGTTTCAAGACCGCTTTTGGCTTCCCTGAGAGCGTTCTGTAGGTCGGATAGGGAGCTGTTTATATAACCTTTTAACTCCTCAATGTCACCTTTGTACTCACCCTGTACTCTCACCTTCAGGTTTCCTTTTGAGACCTTCATCATCACGTCTCTTATTGACACTATTGCACTCCCTATGTCCCTCACCATCTGCTCTAAAGAGCTTACAAGTCTGTCCAGTTCGTTCTTAAACTTGCTGAACTGCACGTTTTTAAACTGCATCTGCTTTGCAAGCTCTTCAACGGTTGAGGACAGGGTGTTTATGTAACCTATTATTCCCTTTGATACGAGCAGAAGGACAGCAGATACTATTAGTACGGAAGGTATGGTGATACCTATAACCAGAACGCTGGCAAGGAATACACTTCTTTCAAGCTCCTTCTGCTCAGCACTTATATGCTTTAGCCTTAGCTTTATGAGGGTGTCAAGGGTATCTATCGTATCCTTAAAGCCCTTCTTTTCCGCTTCAATCAAAGCGGTCTTTGCCTCGTCGTAAGCTTCCAACTCCAGAAGTTGTATGACGTTCTCAAGGTCCCCTTGATAGGTAAAGAAGGCGAGGTTCCTTGTCAGTTCCGCCTCTTCTTTGCTGAGCTCCTTCTCCCTTTTCTTCAGGATTGCAAGCTTTTCCAGATAACTCTTCACATTTTCCTTTATGTTTTTCCTCGCCTCCTGATCCTGGGGGTTGAATATAAGGTTCCTTATCGCTATGGCTGCGAACAGCATGTTTAGCTTCATATCCTTGTATATGTCAAGCTCTTCAACTGAGCTCTGCACATCCCTGATGGACTTTACAACCCTTTGCTCTGTAACGTACAGGACTGCAGCTACAGCTACTCCAACCACCACAAGGAGAGCATTTACCGTCAGCAGCTTACCCTTTATGGTCATATCCTAACCTCCTTACCTCAAAAATAATCGGAAGTAAACGATGGATATTTTATAGGAGGTTCAGACTTGGAAGGGATTGAAGAAAAGCTCAGCCGTATAAAGGAGAGGCTGCTTGACCCTTTCAACGTGGAGAACCTTGAAAAGGACTTTGAAGAGCTCCTTGGTCTCATGAAGAAGGCAGCGCCAGAAGAACTGGAAAAGGCGAGAGGGGAGTTTGAGGAAGTCAAGAAACTCCTCTCCAGGAATCTGTCCATAATATCAGGGAGTTTGAAACCTATCCTTGAGAGGGGACAGGGTGGACTCTTCTCACGGAGGGTGTGATGTTTGGAGCTTCCTTCGGTATAATCTCCCAGGCTCTTGAGATATACAGAAAATCCCTTGATATACATAACAGGAACGTTATTAACGCCAACAACCCGGACTATGTTCAGGAAGACCCTGTTGTGGAGAGCTTTGCCCCTGTAGGCATAAACTTTCAGGACGTGAGGAGGGACCAGAACATATACTACGTTAACCTCAGAAATGCGAAACTGTCCCTTGTTAGATACCTTGAGGAGAGGAGCGGGGTTCTTGAAAACGTTGAAGGTATATTTCAGGAGCTTTTTGAGGGGACAGGGATAAGCGACTACACAAACAGATTTTACAGTGCCTACCTTGACCTTATGAAAGACCCTACCAACGAGGGGGCAAAGAACGAACTTTACAATGCGGCAAAGAGCCTATCAGACTTTTTAAGGGATAAATCAAGGGATATAGACGCTCTAAGCAACAGCATAGACTACAGCCTCAGGGACGTGGTCTCCAAAATAAACGAGCTGAACAGGAAACTCTTCAATATAAACAAAGAGATAACGGTAATGTATGCCCAGAACTATGCCAGGGGCAAGGACTATAAGAACCTGTTGGATACTAGGGATAAATACCTCAGGGAGCTCTCTGAACTCATAAACATAAACGTTCAGCAGGATGAGCTCGGAAGGGTGAAGGTAACTACCTCCAAGGGGTTTGCCCTCGTTGATTTTCAGGATAATTACTGGCAGTTAGAGTTCACGGGAGGAAGACTTTACTGGAAGTCTAAGGACGGAAACGATGTGGATATAACGGACGTTCTGGAATCAGGAAAGGTTAAAGCCCTCCTTGACGCAAAGGCAGACCTGGGAAGATTCAAGAGTGAGTTGGATAGTATAGCTGCCCAGCTGATATCCGAGGTGAAACTACCCAGAGAGAACAGCGGGACTTGGTACCTCCTGACAAACTTAAGTGACCCAACCCAGCCTCTTTCTACTTACGGTCTTGACGGAGACCTACAGTTCTATGATGCCTCTACAGACCCACCTACACTCCTTGCAACTATAAGTAATTACGGAACTTTGTCCTTGAACGACCTGGCAAATGCTATAAATGCCAATGCAACCCTGACATCAGCGGGCTTCTCTGCAACTGTAGTAACTAACCCAGACGGGACCTACACTCTAAGGATAGACAACGCGGGTTCAAATTATTCTGTTGTGGATACAGGAAACAATATATATGAAAGTTCTCCCGTGTTTACCGGAACCGATTCCTCCGACATAGCTCCTGTAAGCACCCTGCGCTCAGATATTGACGATATAGACTTCTCCCTTACAGACACCTTCAGCGATTATGCAAACACGTGGTGGGATAATTCAAAAAGGAGGGTCAGTGATTTCATCAGTGATATATCCACAACCCAGGCTGACCTTAAGGACAAGCTCAGGATAGAATCCGCTCTGCTGGAATCCCTTGACAGGAAGTTGAAAGAAATGCAGGGAGTTTCAATTGATAGGGAGTTCATGGAGATAATGAAGGTTCAGAGGACTTACGAGGCTGTTGCGAAGATAGTTACCACTATAGACGAGCTCCTTCAGACAACTTTGAACATGTGAGGTGAGATATGAAAGTACCTGACAGCTTGCTGTATACGATTTTTCAACAGCAGGACGAAAAATTAAGGGAGAGCATAGCCAGAAAGACGATGGAGATATCTACCGGTAAGAGGGTTCATAACCTTTCCGATGACCCGGTTGCAACCTTTAACATACTGAGCCTCAGGAAAGATATCTCCCAGCTCTCCCAGTTCTCTAAGAACAGACTCTTTTCTGACGTTAACCTCTCTTACATTGACTTTACCCTTAACAAGGTTTCAGACAAGATAAAAGCTCTCTATACTAAGGCTGTTCAGGCAAAGAATGAGCTCCATACTAAGGACGCCCTTATCGCCATGAGTGCAGAGTTTGATGAAGCCCTTGGTTTCCTCCTTGACAGGGCTAATGAAAAGGTTGGAGAGAACTATATATTTTCAGGTTCTGCTCTCACAACAAGACCCTTTTCTGCAAATTTCACATATCAAGGTTCCCAGGAACCCTTTAACGTTCAAATAGACGAGAGCAATTTTACCGAAGTCTTCTCCCCCGGTAGCAGGGTATTCTCTACAAACGTGTATCAGCTTGACGCCTTCTTTACAACTCCCACGACCCCCTTTGGTGTATCGGGAACCCTAAACGTGAACTACAACAGCACTACCGTTAGCCTTGATTACGGGAGAGGAGTGTGGTACCTTGCCGGGAAGGTATCAGACCCGAATGAGCCTCTCACTAACTATGGTTTTGATGGAGACCTGATACTCTATGATAGCGGTATGAACGAGCTTGCTCGTATATCCAACTATGGGCAGTATTCTCTAAACGACCTTATAACCCAGATAAACACAAGCTTTGGTAGTGAGAATATCAGTGCGTCTCTGGTTACCAACCCGGACGGAACTTATACGCTCCGTATCGCTGACGGAGATTCACCTGCGGATAATTTCATAGCCGACACTTCCGGCAACGTTCTTGAGAGTAACAACCTGGAGAATTTTGTAAGCATATTCAACGGTATATCTCCGGGAGATGTGAATGCCTTTGTTCACCAGGCTCCCTCTGGTATGTACACCCTTAGGCTTGCCCCTGAAGATGTATCAACTACACTGAACCTGAGCTTCACGGGTTCCGGCTTGGGAAGTTTCTTCGCACCCAATATTTTCCAGCTGATAAACGAAGTAAAGGAGAAGCTTGCCAACGGGTTGAACCCGGACGACTCAGACCTTATGGCTGTTCAGCGGTCTTACGATAAGGTTGTCTCTGAGAGGAGCAGGTTCGGGAGTATACTTTCCCAGGTTAAAGACCAACAACCCGTTCAGGAGAACAGGATGGATGTCCTCAAAAAGCAGAAATCTGATAACGAGGAGGTTGAGCTTTCTGAAAGCATAATGGAGTACACCCGTTACAGAACAGCTTACGAAGCCCTCATGAGGATAGTTGCCGATACCAAGGATATGACCATACTCAGGTATATCTGACCTATTCTTCCTCTGTAAAAGCTCCGAGAACCGTCTCTATTATTGAGATTATCACCGATATTACGTTGGCAGCCAGCGCACCCTGGACGAGACCGATAGCTTCAACCTGGTCTCCGAGGAAGAACATAAAAAGAGCTGGAATCAGGTGAAGGTCTGCTACCAGGCTTGAAGCGAGCATCTCCGTGGATAAGACTCTGCCCTCACCTATCTTGAGTATTGTGGCGGCTAAATTGGCAGCTACCGTTATTACAAGCTCGTAAGGATTCGGGCTAACTATAAAGCTTATGTTGGTTGTCAGAGCCATAAGTATGAAGAAGTCTGTGATTATCTTCTTGTACCTCATCTCTCTCCCTCCAGGACTCTGTAAGCTTCCTCAAGCAGTATCTTCTGAGCTTTCTTAAGGTTCTTCGGTTGTCCAAAGATTATCAAGGTGTCTCCTTCCTCAACCACGGTTTCCCCTGTTACGGTAACGTCCAGGTATCCGTTGGATTTCCTTATCGCTATTACGGTAACCTTGAGAGCCCTCCTGAGGTCTATCTCCTTTAACCTCTTCCCGATAAGGGGGGAGCCGGGTTCAACTTTAAGCTCAAGGATATCTATGTCCGTCTCCTCTCCGAAGGCTATCCTGTCAAAGAGGTCTGATATAAAGGCTGAGCCTGTATGGAATATGTAAGAGGCGAGTCGGGTAGCGAGGAGCTTGTTGGGTATCAGTGCTCTGTTTGCTCCAAGCTCTTCAAGCTTTTTGGCTGCACCGTCTGTAGGGGCGAAAGAGTATATGTAAAAGTCCGACTTGGAAGGTCTTATAAGTCTGGCGGTCACTATAACCGCTATGTTATGGGCGTCATCTCCGAGGTTAACTATCATACCCTTGGCTTTCTTTATCCCCGCGGATTGGAGCACAGACTTCTTGTGAGGTTCTTCTATGATGAAGTACTTTATGTTATGTTCCTGAAGGTATTTGAGAGCGGACTCGTTGCTTTCAATAACTACAAACTCAATCTTCCTCTTTTTTAGAAACTGGGCTAACCAGGCTGAAGTCTTATCGTATCCGCATATTATGTAATGACCCTCAAGCTCTTCAATTTCCCTAAGCATCTTTATTACCCTGTAGAGCTTAATTATATCTTCCTTAAAGAACACCCTTACTATCACTGTTACCGAGCTTGTAAATACCCCTATACCCATGAGAGCTAAGAAGGAGGTGAACACTCTACCGTAAGGGGTATCACTCCCAGGTGCTATCTCTCCAAAGCCTATGGTGCCAATAGTTATTATGGTCATATAAAAAGAGTTTATGAAGTCACCTCCCGAGAGGACCATGTAGCCGAGGGTTCCTACTGTAAGGGTTGTATGAAGCATAAGTAGGGGTACTCGGAACTCCTTCAAAACCTCTATGAGCTTTCTTTGATAAAGCTCTATAAGCTTGGGTTCTTCCTTTCTTAACCTGATTCTCTTTCTTCTCCTTTTTACGCTTGCCATACTCTATAGGGATTATAATAGTTCCTGCACTATGAAGATAAATGCCATAGTCATTGATATTGAGGGAACCACATCCGAGATAACGGAAAAGCTCAATGAGGTTATTGATGCCGTGTATGAAGAGGGAGGAGAAGTGTTAGACGTTAAGGTAACCCATGCGAGAGAACATGGGATTGACGGCTTTATCGTTGTATATACGATAATTTACAGAAGTGAAAGGGAAATCCCTGAAGAGTGATAATAACGGTTAAGGTAAAACCTGGAGCCAGAAGGGAAGAGGTAAAGGAAATATCCAGAGACTATCTTGAGGTGCGTGTGAACGCTCCACCTGAGAAAGGAAAGGCGAACGAGCGGGTTTTAGAGCTTATAGCCAGGCACTATGGGGTGCGAAAGAGCTCTGTGAGGATACTAAAGGGAGAAAGGGCAAGGGAGAAACTCATTGAGATAGACCTCTGAGGGTGACAATAACTACGTCTGGAGGCGAAAGGAGCCGCATTGGAGGTCCCCCCGTGCCCACACCTTTACTTACGACTATAAACTTACCCGGTGCGAGTTCCTTTATACCCCTGTCTGTCTCATAGATAAGTCTCAGAACGGTATAACCTACAAAGAATAGAACCCCTCCGTGGGTGTGTCCTGCAATAACAAGGTCAAGGTGGGGAATAGCCTCCCTTTTAACCTCTGGTCTGTGTTTTAAGAGTATTGTGTATCTTGAGGTGTCCGCACCTTTAAGGACTTCAACCTCATCTGTGAAAACCCTGTACCCCAACTTTTCTCCATCCGGGTCATCAACTCCAGCTAAATTCAAAAGCCCTTTGACCTCAATAATTTCCCCTCGGAGGACTTTGAACCCAGCTCTCTCAAGGAAACTTAAGGATTGCTCAAGTCCTGCGTAGTATTCGTGATTTCCTACAACGGCGAACTTACCGAGAGGAGGGTTTATGCTGGAAAGCATCTCTGCGAGCTCTTCAGAGTCTCTCATGTTCCCGTCCACCGTGTCCCCGGTTGCGACGAGTATATCGGGTCTCTCCCTCTCGTAAACCTTCCTAACCATTTCTATCTTGTCCTCCCTCATAACGGGTCCAAGATGAAGATCGGATGCGTTCATGATTTTTATCTCCACCCCTTTCGGTAGCTTTGGAGTTTCTATCACGTACCTCTCCACCTGGAGGAAGTAGGTTTCTGCATGACTGTAGGCGCTTACAAGCAAGGTCAGGAAGAGGGTTAGAAAAAAGGCTTCCCTAGGACCTGGTGAGTGGAACTTCCTGTAGAGGTCTATAAGGATACCTATAAGAAAGAAGTAGATGATGAAGCCCATCCAGAATAGACTGAAGAAGGCAAGCGGTCTTGATAGCTCGGTTTCTCCGTTCCTATCAAGGAATCTCCATATAGCAGGAGACAGGGTTGTCAGTGCAAACAGGGTAAGGACGAAGAGCCTCTGCACCCTCACTGGTTCAAAAGCTTGACAGAGTTTCCTGTAGGCATAGTAATGGACAAGGGAATAAATAATAAAGAATACGGGTATAAACAGACGCATCAGGCTTGGAGGATAGCTCCTTTAGAAGCGTTGGTAACGAGTTTTGCGTACCTCCTCAGCCAAGAGCTGGGAATCTCCTTCTGTTTAGGTTTAAAGTTCTCAAGCCTCTTCTTTAGTTCCTCTTCGGATATGAGGAGCTCAAGCCTTCTATTGGGAATATCTAAGAGTATCTCGTCACCATCCTGGACTATACCTATGGGTCCCCCTTCGGCTGCTTCTGGGGAAACGTGTCCTATGCAAGCTCCCCTCGTTCCTCCGGAGAACCTCCCGTCCGTTATAAGAGCCACCTTGTCGCCGAGACCCATACCCACTATCGCCGAGGTGGGTGATAGCATCTCCCTCATGCCGGGTCCGCCTTTGGGTCCCTCGTACCTTATAACCACAACGTGTCCGGGCTTCACCTTCCCTCCCAATATTCCTTCTATAGCCTCCTCTTCCGAGTCAAAGCATATAGCTTTTCCTTTGAACCTCAGCATGCTCTCCACAACCCCTGCCGTCTTCACCACCGAGCCTTCGGGAGCGAGGTTGCCGAAGAGTATGGCTATACCTCCGTCCTCGGAGTACGGGTTGTCTATGGGTCTTACCACCTCTCCGTCCGCGTCCTTTGCCTCCTCTGCTATCTCCCTCAAGGTCTTTCCGCTCACCGTGAGCCTGTCAAGGTGCAGGAGTCCTTCCCTCTTGGAGAGTTCCCTTATTATGGTCGGTATTCCGCCAACCCTGTCTAAGTCCTCAATGTGATAATGGGAGGCGGGAGCTATCTTACATACAGTTGGAGTTCTCTTGGATATCTCGTTTATCTTGGCAAGGTCGTACTCTATCCCCGCTTCCCTCGCTATGGCAAGAAGGTGAAGTATGGTGTTGGAAGAGCCACCCATCGCGATATCAACGGTAAAGGCATCGTCTATAGCCTCCTCGGTGAGTATATCCCTCGCCTTTATGTCTTTCTCCAAGAGTTCCATTATCTTCCTCGCAGCTTCCCTCGCGAGGAGTTCCCTTCTGGGGTCTATCGCCAGTATGGTTCCATTTCCCGGCAGGGCTAAGCCTAAGACCTCCGTTAAACAGTTCATGGAGTTCGCCGTGAACATCCCCGCACAGCTCCCGCAGGTGGGACAGGCGTTCTGCTCTATAACCTTAAGTTCCTTTTCGGTTATCTGACCGCTCTTGAGCTGCCCTATCCCCTCAAAAACCGAGATAAGGTCTATCTTCTTACCCTCATGCTCTCCGGCTAACATAGGTCCCCCACTTATGAAGATGGTAGGAACGTTCACCCTCATGGCTCCCATAAGCATTCCTGGGACTATCTTGTCGCAGTTGGGTATGCATATAAGAGCATCCAGCTGGTGGGCGTTTACCACCGTCTCTATGGAGTCGGCTATCAGCTCACGGGAAGGGAGGGAGTAGTGCATCCCGTAGTGTCCCATGGCTATGCCGTCGTCCACCCCTATCACGTTGAACTCTATGGGGACACCTCCAGCTTTCCTTACCTCCTCCTTTATGGGTTCTACGAACTCCCTCAGATGGACATGCCCTGGGATTATGTCTATGTAAGAGTTTGCTATACCTATTAGAGGTTTGTCAAAGTCCTCCTCCGAGAGACCGCAGGCTCTCAGAAGCGCCCTGTGGGGTGCTCTCTCTGTTCCCTTCTTTATAACATCGCTCCTGTATCCCATATCTTACCTCCGAGTTTTAAATATATAAAATTAAAGGGTAAAGGGTGCGGAGGAAACTTTATGTTACCAGACATACTTCTCAGACATAGGGAGAGGTTTGTATACATATACACAATAACGGGGGTAGTTGCACTTATCCTTTTCGGAGTTCTTCCCCATACCTTTGCAGGTCATACCGCCTACGCTCTCTTTGAAGGTACTGTCGCCCTTCTCCTCGCTCTGAACGTTGTAGCCTACAGGTGGCACAGGAACTACCTGATTCTTTCCAACTTCGCCCACTTTCTCATAATGCTGACCTTTGTTTTCCTGATAGTTACAGGAGGTTATAGGGGAACGGGTATATACTGGTGTTACGCCTATCCGCTCTTATCCTTCTTCCTTACCTCCAAGAGGGAAATCATTTTCTGGAATGTTGCCTTTTTGCTTTCCTGCCTGGGTTTGTACCTGCTCAAACCCGATATGTTCTACTATGACTTTATCACCCTCAGACAGGCTTTAGGTGCTTACGTTGCGGTCTTTATATTAGCTTTCGCTTACAATACCGTTATCTCTGACCTAATCGGTGTTCTGAGTGAGAGAGCTTCTGTGGACGCTCTCACAGGACTTTACAGCAGATACTTCTTTCTGGAGAGTTTATCAAAGGCTATATCCCAGCTGGAGAGAGGAAAGGATGTTAGGCATACCATTGTGTACCTTGACCTTGACAATTTTAAGAGGGTAAACGACACCCACGGACACCATGTTGGAGATGAGGTTCTAAGACACATAGCCGACCTGCTAAGGAACTACTTCAGGAGGGCAGATATAGTGGCACGCTTTGGAGGGGATGAGTTCATGATATTAGCCCACAACGGGGCAAGGGAGGGTATAGAAGAGAGGTTGAAGGCTTTGAGAAAGGAAATAGAGAACAGGTTCAAAGATTACGGACTATCCCTGAGCTACGGGATAGTCCAGATACCCGAAGACGGAACAGATGCAGACCGGCTCATAAGGGAAGCGGATAAACGTATGTATGAGATGAAGGTAAAGAACAAGCGTTAGTTTTTGGTGGAGGCGGCGGGAATCGAACCCGCGTCCGAGGACGATGACCCGGTCCGGGGCTCTACAGGCTTAGCCCGTGTTTGGTTCTGCCCTCAGGTTGCCCACGGGCAGGCTTCCCGAGGGGAGCACGGGTACTTTCTCGGAAGCTCCTCACCGTGCATTGGAGCTTCCCAGCCTCTGTTCTCTGACGCCTTCAGGTCAGCCAGAGGCGAACCTCCCTGAGGCGCGCTGCCTTTTTAATTAGGCAGCGAGAGCGACTTCAGCTTCGGGAAGTGTTGTGAATGGCTGTTAAGGTTGCCAACCTGCCTGCTCCCCGGGGACCATCAGACCCCGTCGAAACCTGTCGCCCCCTTAGCTGAGCCAATATTTCAATTTAAACTTTTTTAATAGCAGGTCAAGGACTTAAGAGTGTTCACAAGCTCTGCTATGTCTTCTTCCTTGTATCTAAGGCTTACCGTTAGCCTCAGCCTTGCTTTACCCTTTGGAACTGTAGGATACCTTATCGCCTGTAAAAATATCCCCCTCTTTCTCAACTCTGAAGACATCTCCAGGGCTTTCGCCTCGCTCCCAACTATTATAGGGATTATGGGCGTGTTATGGAATTTAACCTCAACGGGAAGCTCCTTAAGCCTATCGTAGATACCTTTGGAAAGTATCCTCAAGTTTGAAACGATTTCTGGGTTCTTCTCAATCAGTTCAACGCTCTTTATCGCTCCTGCGCATAGAGAAGGTGGCAACGATGTGGTAAATATGAGACTCCTCGCTCTATTCAGGATAAGCTCTATGAGAGCCTTACTACCACATACGAAAGCCCCGTAACTTCCTAAAGCCTTTGATAGTGTTCCCATAACAACTACGTTCTCTCTCCACTCAAGTCCAAACTCCTTTAAACTTCCCCTTCCATCTCCTATAGTCCCTGTGGCGTGAGCATCGTCTATGTATAGCATGCAGTCGTACCTGTAAGAGAGTTCATACAGGGTTTTCAGATCTGCTACGTCCCCGTCCATGCTGAATACGCTGTCCGTGACTATGAGAGCTTTTCTGTACCTTTTCCTTTCTGCTTTTAGTATCTCCCCTAGGTGTTCATAATCCCTGTGTCTGAAGATTCTCTTCTCAGCCTTGGAGAACCTGCACCCGTCTATGAGTGATGCATGGTTTAACTCATCACTCAGTATTAAGTCCCCCTCCTCTGCCAGAACCGGTATAGTTCCAACGTTTGCGAGATATCCAGAGCCGAAGAGTACACAGGCAGGAGTTCCTTTGAACCTTGCCAGTTTGTCCTCTAAGGTCTTATGGTATGTGGTATATCCCGATACAAGCTGTGAAGCACCAGAGCCAAGCCCGTACTCTTTTAAAGCTTTTTCAGAAGCTCTTATCACCTCTGGGTGATCCCTAAGAGCAAGGTAATCGTTTGAGCAAAAATCTTTTAACCCCTCTCTTAGAACCCTTTCCCTGTAAAGGCTTCTTTCCCTTATCTTCTCCAACTCAAATTTTACCCACTCCATCACAACCTGAATTTAGGGATAAATTATTAAACTATGCTCGGAAAGAACTATAGGGGTGTTTTTAGTAAAATGGGTGAAGGATTGCTGGAGAGGTACATAGAAGACTTGAAAAAGGAGCTTGAATCAAAGCCTGAAGACCCTGAACTGCTCTTTAAGTTAGGTGTAGCCTACGTTAGAATTGGAAAAACCGACAGTGCAAGAGAGGTTTACAAGAAGCTGAAGGGTATAGACAAGAGTAAGGCTAAGGAACTCCTTGACACGATCTACGAAGTATGAAATTGATGCTATAATAAAAAATTGCACATTTTGATAAAGGAGGTCTGCATAATGCCCCTTTCCAAGGAGAAGAAGCAGGAGCTGATAAAGGGATATCAGAGGCATGAAGGAGACACAGGTTCTCCCGAGGTTCAGATAGCTATACTTACCGAGAGGATAAACAAGTTAACCGAGCATATGAAGAAACATAAGAAGGACGTTCACTCAAGGAGAGGACTTATAGCGATGGTTAATAAGAGAAGGAAGCTCCTTGAGTATCTTAGGGATACAGATTACCAGAGATACCTTGATATATCCAAGAAACTTGGACTTCAGGTAAAGTGAGATGGAGGAATCAGCGAGAGTAGGGAACAGTAAAGAGCCGATAGTAATAGAAGTAGGCAAGTATGCAAAGCAGGCAGATGGAGCGGTAGTAGTAAAGCAAGGCGGAACGGCAGTACTTGTTACTGCCGTCATGGCCGACGAGCCGAATAAAGACATAGATTTTACCCCTTTGACGGTTGATTACAGGGAGAGACCTTCCGCTTACGGAAAGATACCCGGAGGATTCGTCAAAAGGGAAGGCAAGCCCAGCGATAGAGAGATACTCGCTTCCAGAGTTATAGACAGACCTCTCAGACCTCTCTTTCCCGAGGGTTTTTTCCATGATGTGGTTGTTACAGCTCTCACTCTTTCGGCGGATGACAACTATGACCCCGATGTACTTGCTATAACAGGTGCTTCGGCTGCCCTTCATATATCCAGGATACCCTTTGAGGGACCTATAGCAGGTGTTAGGGTTTGCAGGGTCAACGGAGAGTTTATAGCTAACCCCACCTATGAGGAGAGGAAGGAAGCAGACTTGGAGATAGTTATGGCTGGTACTAAAGATGCCATAGTCATGGTTGAAGGGGGAGCAAAGGAGGTCCCTGAGGAAATCGTAACGGAGGCTTTATTCTTTGGACACCAGGCGATACAGGAATCTTTAGAGGCTCAAGAGAGGCTCCGTAGTGCGGTAGGTGTTCCAAAGGTTGGGTTTGAAGGGGTGAAACTTGATGAGTCCCTCTTGAAGTTTCTTGAGGTAGAGTGTTCCGAGAGGATAATCTCAGCCTTTGGTATACAGGACAAGAGTGAGAGAAACAAGACCCTCGCAGGCATACTTCAGGAGTTTATAGATAGGCACGAGATCCCTGAGGAACTTCACTTCAATGTGAAATACTTCTTCAAGAAGCTTGAAAGTAAGCTCATGAGGGAGAAGATCCTAAGGGAGGGTGTAAGGATAGATGGAAGGGGTCCAAAGGAGATAAGACCTATAACCATAGAAATTCACCCCTTTGATAGACCTCACGGCTGTGCGGTTTTCACAAGGGGACAAACCCAAGCCTACGTTACAGTTACCCTGGGTGCTCCCGATGAGGCTCAACTTATTGAAACCATAGCTGAAGGCGGTGTTTTTAAAAGGTTCATGCTGCACTATAACTTTCCTCCCTTTTCAAGCGGTGAAGCTCGCTCGTGGGGTCCTCCCAGACGGAGAGAGATAGGGCACGGAGCTCTCGCTGAGAGGGCTCTTGAACCCGTGATTCCGGAGGAGGAGCAGTTCCCTTACATAATCAGGGTAGTCTCGGACATACTTGAGTCAAACGGTTCAACTTCCATGGCAACGGTCTGCGGAGGTTCACTCGCTCTGTTTGATGCGGGTGTCCCGGTCAAGGGTGGCAAGCATGTCTCCGGTATAGCCATGGGTCTAATAAAGGAGGGAGACAGTTACGTGATACTCTCCGATATACTTGGCGATGAGGACCACCTCGGGGATATGGACTTCAAAGTCGCCGGAACTAAGGACGGGGTTACGTCAATTCAAATGGATATAAAGATAAAAGGTATAACTAAGGAGATAATGACCGAAGCCCTCCAACAGGCTAAGGAGGGAAGGTTATACATCCTTGAGAAGATGTACGAGGCGATACCCGAACCCAGAAAAGAGCTATCTCCTTACGCTCCCAGAATAGTCATACACAAGGTTCCCGAGGAGAAGGTTGCCCTTGTCATAGGACCCGGAGGTTCAAACGTTAAGAAGATATACGAAGAAACTGAAGTAAAGATATGGGTTGGAGATGAGGGGAAAGTATACCTGACAGGATTTTCCGATGAGGCTATCCAGAAAGCGATAAGTATGATAGACAGCCTCGTTAAGGACCTTGAGGTTGGCAAGGTATACGAGGGTAAAGTGACCAGGGTGGAGCCTTACGGCGTTTTTATTGAGGTTCTACCTGGAAAAGTCGGGCTACTCCACGTATCCAAGATGGCGCAGCCGGTGAAACACGCTGGGGATAAATACAGCGTTGGTGATGTCGTTAAGATTAAGGTCCTTGAGATAGACGAAATGGGAAGACCGAAGTTCACTACGATTGGACTTGACGGTGAGAGTGCACCTCCCGTTGAAGAGATTGAGGTTGGCAAGGTGTACGAGGGTAAAGTGACCAGGGTGGAGCCTTACGGCGTTTTTATTGAGGTGCTACCTGGAAAGGTCGGACTACTCCACGTGGACAATATGAAGGAGAGGGTGAGGGATGCCAGGGAACTCTTCGCAGTTGGTCAGAGAGTTAAGGTGAAGGTTTTTGAGCTTGACGAAAGAGGAAGACCCAAGCTAACCGATAAGATAGACTGAAAATGGTAAGGATAAAGGTAAAAAGACTTCCCCATGCCGAAGGTATAGAGCTTCCCTCTTACGCTACCCAGCACTCTGCCGGGCTTGACCTTAGGGCTGCCCTTGAAGAGCCGGTGACCCTGAAACCTATGGAAAGGGCTCTTATACCCACGGGGTTCATCTTTGAGATTCCTGAGGGTTATGAGGGGCAGGTCAGACCGAGGAGTGGGCTAGCAGTGAAAAAGGGAATAACGGTTTTAAACTCACCAGGGACTATAGATTCGGACTACAGAGGGGAGGTTAAGGTGATACTGATAAATTTAGGTCAGGAGGATGTTGTTATAGGAAGGGGAGAAAGGATAGCTCAGCTTGTTATAGCCCCCGTAAGCAGGGTGGAGCTTGTGGAGGTGGAAGAATTGAGCGCCACCGCGAGGGGAGACGGTGGCTTCGGCAGTACGGGGGTTGAGTGATCTACTTTCTGTTTACGTAATCTGTAAAGACAAAGTCCTTCTTTTCTACGAGCTTGTGGCAGGTGAAGCACTGCACGTAATCCTCGGCACTCTTTCCGAAAACCTTATACTTTCCATCTTTGGCATCATAAACGAATCTTGCAAAACCCCACCCACCGGAATCCTTGAACCTCTTTGAATCCTTTATCATGTACTCAACCCTCTGTATCACGTCAGGCTCAAGGGAAGCTTCAAAGGCTGGATTCTTCTTGAGGCTGTATCCTATCTTCACCAAGATGGCTCCTTCCGGAAACTCCTTACCGTTGAGAGGTACACCGCTCCTGTAAGCTTTCACTGCCACATCGTTCCCGATTATGTACCTGAGCTCGTTTTTATCAGTTCTGAAGTGGGTAGCCACAACATGCCAGTTTTCGTAACCCTTTATAAGACCAAATTTAAGTCCGGTAGGGGCTTCTAAATCCCAGTCATTTGCGAAAGCAGCAGCCCCTATGCTGATGGTTACCATAAGCTTTCTCATAGAGCAACCTCCCTTTTGAATTTGTGAAGAATCTACAACTGAAATTTGAACTTTTCTTGAACTTTCTTTGAAAAGAACTCAAAATTTCTTCTGATGAGAGGGAAGATATTGTTAGTGGAGGATGACCCACTTATAGCGGATATGTTGAAGAGATACCTTGAAAGAGAGGGTTTCACGGTCTTCTGGGATTCTGATGGGATGGAAGCGTTAAAGAGCTTTGAACTTTTGAAACCAGACCTGGTAATACTTGACCTCATGCTCCCCGATATGGACGGCTTTGAACTCTGCAAGAGTTTTTCCCAGACGGAAGCCATGGTACTCATCCTGACCGCGAAAGATACAGACGAGGATAAGATAGTGGGACTTGAGCTTGGTGCTGACGACTACGTAACAAAACCTTTCAACATGAGGGAGTTGATAGCCCGTGTAAAAGCACTGCTCAGAAGGAGGGGGAAAGCTCTCTCTTCCGGGGATAGGTTATCTGTGGGAGGCTTTGAAGTTCGTCCTGAGGAGATGAGGATACTTTTTAGGGGCAAACTTATTGAGCTTACCCCGAAGGAGTTCCTTATCCTGAAAAGACTCATTTCAAAAAGAGGAAAGGTCATTTCCAGAAGGGAGATAATGTCCGAGATATACGATGAGGAAGTTCCCGATTATGAAAGGATAGTTGATACCTACATATACAGGATAAGAACAAAGCTTATGGAGATAGACCGTCAGGCTGCGGAAAGGATTAAAACTGTTAGGGGGTTTGGCTATAAGTTTGAGTAAGCTCTCCTTCTTCACGGTTCTGTTCTCTCTCCTTTTCTTAACGTACTTGGTTGTAGCTGGATTGATCGCCTTCTTTACTGTCAAGATAGTAGGCATACCTATCGGGAAGAAGATGTTCACCAAGATAGTCCTCTCAATACTTGCCTTTATTCCGCTGTACATTCTCATAGCTTACCTACTATCAAAATTTGTAAGTAGAGACCTCTTAAAGCTTGAGGAAGGGGTCAGAAAACTCCCCTTCAGTGGGGAGATACCAAGGAGCTGGATAAAGGAAATAGACAGGTTAGGGGAGGTCATAAGCACCCAATCGGAGAGGATAGCCGGAATGATAGAGGCACAGAGGTTTATGTTATACCGCATAACCCATGACCTGAAGACGCCCCTTACCAACCTGAGGAATGTGCTTCTCGCCCTGAAGGAGGGAGTCATAAAGCCCGAGGAAGAGAGCTTCTATATTGAAAAGCTCCTTAAAGAGACCTACAAGATGGAATCGCTCCTTGATGAAGCTCTCTCCAGTATAAAGAAGGTAAGCAAGAATACAGAAAAGAGGGAAGTTAACCTGTGCACTTTCCTTGAGGAGTTTGGCTCACTTTGGAAGCCGCGGTTAAGTAAGCATGGGATTAAGTTTCTTGTCAGCTGCCCTTCAGATAAGGGTATAAAGGCATCCCCTGCAGACCTTGAGGAGATATTTAATAACCTTATAGATAACATTCTCAAGCACACGGATTCAAAGCTTATTGAGATAAAGGTGCAGGAGGATAAGGGCTGGATTGAGATTGCGGTTCGGGATGAGGGGAAGGGGCTTAACCCGGCAGTTCTGAGAGAGGCTTACAGAAAGGGCAGCCTGGGTCTTTACATAGTAAAGGAGCTAACATGGCGAAACTCTGGTGAGTTCAAGGTCAGGTCTTCGGAAGGTGGGACTGAGGTTGTTCTGCGTTTCCCTATGGCTTAAATTTTATGTAGCCTTTAAAAGTTTACGGGAGGGTAAGATATGAAACTCAAGAGACTTTTCTTGGTGTGCCTTATATCCGGAGGAGTAGCCCTTTCCGCGGATAAGATAACTCTAAAGAAACCACCTGCATCTTTGCAAAAGTATTACCCACCGACCTCAAAGAAGTTTGAGTTCCTCTCCAACATGCACTCAATGAGTATGGCTTTTGCCGGTGTAAGGTTGAACGTTAACGAGGGTAATTGGGATAAAGCGAAGGATTGGGCTGTGAAGTTGAAAGATACTTATCTGAATACCTCAAAGATGGTACCTGAGTGGAAGGAGTACTTCAAGCCCGAACTTGCAGATGCCCTTGTGAAGGCTGTGGAGTCTAAAAACGTTGATAAGTTTATAGAAGCTTCAAGGAACTTTGGACAGACTTGTGCAAAATGCCACAGGGACAACGAGATAGCGGTCAAGCTTGTGTACCACTTTCCTAGCTTTGACACTGTGAAGATAGAGGACCCCGTAGAATTCATGGAACTTGAAACCCACAAGTATATGGAAAAGCTTGCCAACTCTATGAAGGCTTTAAAGGTTTACCTTATGCAGGGAGATACTGATAAGGCAAGAGAGGCAGGAAGCAACTTTGTTGAAAGGGCGCGTCAGCTCAGGAGCATGTGCTCCAAATGCCATACTAACAAGCTCTCCGAGGAGGTGATGCTCGGCAAGGAGTATGAGGGTGCCCTTTCCAGGCTTGAGAACCTCCTGTCCTCGGAAAAGACTAACAGTGAAGAAGTGTTTAAAGCTCTGGGACCCATAGGAGCTACCTGTACGAAGTGTCATAACGTTCACCTGATACCTGCCCTTGTGCAGGAGGCTTTTGAAAAGTGATACCCCTCTTGCTCCTCAGCCTGATACTGCTTGGGTGTGAAAGGCTGGAGACCGTGTTCGTTGAGGAGGACCTCCTTGAGAGACCCCAGGCTAAGAGATGTTCTGACTGCCACGTTCAGATATATAAGGAATGGAAGAACAGCAGGCATTTCCATGCTTGGACGAGCGAGCCCTTTAGGGTAGACTCGGAGAATTATACGAAGACCAAATGCCTATCCTGTCACGCACCCCATCAGGTTGACCCCGACAGGAAACCTACCTTGAGAGCAGAGTTTAAAGAGGACGGTGTGAGTTGCGTAGCATGTCACTTTAAAGAGGAGACAAGAGCCATGCACGGACCCCTCAAGGTGTGGTCTCCCCCTCACCCCTCCAAACAGGATATGAACTATACCAAATCTAACTTCTGTGCCGGTTGCCATCAGGAAACCTATAAAGAGTGGAAACTGACAGGGACAAGTAAGAGCTGCCAGAGCTGTCATATGCCCTCCCTTGGTAAAAGGGACCTTATACAGAAGTTCCCCTTTGACCTCTTTCATCTCGCAAAGCCAAGAACTTCCCATGAGTTTCCTTCCTTGAAGGCTAAGTCTGATGATATAAGGGTTCAGTTAGAGGGTAACGAGCTGGTGCTTACAAATACCGGTGTCCCCCACAATCTTCCCACAGCTGACCAGGGGGACTCAAGGCTATATCTGATAGCAAAGGTTGTGTACAGAGACGGTAAGGAAAGAACTGTCAGGAAGCTCCTGTCAGCTCAATCAAAGACAGCCCTGAGATATGAGGTTCCTTATGTACTTAACCTTCCAAAGGGGGACGTCCAGAAGGTTGAATTGAAAATCCTCAGAAAACTCGCTTGGTCAAAGGATAGAGAAACTTTGCTTGAGCTTACTTTGCAAACTCCCTCTCCCTGACCCTTGGGTCTATCCATGCGAGCATCAGGTCTGCGAAGAGGTTGCCTACTATAAGCATAATCGTCCCTATATAGAGACCGCCCATAACCAGGAAGAGGTCTTGGGATAAAACCGCATCCAGCATAAGCATGCCCATACCGGGCCAGCCTGTTATTATCTCAATAAGGGCAGCTCCTGATATAAGGCTTGCTACCTCGTAGCCCAGTAATGTAGTAAATGGGTTCATAGCGTTCTTGAAGACGTGTTTCACAACGGTAGCTCTTGAGGCTCCCTTGGCTTTAAGCATTGTTATGAAGGGGCTCTTTAAAACTTCTATAACGGAGCTCCTTACAAGTCTTGTCAAACCCGCCAAGGAAACGAGGGCAAGGGTCATAGCTGGTATGAATAGGTGATGCAGGATATCAAGCACCTTTCCCATTAAGGACAACTCCTCAAAGTTGGGGCTTTGCACCCCACCTATGGGAAACCAGCCAGTCCTACTCGCTACCAGAAGAAAAAGGAAAGCCAAGAAGAAGCTTGGCACGGACATGAAGGAGTATGCGTAAGCTTGGATTAATTTGTCCAATTTTGTACCCTCTTTAAAGGCTGCAAGCATACCCAAGGGTATCGCTAACGTCCAGGACAGTAATGCGGAGCTAACAGAGAGCAACAGAGTGTTAGGTATCCTCTCTGCTATAAGCTGGGTCACAGGAGCGTGATACTGAAAAGAGTAACCCAAGTCAAAGAGGAGTGCAGACTTTAGCCATTTTATGTACTGAATCAGGGCAGGCTGGTCAAGCCCATAAATTTTCTTGAGCCTTTCTATAGTCTCCGGCGAAATCTGTGGGTTGAGTTTGAGCTGGTCTAAGAAGTCTCCCGGAGCGAGCTTTATTATCAGAAAGGATATGAAAGTTACGCCCAGTATGGTAGGTATGGCTTGAAGTATACGTAAAAGAATAAACTTAAACATCAGAAATAGTTTGCTATGAAATACTTTGTTTCTTCAAAGTATCTCTCTATCTCCTTTCTGTGCTTTTCCTTTATGTATCTTATTAGCCTGTAGTCATCCCAGTAGCCTACCATCGGTATCCAGTCGGGAATCCCATCCCTGTTGTCAATGAAATACCAAAGAGCCGCTATAAAGTCCTCCTTTGCCTCCCTTTTTAGTTTGAACTCTGGGTCTGTTAGAATCCTGAAAATAAGCTTCACATCAAGTATCAGGTTCCTTAGGTATTCCATCGTTGGCGGTACCTTCTCCAGCTTCTTCTTAAACTCCTCTTTCAATCTATCTAAGTTATTGATATTTTCGTAAGTTTTATACTTCAAGAGCTTTTCCTCAAAACTCATGGCAGTATTATATCATGTCCCCTTTTACAATAAACGCTTATAATTAAAGTGAGAGAAGAAAAGGAGGGTCTTGAAATGAGAAAAGCTTATATCTTTATGGTATTCCTGGGGATGTTGTTTCTTCTTCTGGGTGTAAAGGAAACAAGAGCTGCAGAAGATGGTGGTGTTGTGGTACCCACCCCTCTTACAAAAAACCTCGGTGATTACTATGTGAGTATAGGTGTGTTTTCCATAGCTCAGCTGGAGAAGAACTTTCCAAGAGCTTACAACCTTCTCGTCAAACATCATGGGAAACCTACACCTAATCAGACCCACCATCTCGCCGTTAGTCTCTGGAAAGAAGAGAATGGGAAGATAACCTACCTGTCAAATTATGAGGTTGAAGCTGAGGTACGTTCTCCTATCTTCAGAGCAACAAGGGAAAAGCTCTCCAAGTACCCACACCAGTATGGAGACAACTACGGTGGCTGGTTTGATATGTCTGACAAAGGTCTGTACCACATAGCTATCATAATCCACGAGAATGGGAAGACAAGGAAGGTTACCTTTGATTATCTGATGCAGTGAGACCTCAGGAAGACCCCGTTTTCCTGTAAAATTTTAATGTTCAAACGTCGTTTTATTCGGAGGTAGTCTTATGAAACTACATGAACACCAGGCAAAGGAGATTTTCTCCCGATACGGTTTGCCGGTCCCGGAAGGGAAGGTAGCCTTTACACTGAAAGAGGCAAAACAGGTAGCTGAGGAACTTGGAGCTTTTCCCCTTGTGGTAAAAGCTCAGGTTCACTGTGGTGGTAGAGGAAAAGCCGGTGGCGTAAAGATAGTCAAGACCATTGATGAACTCCAGCAGGCTGTTGAAGGTATGCTTGGAAAGGTTCTGAAGACCTTTCAGTGTCCTGACGGAAAGCCTGTAAACAGGGTATGGATAGAGAAAGCTACTGCGATAGATAAGGAGTACTATCTCTCCATAACCCTTGACAGGGCGCGTTCTAAACCTGTAGTTATGGCTTCAGCCGCCGGTGGTATGGAGATAGAGGAGATAGCAAAGGAGCATCCGGAGGCGATACTGATAGAGGAGGTTGACCCTGAGCTTGGACTTATGCCCTATCAAGCTCGTAAACTTGCCTTTAAACTTGGACTTCCGGTCAAAGATTTCTCCAATGTGCTGCTCACCCTCTACAAGATATACATAGAGCTTGATGCTTCCCTTGTGGAGATAAACCCCCTGGTTATTGATAAGGATGGGAAGCTTATAGCCCTTGATGCTAAGCTGGAGATAGACGAAAACGCCCTCTTCAGACATAAAGACATAGAGGAGATGGAGGACGAGACTCAGATATCTCCCCTTGAGGTGGAAGCCCATAAGTACGGACTTAATTACATAAAACTCTCTGGGAGCATAGGCTGTATGGTTAACGGTGCAGGACTTGCGATGGCGACGATGGACATAATAAAGCTTGCCGGAGGTGAACCTGCCAACTTCCTTGATGTAGGTGGTGGTGCAAACGTTGAGCAGATAGCCAACGCCTTCAGGATACTTATGGCTGATGAGGATGTAAAGGCAGTGTTCGTCAACATATTCGGGGGAATTCTTAGATGTGACAGGCTCGCCCAGGGTCTCGTTGAGGCTGGAAAGCTCGTTGAGCTTAACGTCCCCATAGTGGTAAGGATGGAGGGAACCAACGTGGAAGAGGGCAAGAGAATACTCGCCGAGTCAGGTATGAATTTCATAAATGCCAAGGATATGTGGGATGGAGCCAGGAAGGCAGTTGAGCTGGCTCAAAAAGCAAGCTGAGGAGGTCTGAATATGGCGATACTTGTGAACAAGGACACCAAGGTTGTAGTTCAAGGGATAACTGGAAAGGAAGGCTCTTTTCATGCCACCCAGTGTAAAGCCTACGGAACGCAGGTTGTTGCAGGTGTAACCCCCGGAAAGGCAGGACAGGAAGTTGAAGGCATACCCGTGTTCAACACGGTTGAGGACGCTGTTAAGGAGACTGGAGCAAACTGCTCCCTTATATTTGTGCCAGCACCCTTTGCAGCTGATGCGATAGTGGAAGCTCTTGATAGCGGTATAGAGCTTGTTGTGTGTATAACAGAAGGGGTCCCCGTAAGGGATATGATGCATGTAAAGGACTACATGAAGAAAGCTTACCCAAACGCCAAGCTTATAGGTCCTAACTGTCCAGGTTTAATCACGCCTGGAGAGGCTAAGGTGGGTATAATGCCAGGACACATATTCAAGAGGGGGAGGATAGGAATAGTTTCCAGGAGCGGAACCCTTACCTATGAAGCAGCTTACCAGCTTACGAGACTGGGATTGGGACAGACTACGGCGGTTGGTATAGGAGGAGACCCAGTTCATGGGTTGTCTCATAAAGATGTAGTCAAGCTCTTTAATGAGGACCCTGAGACAGAAGCCATACTTATGATAGGTGAGATAGGGGGAACATCAGAGGAAGAGGCGGCCGAATTTATAGAGGCAAACGTGGACAAGCCAGTATTTGCCTACATAGCAGGTATAACCGCACCCCCAGGAAAAAGAATGGGACATGCCGGTGCGATAATAATGGGTGGAAAGGGAACTGCAAGGGCAAAGATGGAAGCTCTTGAGAAGGCTGGGGCATACGTTATAGACAACCCTGCAAAGATAGGAGAGACTGTAGCAAGGATACTCGGAGTCCTTGAGGTTGCGGAAGAGGAGAAAACGTGCGATACTGATTAAGATTATCTTGATATACTGATTTTCTTTTATATTTTTATATTTCCAAGAAAACTGAGGAGGTACGCAGATGGGACTCAAGGTTAGAGTTGACCAGGATACCTGTACGGCGTGTGAGCTCTGCTACGACAGGATACCAGAGGTCTTTAAGGATATAGGAGATGGCATAGCGGATGTGGTTAAGGTTGATATAGATGATGGAGACGAAAGGTGGATGAACGTTCCCGGGGATTTGGCGGACGATGTCCAGGAGGTCGCTGACGAGTGTCCGAGTGGCTCCATAATAGTTGAGGAGGCTTGATATGGCTAATAAGAAGGTTCGCATAGATTACGACACCTGTACGGCGTGTGAGCTCTGCTATGACAGGATACCAGAGGTCTTCAAGGATAGAGGAGATGGCATAGCGGACGTGGTAAAGTACGATATAGAGGAGAGTGAAGAGGAAAGGTGGATGTACGTTCCCGAAGACCTTGAAGGGGAAGTGGAAGAAGTTGCGGACGAGTGTCCGAGTGGCTCCATAATAGTTGAAGACGTCTAAAATTATCTTCCTGGGAACCGCTGGAGGAAGGGTAACAACCTTCCGTTTGGTCAGAAGGTCTGGCGGTTTCCTTATAGACTTTTCTGGCACAAAAGTTCATGTTGATCCTGGACCTGGAGCTTTTGTTTACCTTAAGGAGCATGGTATAGATTACCGCGATATAGACCTGATAGTTTTATCCCATATACACCTGGATCACACGGCTGACGTGAATACCCTCCTGGAAGCCTGTACAGATGGGGGGAAGCATAGGAACGTTGCCCTCTTCGCTCCCAAGTCTGCTGTTGAGGGGAAAGATAGGGTAGTTCTTCCTTACCTCCTTAAGAGGGTGACCAAACTGGCTTTCATAAAGGAGGGGGTTGAACTAACCTACAGGGATGTAACACTCAGAGCTGTCATGAGGCACTCCCATCACGGTGTGGAAACTTATGGACTGTCTTTTAATGGAGATAAGGTGGTTTACCTATCCTGTGCTAAGTACACCGAGGATATGCTTGAAGTCTATCCAAGAAAACCCAAGGTGTTCATAATCAACACGACCTTTTACAGGAAGAGAGGAGACATTGAGCACCTTTCTGTGGAAGAGGTGAAAGATTTGATATCTGTGTGTGAGGCTGAAACAACTATCCTTACCCACTTCAGCATGGAGATGCATGAGAGGGGACCTGACATAGTGGCTCAGGAATTATCCCAAGAGCTCGGTCTCAGGGTGGTGGCTGCTCAAGACGGAATGGTAATACCCTTCTGAAGGTATAAAATATGCCTATGAAAGAGATATCTATCAATGTTGGTGAGATACAGTTCGGTTATGCAAAACGTTACTTTGAGGAGTTTATAGATGCCAGACCTAAGTTTTATGAACTTATAGACAAGGTTCAAACACCAACACTTCTCATAGACCTTGATGGGGTTAAGGCAAAGTATATCCAAGCGAGGTACCATATGCCTGATGTCAATATATTCTATGCGGTAAAGGCTAACGACCATATAGATATCCTCCGAGCTCTCTCTGACTTGGGTGCGGGTTTTGAGGTGGCGTCCTCTGAGGAACTCCAAAAGGTCATGTCTCTGAATGTCCGGCCAGAGAAGGTTATATCAAGCAACCCCGTCAAACCTCTGGATTTTATAGATTACGCTTATAGCGTTGGTGTAAAAAGGTTCGCCGTTGACAGCTTTTCAGAGGTGGATAAGATAGCGAGGGTAGCCCCCCGTGCCAGGGTCTATGTAAGGATAACTGTTCCCAACGAGGGAAGCGAGTGGCCTCTGTCTAAGAAGTTCGGTGTGGATGTGGATACAGCCCTTGACATCCTGGAGTATGCAAAGGACAGGGGACTCATACCCATAGGCTTGACCTTTCATGTGGGTTCTCAGTGTAACAACCTCAGGAACTGGTTTATAGCCATAAAGCGCTCTGCCCAACTCTGGGAGAATGCTAAGAGGAAGGGTATAAAGCTGCTTGTCCTCAATATGGGTGGTGGAATACCTGTCAGGTATATGCAGGAGTCACTTAGGATAGAGGATGTAGCCTATTATGTAAAAGGACTTTTGAGAAAGTACTTTCCTACGCCACCCTACGAGCTTCAGATGGAGCCGGGAAGAGGTATAGTGGGGGATCAGGGGCTAATGGTCGTGAGCGTACTTGGTAAGGCGAAGAGAGATGATGAGAATTGGCTTTACATAGACACGGGGGTGTTCAACGGACTTGCAGAAGCCTTAGGGGGGATAAGATACCCTACTTACCTGAAGAAGGAGGGAGAACTCAAAGAATGGGTTATCGGTGGTGTTTCCTGTGACAGCATGGACGTTATCGCGAAGAACGTATTCCTGCCGGAACCCGAAGTTGGAGACCGTCTCTTTCTTTTATCCACAGGGGCATACACTACCGTTTACGGTGCGAACTTTAACGGGTTTCCCCCTCCAAGGGTTATATGTCTATAATCCTGAAGTCTATTTTTTCATCCTCGTTCAGTTTGAGTTCTATCACCTTTGATATGAGGCGAAGGACTTCTCCCGAATCCTCTCTTAAGAACACATCAAAGCTCCTCTTGAAGGCTTCTACACTTGAAGCTGTTGTACTGAGGACTGTTAGTACCGGTATATCAAATAGCTTTTTAACAGACCTGAGGGCATCCTTTATGGTTATGTCGCTTATGTAAATTATTTCCGGGTGCATAAAGAGGGCTTCCTCTATTCCTTCATCAAAGCTGTCCACGTCAACACCCACTTCCCTTTGGATTACTATTGAATTGCTGTGCTTAATGAGGTAGGTTATGGGTCTCTCAAGCACATATATCAGTCCTGATTCCCTTGCACAGAGCTCCTTCAGGAGTGCGTAGGAGAACAGGTTATGAACCACAAAGGACTTTCCTATTATGGCAAGTATCCCGTTGTAGTTGTAAAGGGTTGAGAACAACTCTTCAAGCTTTTCGTGAGATGGAATTATATCTCTTAGGTCGGGTATATCGTAGGGCACTTTTACTATACTTACCACGTAGCTCCCTCTCTGGGTTAGATACGTGACCCTAATCCTCCCCACATCCGGCATGCCGAAGGAGAAGAACCCTTCCTTGCCCAGAGGTCCGAGTGAGGTGGGAGTATGGGACCTCAAAGATACCAAGGTATCCCTTATGTCATCAGGTGAAAGTATGACGTCTATTATCTTTTCAACCCCCCTTTCCCTCCTTTCAACGGGAGAAGCCTTCGGTGCCAGTATAACTTCCGTAAATTCCCTCCTCTCCGAAAGATAGTTAAGTATCTCAGGTGCTATGTTCATATTTAATGTCTATTTTAATATGTACAGGGAGGTGAGAGATGATAAAGAAAACCATGAAAGGTAAAAGGTGCTACGTAACCTTTGAGCTTGAGCGAGAAGGAGTAAGGAAAGCTTACCTGGTGGGAGATTGGAACAACTGGAAGCCGGAGCCTATGAGGTTCAAGGCAAGGTCAGAACTCTCCTTCAGAATGTCCCCTGCGAGAAATCCGAGTCCCCCGGCGTATATAAGGAGTGTGTGATGTAGTCCGTACTCTGGTGAGAGAAAGATTATGGGCTTTTCAAACCGTTTTGATAGTTCGGAGCATCTCTTCATGTAAAACTTGAAGTAAGAGTAAACGTAGTTGTAGTGTTTTAAAAAGTCTTCGCTCTTTAATCTTTCACCAAGCAGATTTGTCCTTTGCAATAACTCTATAGGGTTCTGATTTGTATCCTTCCATAAGATAGGGTCAATACTCCTAAAAAGTTCTCTAGCCGGTGGGTTCCATGTCCACCAGAGGTTGTAAGCGAGTTCCCACAAACCTTTCTTTACTTCTTCCGGGTTCATACACTCACCATTTTAATACCGATGATAGCAGTCATACTAAAGAGTTTAATTTACTATATCCTTTACATAAAGGCGAATAAAAGGAGGAAGACATATGGCGGTTAAGGACATAATGGACGCACTTCGTGGAGAAACCTTAGAAGATATCGGTCTGAAAGAGAACCTGGCACAGCTGGTGAAAGATATAAAGCTAATAGGCAGCGAGCTGGATGTCCTCCTGTACACACCTAAGAAAGGTCTTGAAGATATACTTAGGGCTAAGGTTCAGAATGCCCTGTCTGATGTGCCTGATGTGAAGAAGGTAAACGTTAAGTTCACAGAAACACCTCCCCAGCAGGCTCAGCAGGGTGCTCAGATACCCACCGGGCAACCGGCCTTTACAAAGAGAAAGGTTCCCGGTGTCAAGCATCTTATAGCTGTGGGTAGTGGTAAGGGTGGTGTCGGTAAATCAACTGTTGCCGCCAACTTAGCTCTTGCCCTAGCTAAACTCGGCTATAGAGTGGGGCTGTTGGACGCAGACATATACGGACCAAGCGTTCCAACTCTTTTAGGTTTGAAAGGTACAAGAGCTACTGTAAATGAAAGGAACAGGATAGTTCCTGCGGAAAAATTCGGGATAAAGGTACTCTCCATAGGTTTCATGCTCCCTTCAGAGGACACACCTGTTATATGGAGAGGACCTATGCTTATGAAGGCGCTGACCCAGTTCCTCTTTGATGTTGACTGGGGAGAGCTTGATTACCTTATCCTTGACCTTCCGCCCGGCACTGGGGACGTTCAGCTTACCCTTGCCCAGAACGTAGACATATCAGGTGCAGTTGTCGTTACCACACCCCAGGACGTAGCCCTCGCGGATGTGAAGAAAGCCACATCCATGTTTAAGGAGGTTCAGATTCCTGTCCTAGGTGTTATAGAGAACATGGCTTACTTTATCTGCCCCAGTGACAGTCAGAAGTACTACATATTCGGTAAGGGCAAAACCGCAGAGTTCGCTTCCGCTTACGGGCTTAAAATACTTGGCTCTATCCCCATAGACCCGGAGGTTTCGGAGCGCTCTGATAAAGGTGAGCCGATAGTCGTGGAAAACCCTGAGTCTGAAGTGGCTAAGGCTTTTTATGGTATAGCAAGGATAGTAACCCAAGAATTAAGTTAAGGAGGTAGGAGTATGTTTGTAAAGAAAGCAGGGCAAAGAGTCGTTTATTTAGACCATATCGCTACCACGCCTGTTGCTGAGGAAGTGCTGCAGGCTATGCTCCCTTACTTCAGGGAGAAGTTTGGAAATCCAACTTCCCTTCACAGCTTTGGTCAGGAGGCAAAGAAGGCTATAAACGAAGCCAGAGAGAAGATAGCAACCCTTATAAACGCCAACACCCCGGAAGAGATAGTCTTTACCTCAGGAGGTATAGAGGCGAACAACCTCGCTATAAAGGGTATAGCGAGCGCTTACAAGAAGCGCGGTAATCACATAGTTACCACAGAGATAGAGCATCATTCAATTCTTCATCCCTGTAAGAGCCTTGAGAGGGAAGGCTGGGAAGTGACCTACCTTAAACCGGACAGGTACGGTCTTCTGCATCCAGACCAGGTAAGAGAAGCTGTTAGGGAAGACACGGTTCTTGTCTCTATAGGACACTCCAACAGGGAGATAGGTACCATTCAGAACATAAAGGAGCTCGTTCAGGCTGCCAAGGAGAAAAATCCAAAGGTTATCTTCCATACGGATGCTGCCCCAACCCTTGGACACTACCCCGTTGACCTGAAAGATTGGGGCGTAGACGCAGCCTCCTTCACAGCTCACCTCATGTACGGACCGAAGGGTGTGGGTGCATTGTGGACGAGGAAGGGTGTTAAGGTAAGACCCCTTCTGGAGGGTGGCACTCAGGAAAGAGGTGTAAGGGCTGGAACTGAGAATGTCCCTGGTATAGTTGGTTTTGGTGCCGCAGCAGAGCTTACCATGAAAGAGCTTGAAGACAGGATGACCAGGCTTGCCAATTACAGGGATAGGTTTAGAAAGGCTATTGAAGAGAAGCTGGAGTACATTGAGTTCACTGGACATCCGACCCAGAGGCTTCCCCATCACATATCCCTTATAGTTCATTTCGTGGAAGGAGAGGCTATGCTTCTCAGGTGTGATCTCATGGGTATAGAGACCGCTTCAGGTTCAGCCTGTGTCTCTTTAGCTCTCAAGCAGTCCCATGTTCTCTTCGCTATAGGGGTCCCCAAGGAGGTTTCTAACGGCTCAGTTGTCTTCAGTTTCGGAAGGGAAAACACGGAAGAGGATGTGGAATACGCCTCTGAGGAATTTCCAAAGATAGTCAATTGGCTCAGGAGTCTCTCACCCTTCAATCCGGAAAACTGGGAGAAGTATGTGAAATCTAAGGAAGGAGCCCATTAAGAGTACTCCTTAAACCCTTATGCAGCAGAAGGGTTTAAGCCTGTTTTCTATTTTTGGCAGGGAGTCTTTATAGGCTTTGCCGCTCTTTGGGTTTATTAAATTTGTGTCCAGCTCAAGGAGAGGTATAAGCACGAAATCCCTGTATTCAATAAGGGGGTGAGGAAGTTTTAGCTCCTCGCTTTCATAAACCAGGTTGTCCTGCAGGAGTATGTCTATGTCTATCTCCCTTGGACCCCAACGGGTACGTTCAATCCTGCCGAGTTTTTTCTCTATACTCTTTACCTCAGCCAAAAGTTTTTTAGGCGGTAGCGGGCTTTTTAGCTCAACCACACAGTTCAGGAAAGGTGGTTGGTCTTCAACTCCCCAGGGTTCACTCTCGTACACCGTAGATACTTTAATCAGCTTTCCGAGCCTGGAGAGCTCTTCAAGGGCAGAAAGTATGTTTTTTACTCTGTCTCCTACGTTTGAGCCCAGACCTAAGAAGACCCTTTCCCTTGACTTCATTACCCAGAAGTCTAAAATTAATACAACTCAAAGTCAAAGGAGTCAGATATGAATTTACCAAAGTTAAAGATAAGACACATAGAGACGGATATACCTATAATCCAGGGAGGAATGGGAGTTGGCATATCCTGGGAGAACCTCGCCGGCTCGGTTGCGGCCTGTGGTGCTATAGGGGTCGTTTCTGCGGTGGGTACAGGTTACAGGCATCCGGACCTTGTCAAGAGGGATAAGTATGGAAGACCCATCGGCACCGTAAACGCCCACAGTGCAGAAGCTCTAAAGAGAATAATACAGGATGCCAAGGAGATCGCAGGGGGAAAAGGTGCAATAGGAGTTAATATACTCTCCGCCATTACAGACTATGGTCGTGTTGCGAGAGATGCGGCTGAAGCAGGAGCTGACCTTATAATCTCAGGTGCGGGTTTACCCCTTTCCCTGCCTCAGTATGTTGAAGGTTACGATGTTGCCCTCGTTCCCATAGTTTCATCAGCCCGTGCTCTTAACCTTATATGTAAGACCTGGAAAAGGAGATACGATAGACTACCTGACGCTGTTGTCCTTGAAGGACCCAAATCTGGAGGCCACCAAGGCTTCAAGTACGAGGATTGCTTCAAACCGGAGTATCAGCTTGAGAACCTGCTCCCCAGCGTCCTTGAGGAGGCAAAGAGGTGGGGAGATATACCCGTGATAGTCGCAGGCGGTGTCTGGAGCTATAAGGATATAGTCTGGTACATTGAGCGTGGAGCCGCTGGTGTTCAGATGGCTACTCGTTTTGTGGCTACCCACGAATGCGATGCACCCTTGATTTACAAGGAGGTTGTCCTTAATTCCGAAGAAGAGGATATAGTTCTCCTCAAATCTCCAGTTGGCTATCCACTCAGGGTTATAAAGACACCTTTTATAGAGAGACTCCTCGCTGGTGTAAACGGTTGGAACGGATGTGTTTCAAATTGTGTTACCCCCTGCAACAGGGGAGAGGAAGCAAAGAAGGTGGGTTTCTGTATAGCCGATAGGCTTGGTGCTGCATGGCTGGGGAATTACGAGGAAGGTATATTCATAATAGGGGCGAACGGACATCTCCTGAAGAAGCAGGGAATAATCTCCGTAAAGGAGCTCCTTGACATACTTACAGGTAAGAAGCCTGACCCTACCCTTGAAGAAGACCCTATAGTATTAACACAGAAGTGAGCAACCTCTCTTTGGTTTTATCCCTCCTGTAAGAGGGTAGCTCTTCGGAACATACGGTGCACTTTTCAATCAGACCAAAGTTTTTAACCCCCAGATTTTTGAGCTCCTCAATTACAGCTTTTTGCATATCCATGAAGAGTCTGCCCTCTCTTACTGTGAGGAGGTTCGGAAACAAGTTTTTAAACTCTTCACCTACTTCGTAACAGCAGGACTTGGCTGCTGGACCTATGAAAGCAAAGAGCTTTTCTGTGTTCTCGTATAGATTGAGCCTTTTAAGCACATGTTCTATTATTCCAGATGCTAAACCCCTCCACCCTATATGTGCTATTCCCACCCAATCTTCACCTACAAGTACGAGAGGCACGCAATCTGCGGTTCTGACACCTACCTCAACCCCTCTCAAATTTGTCACAACGGCATCGCCTATAATGGGTGGGTAGGGAAAGCTCGTTAAGGTGATCACCCTGTTGGTATGTTTCTGAATGGGTAGATAAAGCTTAGGGTGCTCCTCCCATTGGGTTTTTACCTCAATGAGTTTTCCCTTTACCTTTGAGCTGTATCTCAACCCTTGAGCTTCCTTGCTTTCTCTGTAGTTTTCTCTACGCATCTCATCACCGTTCCCTTAAAACCTTTTCTCTCTAAGTATGCAAGACCTTCTATGGTGGTACCTCCAGGCGAAGATACCCTTACGCTCCACTCGTTTGGATTTCCTCCCATCACCCTTATGAGCTCTGCGCTTCCCGTTATGGTATCAAGAACTATACTCAGGGCTTCCTCATAGCTGAACCCTTCTCTCACACCGGCTAGAGCCAGAGCATCTATAAAAGAGAATACAAAGGCTGGAGAACTTCCGGCGAGTGCCGTAAAGCTATCAAAGAGGCTTTCAGAAAGCTGATAAATGCTACCGCAGGTTGAAAATACCCTCACAAGGTTCTCAACCTCTTCCTCTAAGAGGTTACCGTTGTGGGTAAAAGCTATAGTTCCCCTTCTGACAAGCACGTTTATATTGGGCATCAATCTCACGAGTTTCGCCTTCTTCCCGAGGATGTCTTCGTAAAAACTCAACTCAAGACCGGCAGCTACACTAACGACGATCTTATCTTTTAGCTCACTCTTTATCTCCTGAAGAACACCCTTCACGTCCTTGGGTTTTACCGCTATAAGGAGTATCTCGCTGTTCTTCGCTAGGAAGTACAGGTTTTGAGCGGTTGCAAAGCCGTCCTCCACGGCCTCTTTACTTTTCACTTCATTTACTTCATATATAAGTATATTTTCCCGACCAACCGAGCTGGACAACCCGAGGGCGAAAGCCCTCCCCATGTTCCCGTACCCGACTATGCCGACCTTCATCCAAACCTCTCCTTGAAGAGTTTTTCAAAACCCTTATAATCGTTACAAACCACAAACACCTCCTGTACGGAGGTTCCATTTTTGTACAGAAGCTTATAGCCACTGACAGTTTTGTACTTCAAGAATATGCCCTTTGAACCCCTTCCTCTATTCTGCCTCTTTATCCTACCCGGTATTATGCTATCCACAACATCCCATCTCTGGAGTTCTCCCAGTACGTTTTCCAGCCCTTCAAGTAAATGGTGCTCAACCTTTAGCTTTCCACTCCTGTGCTTTCCCATGATATAATAGGATAGCTTACAACGCACCTTTCCCGCTTGGGTTGCCCTTATGGGTTCTTCGGGAAAGGGAGGCGAAACCCAAGGAGGTGTAATATGGCAGTCATTTCCATGAAGGAGCTTTTAGAGGCTGGAGTTCATTTTGGGCACTCCAAATCCCGCTGGAATCCAAAGATGGCGCCTTATCTTTACGGTGCCAAGAATGGCATTCACATAGTTGACCTGAACAGGACTCTCGTTCTTCTTGAAGAGGCTTACAACTTTGTCTCCGATAGCGTTGCCCAGGGGGCAGAGGTTATATTCGTCGGAACAAAGAGACAGGCAAAGGAGATAATCAAGGAAGAAGCTGAGAGGTGTGGAGCTTACTATGTGAATGAGAGGTGGGTAGGCGGTCTGCTAACCAACTTTCAGACTGTTAGGAGAAGCATACAGAAGCTAAACAAGCTGGAGAGGATGGAGGCGGAAGGTATATTTGAAGTCCTACCCAAGGCTGAGGTAAGAAGGTTAAGGAGGCAGATGGAGAGACTCAGGAAGCTTTACGGCGGTATAAGGGAGATGACAAAACTTCCGGACCTGATGTGGGTTGTGGATACGGTCAGAGAGTCAATAGCCGTTCAGGAGGCGAGGAAGCTCGGAATACCTGTTGTTGCTATAGCAGACTCCAACTGTGATCCGGACGTCATAGACTACATAATCCCTGGAAACGACGATGCTATAAAGTCAATAAAACTCCTGACTTCAAAGATAGCAGACGCTGTGATTGAAGGCAGAACAAGGAAGGAGAGTGCTGAAGAAGCTCTTCCGAAAAGGGAGAGAAAGGTTGTTACCGTTGAGGAGCATGAAAAGGAACTCTTTGAAAAGGCGATGGCTATGTCCGAGAAGTACGAAGACATAGACAAGGACATAGTTGACTACGAGTGATGTTTGAGTTTTTCGTAAGGAATATCTGGAGGTTTTAGGATGGCAGTAAGTATGAATGATGTTAAGAAGCTCAGAGAGATGACAGGTGCCGGTATGCTTGACTGTAAGAAAGCCCTTGAGGAGGCTCAGGGAGACATTGAAAAGGCAAAGGAGATACTGAGGGTAAAGGGTTTAGCGAAAGCCGAGAAGAAGGCTTCAAGAGAGACAAAGGAAGGGCTCATAGTGGTAAAGGTCACTGAGGATAGGAAGAAGGGGGCGATGATAGAGCTCAACTGTGAAACGGACTTCGTGGCTAGGAATGAAGAGTTCCAAGCTCTGGCAGAAGCTATATTGGAACACGTCCTTACCGTGGATGAAAATGCCGATAAACAAGGTGATGGTTCAGAGATACTCGCTCAGAAGTTTTTTAAGGATGAAAGCAAGACGATTGAAGAGCTTATAAAGGAAGCCATTGCCAAGATAGGTGAGAACATCAGACTTTCAAGGTACTGCAGGTATGATACCCAGGATTATCTCCACTCCTACGTTCACGGAGGAGGCAGGATAGGAGTTCTTCTTGACTTTAAAGCTCCTGAAGTAAATGAGCAGGTTCTGAGGCTGGTTCAGGATATAGCTATGCAGATAGCAGCCATGAGACCGGAATTCGTAAGTATAGACACTATACCTGCCGAAGCGCTTGAAAGGGAAAAGAGGATACTCATGGAGCAAGCTAGACAGGAAGGAAAACCCGAAAACATACTGGAGAAGATAGTCCAGGGAAAGCTCAAGAAGTTTTATCAGGAAAAGGTACTCCTTGAGCAGGCTTTTATCAAGGACGACAAGAAAACGGTAGGACAGGTCATAAGAGAATCAGGTCTCGGTGTTGATATAAAGAGGTTCTGCAGGTTTGAACTCGGTGGACTCTGATGGAGGAGAAGCCAAGGTACAGGAGGATACTCCTAAAGCTTTCTGGGGAGGCTTTCGCAGGGGAGCAGGGCTACGGCATAGACCCTAACTTTTTAGAGTATATATCCCATGAGGTAAAGAACGTTCACGAGCTTGGGGTTGAAGTTGCGATAGTGATCGGTGGAGGTAACATATTCAGAGGATTCCAGGGTAAGGGGATAGGTATAGACAGAGCCACAGCGGATTATATGGGGATGCTGGCAACGGTTATCAACGCCCTTGCCCTTCAGTCCGCCCTTGAGAGGCACGTTAACATCCCAACAAGGGTACTATCAGCCATAGAAATGCGTCAGGTTTCTGAGCCTTACATAAGGAGGAGGGCTGTAAGACACCTTGAAAAGGGAAGGGTGGTCATATTTGCGGGTGGAACCGGAAACCCTTTTTTCTCAACGGATACTGCTGCAGCCCTCAGGGCTGCCGAGATTGATGCGGAGGTTCTTCTGAAAGCAACCAAAGTGGGCGGTATATACGATAAGGACCCAGAAAAGTTCCCCGACGCTATGTTTATAAGAGAAATAACCTATCTGGAGGTTATAAACAGGGGAATAAGAGTAATGGACCATACGGCACTCACCATGTGTAGAGAGAACGATATCCCTATAATAGTTTTTAATATCAGAGAGAAGGGAAATCTCAGAGCTGTGGTGCTTGGAGAGGAAATAGGTTCTGTTGTAAGGGGGTAGGCGTTATGATACAGGAGATAGAAGGCATACTCAAAGAGACCGAGAAGGACATGAAAAAGAGTGTTGAGCACTTCAGGGGAGAGGTTGCAGGTATAAGGACCGGGAGAGCTTCAACAGCCCTTGTTGAAGAGTTGAAGGTTGATTATTACGGTTCTAAGGTACCCCTTAAACAGCTTGGTACTATATCCATACCTGAGCACAACCAGATACTTATCCAGGTGTGGGATGCTAACGCCATACCGTCCGTAGAAAAGGCTATAAGGGAGGAGCTGAATCTGAACCCCAACACCCAGGGTAACACGATAAGGATAAACCTCCCTCCCCTGACTGAGGAGAGAAGGAAAGAGCTTGCAAAGATGCTCCATAAGCTTGCAGAAGAGGCAAGGGTTGCGGTAAGAAACATAAGGAGAGACGCCAAGGAGCTTATAGAGGAGCTTGAAGGTATATCTGAAGACGACAAAAAGAGAGCCCTTGAAAGGCTTCAAAAATTAACGGACTTCCACATAGAGGAGATTAACCGAATCCTTGAGGCAAAAGAAAAGGAGATAATGACGGTATGATTCTTAACCGCGACCTCCTTATAGGGATACTCTTGGCGTTGCTGGTAGCGGGTGCAGTAGGGGGATTTAATTACTGGAAGAAGTATGAGGAGAAGAGGTTAGACAGGTTAGCCGAAATGGTTTATCTTTACGAGAAGGGGGAGCTAAAGAGGGAAGAGGTTGAACAGAAGGTAAAGGGTACACCCTATTATCCTTACTTCCTTGCAATTACTTCCGGTGAAACCTCTCAGATGTTAGATAGCGTTGAGGACCCGGATGTGAAAAAACTCTTTATAGAGAAGGCATCTTTTCTGCTCTACTCCAAAAAGAAGTACGAGGAAGCCCTAGGAAAACTGTCTCATATAGGGAAAGAGGACTTCAATTACCCATCGGCGACGCTCCTGAGAGCCTTTATATATGAGGCGAAGGGGGATAAGGAAGGGGCACTCAAACTTTATAAAGAGCTGATAAAGGATTATCCTGATACCTACTTTGCCCGTATATCCCGTGCTCAACTCTACAGTCTTGAGGGTAACTGATTTTAAAATACTCCTATGCCTTTAATTCTTATAACTAACGATGATGGGTATTTTTCAGAGGGAATAAGAGCTTTGAGAGATACCCTTAAGCCTCTGGGCAGGGTGGTTGTCGTTGCACCTGACAGAAACTTGAGCGGGGTTGGGCACTCTCTGACCTTTACTATGCCTTTAAGGCTCAGGAAAGTGGAGGAAGACTTTTATGCCGTTATAGGAGGTACACCTGCGGACTGCATACACCTTGGTTACCATGTGATACTTGAGGGTGAAAAACCAGACTTGGTGTGTGCCGGTATAAACGAAGGTCCGAACCTCGGTGAGGATATAACCTATTCTGGCACTGTGTCGGGTGCCATGGAAGGCAGGATATTAGGTATACCCTCTATAGCCTTTTCCGCCTTTGGCAGAGAGGAGATTATGTTCTCTGAAATTGCCAAGTCCTGCAGGAAGGTCGTAGAAAGGGTTCTTGATGTTGGCATACCTGAGGATACATATCTGAATGTAAACGTTCCAAACCTAAGTTGCGATGAGGTCAGGGGTATAAAGCTGACCAGACAGGGTAAGAGGGACTATAAGGAAAAGGTCTTCAGATACAGAGCTCCTTATGGAGAAACTCTTTACTGGATAGCCGCGGAAGAGTTTGGCTGGTGTCCCGATGAGGGGACGGACTACTGGGCGGTTTTGAACGGTTACATATCGGTTACGCCTCTACAACTTGATCTTACCAACTATGGAGCCATGAAAGAGATTAAATTCATAGAGGATGAGGGCTGAAGAACTTGCAAAAGTCTTAAAGGGAGAGCTCAGGGGCGACCCTAACCGTACGGTTAGAGGCTTCTCTATAGATAGCAGACAGGTTAATCCTGGGGATGCCTTTTTTGCTCTTAGGGGGGAAAACAACGATGGACACCACTTCGTTGAAGATGCTATCAGAAGGGGTGCGGTGGGCTCAATCGTTGAAAAAGATTTAAGGGTGGGACCGGGATTCTCCATTAGGGTTGATTCAACAGCTGATGCCCTGAGAAGGCTTGCCCTCTACAAGAGAGCCCTTTACAAGGGCGAGGTCATAGGGGTTGCCGGTTCTGTCGGTAAAACCACTACAAAGGAGCTTATATATCACCTTCTGTCCCACGTCGCACCCGCTTACAGAAGCAAAGGCAACCTGAACTCCCAGCTTGGTCTTCCTCTCGTTCTCTCCAATATGCCACTTGAAGCCAGATTTTCGGTGCTTGAGCTTGGAGCAAGTGCCGTGGGAGATGTGAGGAGGCTTGTGGAGATAGCACAACCACGCATCAGGGTTATAACGGCTTTAGGGGAGGAGCATCTTGAAAGTTTTGGCACAATCCTTGACGTTATCAGAGGTAACGGTGAGATATTCATGAACTTTTCCGAAGAGAGTCGCGCGGTTATTCCCCATTATGCGCTGAAGTATTACCCCCTCCCAAAGGACAAGGTTATAACCTTTGGTACTGGAGGAGACGTAAACTCTGAAGGAATCCATTTGAGTCTTAAGGGCACCGAGTTTAAGTGTATGGGTGTTGTCTTTACAATACCCGTTCTTAGCTCCGGTGTGGTTGATAACGCTCTTGCCAGCTTCGGTGTCCTTTTAGCGTTAGGCTACGACCCACGTGACTTCAAGGAAGCCCTGCAAACCTTTAGGGCACCGTCAGGCAGGATGAACTTACTTGACTATGAAAGGTTTATTGTGATTGATGATACCTACAATGCCAATCCACCTTCTGTGAGGAACGCTCTGATTACTCTGGCTTCTCTAAGAACCAAATCAAAGAAGGTGGTTGTTCTTGGAGACATGCTTGAACTTGGTAAGGAAAGCAAAAAACTTCACGCTGAAGTTGGTAAACTTGTGGTGGAGCTGGGTATTGATTTAGCCCTATTTTATGGAAATAACATGGAGGAAGCTTACCGAGAATGTATAAAACACGGCGGAAACGCTCTATTTTTTGGTAAAAAGGAGGATATAATGGACGAAGTATTGAAATACATGAAGGATAAAAATATAATTCTCGTGAAAGGTTCACGAGGGATGAAGATGGAGGATATCGTAGAAAAGATGGGGGAGCTGGCGAGATATGAGTATTGAAAAAGCTGTAGAGATTTTTATCTTTGAAGATTCTTTCTTCTTCACCACCAAGGTAAGCTTGAAGAGGGTTGAAGGGGACAGGCTTGTCTTGAGCACAACTGACCTCCTGAAGAAGTTCGCTGTCCTTGGGAAGAAGGCACATCTCAAGTACTCTACCTTTGCCTTACCTGTGAAGATCGTTGGCAAGAGTGATACGGAGCTTATAGTTACTATTCCTTCTCTGAATCCTGAGAAACCCGTTGGTGATAGGAGAAGCGCCAGGGTGCCTCCATCTCACGTCCATCCGGTCAAGCTTTTTATATCCGTAGACGGAGAAGAGAAAGAGTACGAGGTTGACGATATATCGGAGGGAGGCTTTTCGGTTGTCGTGAGTGACCCTTATGAGGTGGATAAGTTCCTAAACAAGGATGTTAAGGTTCATATAGATTTTCCTGTTGAGGTTGAAGAGGTTAAAGGAAGTGCGAGACTGGTTAACGTTTTGGAGACAGAGGACGGCAAGATAAAGCTCGGTTTTGAGCTATTCATAGACGACGCAGATATGGTTAAGGTAAGGTTTTATGTTTACTCAAGAATCAGAGAGATACTCAGACAGAGATGAGCTTTCCCTGGAGATAAAGAGGCAGGTTTTTCACCTTTTCCTTATCCTCCTGTGGTGTGTGCCCATAAACCACTTCCCATACCAATTAACCCTGTTGATATTTTCTACTGTGATAGCTGTAAATCTTCTTGTCGTTTACAGGTATGAGCCTTTAATCGGTCTATTTCATAGATTTATCGTTGAACTTGAGAGGGAAAAGAACCTATCCCGTCCAGGCATACAGGCTTTGTATGCAAACCTCGGCATTTTTCTGTCTTACATTCTTTTCGGGAAGCTTTCCCTTCTTGGTGTTGTAATTTTGGCTGTTGGGGACAGTTTTTCTACCCTTATTGGCAAGGTTTTCGGTAGGCATGAGCTCTTCTTTAACCCTGAAAAGACTTGGGAGGGGACTCTATCCTTCTTCCTGTCCGTTTATATAGTCCTCCTGCTGTGGGTAGGTTTTGAGAAAGCTCTGTTACTCTCGTGTATAGCTTCAATTGTTGAGGCAATGAGGCTAAAGGTTGATGATAACTTCCTTGTGCCTGTTATTGTAACCTCTCTCGCCTACCTGATGTGATGCTCAATGAACAGATCCAACAGGGTCTCTAAATCCTGGAGCGCGCCCGCTCCTATCTTTATCCTTTGGGGTTTTTCTGCCCTATACACCTTCTTAATTAAGTTAAGGGATTCAGCGGACACCTCAACATCACCCTTGTCCGAAGTGGACCCATCTGAGAGTTTTAACATCCTCCTGTGTTTTTCCTCTTCAAGGAACTTGGGCTTCAAGCCTGATAGCTCTAAGTAGTCTAATCTGAACTTTATCCTCAGCGTATTTTGTGTACTTTTGCTCAGCATATAACTGATAAACAGATTGAAAAGCTTTTCGTCATAGTATTTCACAAACTTCAGGATGAATCCTGATATCCACGAAAACCACAGGAACCTTTCAAAGTCCCTGCAGAGGTAGGAGAGGAACTTTACGTCACCGATATCGTTAGGTATCGCAATGCCGCCCCTTTGAGAGAGGTCAACCTCCAGAAGATTGAAGGGTTCAAACAGTCCAAAAAACCTGTGGTTGTTTAGGAACCCGTCCCTGACGAGGAGGTCAATTACCCCCCCTTTTCCGTAAACCTTTGCCAGCAAATCCTGGTCTCCAGCTCGTATTCTCTTTAGAACCAAGACCTTGGTTTTTAAACCCATCAATCCTTTATAATACTTTTCTCTCGCAATCAAGGAGGTGCTTACGTGCCACTTCTTTTCAAAAAGGTAAAGGAACTGAGGAATCACCTTCAAACCTTGAAGTGTGAGAAGAGCATAAATATCGGCTTTGTGCCTACAATGGGATACCTACATGAAGGCCACAAGGCTCTTATGAAGAGGTCAAAGCTTCAGAACGATGTTACCGTTGTTAGCGTGTACGTCAACCCAACCCAGTTCGGACCCGATGAGGACTATGAAAGGTATCCCAGAAATCTTGACCATGACATGTCTGTGTGTGATGAGATGGGTGTTGATATAGTTTTTGCCCCCAGCGATGAAGAGATGTATCCTGCTGGGTCAAAGACCGAGGTATACGTGCGGGATATGAGTGAGATACTTGAAGGGAAGTTTAGACCGGGGCATTTTAAGGGTGTGGCTACCGTGGTGGTAAAGCTTCTAAATGCAGTCCAACCCCACAGGGTCTACTTCGGCGAAAAGGACTACCAGCAGCTCAAGGTCATACAGAGACTGGTTAGAGACCTGCTGATACCGGTTGAGATAGTCCCGGTAGAAACTGTGAGGGAACCTGATGGGCTGGCTTACAGCTCAAGGAACGTTTATCTGAACCCGGAGGAGCGGGAGTCTGCCCTCTCTATATACAGAGCCTTCATCTTAGCTCAGGAGCTTATAAATCAGGGAGAGAGAAATGCCCAAGCTTTAAAAGAAGAGATCAGGAAGTTCATTCTATCTCACCCCCATGTAAAGAAGATAGACTACGTTGAGATTACAGACCCGGATTTAAACCCTAAGGATATTGTGGAAAGCGGAGACAGAATATTAGTTGCCCTTTGGGTTGGTAACACAAGGCTGATAGATAACTGGAAGGTTGAATGATGAGAGTTCTCTTCATGGGAACCCCTCAATTTGCGGTTCCCAGTCTTGAGCTTATCCACAAGAACTTTAACGTTGTTGGGGTTGTTACCCAGCCGGACAAACCCGCCGGAAGGGGGAAAAGGTTAACCCCACCCCCGGTTAAGGAGCTTGCTTACAGACTGAACCTTAACGTTTATCAACCTGAGAAAGCAGGTGAGCTCTTTGATATACTCAAGGGGCTTGAACTGGACTGTATAGTTGTGGTTGCCTACGGTAAGATCCTTCCTAAGAGCATACTTGACCTGCCTCCGTACGGGGTTATAAATCTTCATGCTTCCTTATTGCCCAGGTACAGAGGTGCCGCTCCTATACAGCGAGCCCTCATGGCAGGGGAGAAAGTTACGGGAAACACGGTTATGCTTGTAAACGAAAGGATGGATGCCGGGGATATACTTTCTCAGGAAGAGGTAATTATAGGAGAGGAGGATAACTTCTATACACTCTCAGAGAGGTTGTCCAGACAGGGGGCAGATCTCTTAGTTCGGACTCTCAATCTCTGGTTCAGGGGGAGTTTAAAACCTGTCCCTCAGAAGGAAGAAGAGGCAACCTACGCACCTCCCGTTCAGAGGGAGGAGTATAAACTCTGCTGGAAGGCTGAGGCTGAGAGTGTTAGAGATAGGGTAAGGGGCTTGTACCCTAACGTTTACACCTATTTCAGAGGGGAAAGGCTCAAGCTCCTCAAAGTCAGTGTGGTTGAAGGTCATGGTGAGCCAGGGGAGATAATAGACGATGGAGACTTCATTGTTGCCTGCGGTTACGGAGCAGTTCAGATTCTGGAGCTTATCTCCCCAAAAGGTAAAAGAATGAAGGGTGAGGACTTTATGCGAGGTTACTCTCCCAGAAAGGGTGAGCTGTTAAAATAAAGCCATGGATGACAGACTGGAGCGAGTTGTACTTCTTATAGAGCATTACCTGGAACAGATCTTCGGCTCTATCAGGGTGTATAGGGAGGACAGGGAGTTTTTGATACCCTGGGGTTCAACGGTTATAAATGCTGAAGTTCTTTTAGAGGGTGAGGAGACCATAGTACACATATATTCTCCGGTAGCCCTAAGAGTAAAACCTGACAAAGACCTGATGAAATTTCTCCTTATGGAAAATGGTTCTCTGAACATGTGCTCCTTTTCTATAGAGCTGGAAAAGGGATTTGTGGACATAATTCTGGGAGTGCGATTGAAGTTTGACTTCCTTAACAAGGACCTCCTTGCCTACCTGACTATAAGCGTGGGAAACCTGGCAAACGAGTACTGTAAGGAGATAATAGCTGTGTTTGGAGGTATATCCTTCAAGGAATATGTTGAGAGAGAAAAGCTTGAAAAGAAACCTTTCGGAGAGGAAAAGGTATTACATGACATATTTGAAATGAACGGACTCAAGCTTAGCCTTGAACTCTTCAGGGGACCGGAAGAGGATACTTATATAATTGTTGGGAGGATACTGGATACGGGTCAGGTTTTCCTGAGGGCTGAGAGGAAGAGGGATATACAGGAGGTCTTTGAATTCCTTGAAAAACTTAAGGGCTACCTGTTGAAGAAGGATATAACCTCCCTTAAAAAGAGTTTAAGGCATTATGAGGTTGAAGAGCATTACCTTTACAGTATACTTGCAGGAAAAGAGAAGGACAGAATTAAAAGGTTAAAGGAGATAGAGAAGGAGATACAGTTGCTGACAGGCATGCTAATGAAGGGGGAGATATCCCAAGAGGAGTACAGAAAGCGTATCTCAGATATAGAGCGTAGAATGGGTCTATGAAATGTAGTCAAGAAGTACAACTATAAAAAAAACCACGCTTACGTATCCGTTTACGGTGAAAAAAGCCTTGTTGACCTTTGATAGGTCGTTGGGTTTTATCAGAGAATGCTCGTATAAGAGGAAGCCAGCCAGAAGCAAAAGCCCACCCATGTATATTACGCCGAGCCTGTTATCATAGAAACCGAGCGATAGAAGGGATAGAAAGGTAATAAGGTGAAAGGTCCTTGCGAGCTTGAGGGCACCTTCTATACCAAACCGAACAGGAACAGATTTGAGACCATGCTCTTTGTCAAATTCATAGTCCTGCAGAGAGTAGAGTATATCAAATCCAGAAACCCAGAAAGCCATCGCTACACCCAGGATAAAAGCCTTGATAGATACTGATGCGTTGAGAGCAACGTCCACGGCGACAGGTATGAGGAAGTAAACTAAACCAAGTACCAAATGGGGGAAGTAGGTAAACCTCTTGGAGTAAGGGTAAAGCCAGAGAAGGAAAATCACCACTGGAGACAGCAGGAAGGCTAAGAAGTTTATAAAGACCGTACTGAGAACAAACACTCCTGCTGAAAAAGCTATGAGTCCTTTCACCTCTCCCCTTGATAAAACTCCAGATACGAGAGGCCAGCTCTGAGAGCGCGGGTTAAGGCGGTCGTAAGGTTCATCTACAAGTCTGTTGAAGGCCATGCCTAAAGTTCTGGCGCTTATTAGGGCTACCAGTATCCAGAAGAGTTTTCCCATAGTAGGAGCCTCTTTTGCAAGTAACAGGACGCTAGCAAGAGCGAAAGGTAAAGCGAACACGGTATGTTCAAATTTGACGAGTTCTGCATAGTGTTTAAGCTTTTCCATAGGACAAGGTATATTTTATCAACATAGCTCCTGTTATACTATTTGCATGGAGAAGAGGATTAAAACACCCCTTACTGACGATGTTATAGAACAGCTCAGGGTGGGAGATAAGGTTCTCATTACCGGCTACATATATACCGCAAGAGATGCAGCCCATAAGAGGATGGTTGAGGCTATAGAGAGGGGAGAAAAGCCACCCATAGACCTGAATGGTCAGGTTATCTATTACGTTGGACCTACACCCCCAAAACCGGGACAGGTTATAGGTTCGGCAGGTCCAACCACAGCTATAAGGATGGACAGGTACGTTGAACCCCTTCTCAAGCTTGGACTTAAAGGAATGATAGGAAAAGGCTACCGTTCTCCTCAGGTTAAGGAGCTACTCAAAAAGTACAAGGCTGTCTATTTTGCCGCTGTGGGGGGTGTTGCTACGCTCCTCCAGAAACACATAAAATCCTCTGAGCTGATAGCCTATGAGGACTTAGGTACGGAAGCTATAAGGAGATTGTACGTTGAAGACTTTCCGGTGATAGTTGCCAACGATATATATGGTGGAGACCTCTTTGAAGAGGGAAGGAAGAAGTACGCAAAGATAGAGCTTTGATGCTTTGTATATCGCCAAAGAATTGGAGTTAGTCTATCCTTTCCACAAGGTAATCAGCGAGATGCTTTATCTCCTGCCTGTTACCAAACTTCCTAACTCCATCCCTGAGTTGTAAAACACATCCTGGACAGGTTGTAAGCACGTAGTCCGCTTCAGTTGACTTGAAGTCTTCCATCTTCTCTCTTTGTACCTTCTCAGAAAGTTTAGGGTTCTTTATACTCCATAGACCGGCGAAACCACAACAGGACTGGGCTTTTTCAGCCTTCACCACCTCTGCGCCTTCAACCCTTTCCATTACTCCATAGAAAACCTGCGGATCTACCTTCATAGCTGTGTAAGAGTGGCAGGGAACATGGAAGGTAAGTTTCTCATTCGCTGTCTTGAACCTTTGGTTTTCACCCTCTTTAAATAGTAGCTCCGCAAAATCATAAACCTTCCAGTCCTTCCCGTAATCCTCTATAAGTGCTCCTCCGCAGGTAGGGCACGCAACCACTATGGCGTCAAAATCATACTTCTCCATCTCTCTCAGGTTATGCTCCTTTAACCTCTCAAAGGCTGAGGTGTTTCCGTGGTAAAGGTGGGGTGCACCACAGCACTTTATATCCTCCGGAACAACAACGGTGTAGCCCAGTCTGTTCATCAACTTTATAACGCTCTCTCCAGTTTTTCCATAAAAGACGTCTATCATGCAGCCGGTGAAGAAGAGAAGCCTTCCCTTTTCTTCTTGAGCTTTGAACGTCTTCCCCCTTATACCGAAAGGCTTACCGTAAGGTTTTGGCATAAACTTAACAGCACCTGTTGGTAGGGGGGTTTTTATCTCAGAGGGTAGGAAGGAGCTCAGTTTTCCTGCCGCTTTTATTACTTTTCTGCCCAAGTCCGATTGCATGAACTCAAGGCTCTTCAACCCTGCTTTAGATATTATGTCCCTGCCAAGCTCTTTTTCCTGAAGCTCTTTAGCCTGGACGAGTATCTCCTTATACTGGACATCGTTGGGACACACCCACTCACACCTTCTGCACATTGCACACTCATTCCATTGCTTGGCGATCTCCTCATTCAGAGGGACTTCTCCCTTAGCAACCATCTCCGCTAAAGCAAGCCTCCCTCTTGCGTAACTTCCTTCTTCACCATAGTAGGAAGGACACACTGACTTACACAGACCACATTTTACGCACTTTAAAACCAGGTCCTCCGGTATGATAAGCTTACGTTCCGTCTTCATAGGGCTAATAATCTAAGCATATGTAAACTTTTGTAGGTGATTAAGTTCACAATAACACTAAGCTGAAAGCATCTCCTCTATAGTAGCCACAACGCTTTCTCCCAGCGCCTTTAGGTTGTAACCTCCCTCAAGGGCAAACAGCGTGGGGGCTTTCAGTTCCTTTGCTGTCTTCAGTATGTTTCTAACTATGCTCCTAATACCTTTTGTGGAGACGTTCAAATAGGTCAACGGGTCGTCTGAGTGTAGGTCGTAGCCTGCAGAAACTAAGATGAAATCGGGAGAGAATTCTCCCATTACCTTGGGAAGAAGGTTTGAATAAACGGGCTCATAGTCAGAATCCCCAGCCCCTGCCGGCATGGGAACGTTCAAAGTGTAGCCTTCTCCTTTACCTGCACCCTTCTCCTTTGGGCTTCCTGTTCCGGGATAGAAGGGATACTCGTGGGTTGAGAAGTAAAAAACTGTATCATCCTCGTAAAAACTCCTCTGGGTTCCATTCCCGTGGTGGGCGTCAAAGTCAATTATAAAAACCTTTCCGACCTTTTTAATCTTTCTCAAATAGTGAGCTCCAATTGCTATGTTGTTAAAGATACAAAAACCCATCGCCTTCGCATACTCAGCGTGGTGGCCAGGTGGTCTTACAGCACAGAACACTGTTTCCACGTCCCCCTTAAGTATCCTGTCTATCCCCTCAAGGACCCCTCCAACGGCTGTCAGGGAAACATCGTAACTTTCCTCAATGGCGTAGGTGTCAGGGTCTAAAAAACCCCCACCGGATTTGCAAAAATCATGAATTTCTTGGATGTAATTGGGGTCGTGGTTCAGTGCCACCTCCTCCACCGTAGCTCTTCTGGGTTTTATATCAATTACCTCTTTCAAGAGTTGGACCTTCTCAAGGTGATTCATTATAGATATCAGCCTTTCCTTTCTTTCCGGGTGGTCAGGGTAGTCGTGGTTCAGGTAAATATCGTCATATACAAAACCCGTCTTCATAGGCTATATTTTAGTCTATGAAAGCTTTAAGCGTAGCACTCCTGTTTTTGTTGGTGGGTTTCCTCTGGGCGTCCCGCTGGTATCCGGACTTTAGAGAGGGTGTAAGCGTGGCAAAGGAGGAAGGGAAACTTGTTCTCGTTTATTTTTATGAGAACGGGTGCAGTTACTGCAAGTATATGGAGGAGGTTGTATTTATTGACCCAAAGGTAAGCTCTTTGATGGACAGGGCTTTTGTGGTTGTTCCTATAAATGTAGAGGATATACCTAGCTATCTTGATAGACGTTTCAGAGTTATAGGCACCCCAACCTTCTTCATATACGACCCTTATAAGGACGAGATAGTAATGCAGGTACTTGGACTTCAAGAGACAGAACAATTCCTTGGACTTCTTGACCGTGCCTGCACAAAGTTTGGCTCAAAGAGGTGTTGATTTGAGTCTTAGGCAGAAGGTTAGAAAGCTCAAGCTCTTACTCATGGATGTAGACGGGGTTCTAACTGATGGAAGGCTCTTCTACACCGAGGGGGGAGAGAGGATAAAAGTTTTTAACGTTCACGACGGGCTCGGGATAAAACTTCTCCAAAGAGCGGGGATAATGACAGGTGTTATATCCGGAAGGGAGTCAGAAGCTCTAAGGAACAGGCTATCAGAGCTTGGTATAGAGGAAGTCTTTATGGGAAGGACTGAAAAGGACAGGGTTCTAAACTACATAATGGAAAAACACGGACTCTCCACCGAAGAGGTAGGCTTCGTGGGTGATGACCTTGTAGACATACCTGTTATGAGAAGGGTGGTGTTTCCTGTGGCAGTTAAGAACGCTCCCCCTGTGGTTAAGGAAAACGCTGTTTACGTGACAAATGCAGAGGGCGGCAAGGGAGCTGTGAGAGAGGTATGTGACCTGATACTCAAGCTCACTGGTAAGGATAGGGCACTTATGAAAAAATATACCTGATGAAGTTCTTGCTTCTCCACGGTCTTTTTCTTGTATTTTCTTTTGGAGCCGTAGCTTACGTTTCCTTTCTTGAAGGTACTTCTAAAGTACAAACTCAAGAGAAGAGCCTTGCCCGTGATGTAAGCATAAGGGTCTTCGGAGAAGACGGTGAAGAGTGGAGGGTACAGGGTAGAGAGCTTGTTTCCTTTGGTCCTGAGCTATCCCTTTTAGACGTGCTCCTTAAATCCAAAGGCGGATATGAGGTGAAAGCAAACACGATAACCTTTCAGAGGGATAAGAATCTTGGGGTTTTGAAGGGTAACGTTGAGATAAGAGGAGAAGCCCTTTTCGTGAAAACGGAGAACGCTATTATAGATTTCAGTAAGAACCTACTCTATGGTGAGGGGGAGGTTCTTGTATGGAAAGAAAGCAACTTTATAGAAGGCAAAGGGTTTAAGGCTTATCTCAAGCCCTTGAAGGTTATAATAAGCGATGTGAGGACGAAGCATGAGATTTAACCTATTCTGCCTCCTCCTTCTTCTTATCTCTTTTCTTACCGTTTGGGCGCAACCCATAACCGGTGAGGCTAAGAATCTGGAATTCAAAAAGGACAGCATAGTATACAGGGGCAATGTGAAACTCACGAGAGGGGAGTCCGTGTTGCGGGCTGATGAAGTTGTTATATTTCTGGACGAGAAGGGAAAACCGGTAAAGATAACAGCTACCGGCAACGTAAGGTATTACGAACCTAAAAGGAGAGCCTTCTCTGAGTATGCAGAGTACGACCTGCGTAGCGATGTGATAATTCTGAGAGGTAAGGCAAGGGTTGAGGAAGATAAAAACATACTTGAGGCGGATGAGATAGTATATGATAGGAAAAAGGAAACCCTTCAGGCGAAAGGGGATAATAGCAGAGTAAGGACCATATACATTGAGGAGGAAAAGAAATGAAAAAATCAGACATAACCAGGGAGATAGCTGCAAAAAGGGGTATGTCTCAGAGGAAGGCACGTCTCATAGTGGATCAGGTGTTTCAGGTTATGGCTGAGGCTCTTGTTCGTGGTGAGAAGGTGGAGATAAGGGGGCTCGGTACCTTTAAGATAAAGAAGAAACCTTCCAGGTTCGTAAAGGACCCCAGAACTGGGGTTGAGATATTTGTTAAGGAGAAGTTTGTTCCTACCTTTAAGATGGGCAAACTCATCAAGAACCACCTAAATTCTGAAGATAAATGAGGTATGACGTCCTTGTAGTCGGTTGTGGACCGGGAGGAGCAACTGCCGCTTACACCCTTTCCCGTGAGGGTGCAAAGGTTTTAATTGTTGATATAAAGAGAGCTCCAGGTGTTCCAGTCCAATGTGCAGAGTTCGTACCGATTCAGCTCAGGCACAGGTTCCCTGAATTTTTCCCAGATGAAGTTGTCTCTCAGGCTGTTAAAGATATGGTTCACTTTACCCCATGGGGGGAACTGGTAAGGATGGGCTCGGAGGGATACGTCCTTTACAGGGACAGGTTTGACAGAAACATAGTGGAGCTTGCCTTGCAACATGGAGCTGAGCTCAGGCTAAGAACACAGTTCCTGGGTTTTGAAGATGGAAATGTTTGGCTTGAGCATATAGATGGTAGGGAAAGATACTCAGTTAAGGCTGACATAATTATAGGTGCCGATGGACCTCATTCAAAGACAGCTAAGTTGACTGGGGAACATACGCGCATGTTCCTGACCACAGCCCAGTTTACTCTTCCTTTGAAGCATAAGCTTCACGACCTGCTTATATACTTTCGCGAATACATACCCGGTGGTTACGGCTGGGTTTTTCCAAAAGGAGAACTGGCAAATGTCGGAGTGGGGATTGACCCAGATTATCCGATAAATGTGATGGAGAGTTTGAAGAGGTTTGTTGACGAACTGCTTTCGGAAGGTCTTGTAGAATATAGGATTCTGGGAAGGACGGGAGGCTGGATACCGGCTGAAGGAGTGAAAAAACCCATACGTGGTAAGGTTTTGTTGGTCGGAGACGCAGGTGGTTTCTGTCATCCAATCACTGGAGGGGGAATAGCCAACGCAGTTTACACTGGAGCTATGGCTGGAGAGGCAGTGCTTGAGGGAAGTATAGAGGACTATGAAGAGGAGGCTCTTGAAGTTTTTGGAAGTTCCCTTAATAGGGCAGCAGGAAAAAGGATAAAATATATGAAGTCCTGGGATAATCTCAGGTTTATAATCCCAAAGACATGGATAGCTTTTGAGGAGTATTGGAAGGAGGATTAGGAATGATAGACATAGCCTTTGCCCAGGGACAGGGACAGCCAAACCCAACCGGAGCCATACTCTTTCAGGTTCTTTTTCTCGTGGGGATATTCGCCATCTTTTACTTCCTTATAATAAGACCCCAGAAGAAGGAAAGAGAAAGGCACAGAAAATTTATAGAGAGCCTTAAGAAGGGGGATAAGGTTGTAACCTCAGCAGGTATATGGGGAACGGTAGCTGAGATAGGAGATAGAACGGTCACCCTGAAAGTAGACGCGAACACAAAGCTAACCTTTTCTAAGGAGGCTGTTATAGGCTACCAACCTGAGTACGAGAAGAAAAAGGAGGAGAAGGAATCATAAGTTCAACCTTCTGCTGAGCCTCAGGGCTTCCCAGTCTATTTCCTTGGGTTCGCCAGCCCTCTGGAAGTCCTCTATGTAGAACTTTCCCCTTTTGTAAGCTACAAAACCTTTTCTTTCCCCGGAAAGAAGTGCCTCAACGGCTACCTCTCCAAACTTCATGCCCATTATCCTGTCGGTGTGGGTAGGGCTTCCTCCTCTCTGTAAATGTCCGAGAACGGTGGCTCTTATTTCCCCATACCTGTTACCCACACTCTCAAATAAGAACTGTTTAAGCTCCTCCGCCTTTCCGTATCCCTCCGCCATCACTATTATGAAGTGGAGCTTGCCCATTTCCTTTGCCTTGATGATCTCTTCGGGAATTCTCTCCTTCGGAAATTTTTCTTCTGGAACTAGTATCAGCTCAGCACCTGTAGCCAGCCCAGCTTCAACCGCTATGAATCCCCTGTTTCTCCCCATCACTTCAACAACAAATATCCTTTCGTGGGAGCTTGCTGTATCCCTTATCTTGTCTATAGCATCAACGGCGTTCCTTAACGCTGTATCGTAGCCTATGCAGTACTCGGTACAACCTATGTCGTTGTCTATAGTGCAGGGTACACCTATAACAGGCAGTCCGCTCTCTTCAGCTATAATCTGCGCTCCTTTGAAAGTCCCCTCTCCTCCCAGGACTATCATGGCTTCTATCCCTGCTCGTTCTATATTCCTGTAAGCCGTCTCCCTGAATTCCAGGCTCTTGAACCTCTCTTCTCTACTGCTAAGAATAATAGTCCCACCCCTGTCAAGTATGCCTCCAACGTCCCTGCTGCTGAGATTCATAAAGTCACCCGCGATGAGTCCCCTGAATCCTCTTCTTATTCCTACAACTTCATGACCCAGGGAGCTTGCACTCCTGACCACAGACCTTATAACAGGGTTCATTCCAGGGGCGTCCCCGCCAGAGCAAAGTATACCGATTCTCATTATCTTAGAATTTTAAACCATGCCCAATTATATGCTCAGGCTTGCCTTTGTCGGAACGAATTACTCAGGTTGGCAGATACAGCCTTATGTCCCTACCGTCCAGGGGGTTTTGAAGGATAGCATAGAACGTATCATAAGGGAAGAGGTCAAACTTGTGGGGTGTTGCAGAACAGATGCCGGTGTTCACGCAGAGGACTATGTGGCAAACTTCAGGAGCAGTAAGGGAGTTGAATGTTTAAATGTACTTAGAGGTTTGAACTCTTTACTTCCCAAGGATATAGGTGTGTATGAGGTGAAGATCGTACCCGATGAGTTCAACGCAAGGTATTCGGTAAAGAGGAAGGTATACCTTTACAGAGTCTGGAATTCGGAGGTTAGAAATCCTTTCCTTTACCCTTTCTCCTGGCAGATACCCCGCAGACTTGATATTGACGCTCTTTATGAGGGTGTGCGGCTGATATCAGGACTGAAAGATTTCTCTGGATTTGCAAAGCTTGAAGGGGAAAAGAACACCCTTATACACCTTACCTCCGAGGTTGAGGTGAGAGGGGACCTTATACAGATCAGGTTCACCGCAAGCCACTTCTTACGCTATATGGTAAGGAGGCTCGTAGGTGCTCTGGTAAGGAGAGCGGAAGGGAAGCTCAGCAGTGGAGACCTAAAAAACTTTTTAGAGGGAAAGCATTGCCCTTATACCGCTCCTGCAAAGGGTCTTACCCTTGAGAGGGTGTATCTCTAATCCCTTTTTACCTCAGCTGGCTCCTTTTCCTCAACTTCCTTCTCTTCAAAGTCAGAGGGCTTTATGTCCTTAAGCTCCTCCTTTATTCTCTTACGCTCCTTGATTATAGCTTTGAGTTGTTCGTACTCCTCCATTGAGAAACACATATCACTCACCTCCTGCTTATTAAGTTCTTTCCTCTCTCAGGATTTCAAGGGCATTCCAATTATGGAACTTTTGCATTAAAGGCATTAAATTTAAAGCTTAAGCTTGCCGTATCCCGTATAATACTCTTTCATGCAGAGCTTCAGAATAGCAGTCCTCAAGGGAGATGGTATTGGACCTGAGATAGTTGATGCAACCCTAAGGGTGCTTGGCAAGGTTGAGGAGCTGTTCAACGTTAAGTTTGAATATAAAGAGGGGCTCATAGGTGGCATAGCCATTGATGAAACAGGAACACCGCTTCCAGACGAAACCCTGGAGCTGTGCAGGGACTCTGATGCAGTTCTCCTTGGTGCGGTTGGAGGACCAAAGTGGGACAACCTTCCCACTGACAAGAGACCTGAGAGAGGACTATTGAAGATAAGAAAGGAGCTTGACCTTTACGCTAACCTCAGACCTGCAAAGGTATGGGAGCCATTGATAGATGCTTCACCCCTAAAGCCGGAGGTGGTGAGAGGAACGGATATGCTCGTGGTAAGGGAACTTACCGGGGACGTTTACTACGGTGAACCGAGAGGAATATTTGAGGAAGGTGGGAAGAGAGTTGGTGTAAATACGATGAGGTATACAGAGGATGAGATAAGAAGGGTTGTAATAAAATCCTTTGAAATAGCGAGGAAGAGAAGGAAAAAGCTTACGAGTGTTGATAAGTCTAACGTCCTTGAGGTAAGTGGTCTTTGGAAGCAAGTGGTTGAAGAGGTTTCAAAGGATTATCCTGACGTTGAACTTGAACACCTGTATGTTGATAACTGTGCAATGCAGCTGGTAAGGAGACCAAGCTCTTTTGATGTAATTGTCACAGGGAATATCTTTGGGGACATTCTTTCTGATGAGGCTGGTGTTGTAGTGGGAAGTCTTGGGATGTTACCCTCTGCCAGTGTGGGGGATAAACACGCCCTCTATGAGCCTGTTCACGGCTCCGCTCCTGACATAGCTGGAAAGGGAGTAGCCAACCCGATAGCCACGATCCTCTCTGCCGCTATGATGCTCAAGTATTCCTTCGGAATGGATAAAGCTTCGGATTTGGTTGAGAAAGCGGTGGAGGAGACCCTTAATCAGGGTTACAGAACACCGGATATATACTCTCAGGGATACAATAGGGTAGGAACCCAGGAGATAACGGATAAAATAATTGAGAACATGGAGAGATATAAGACATGAAAAAGCTACTGTTTTTCGCACTTATCCTGGTCTCCCTAACTGTCTCAAAAGAGCTGGATGCTATAAAGGATTTCTTCAATAGGAAGGGATACGTGGTTGAAAAGCTTGGGAATAAAGTTATCCTTGACCTTGGAAAAGGTAAAGTTAATGTTGGTGAGGTCTTCACTGTCTTAAAAGAGGGAAGGGAGCTCGTACACCCCGTTACCGGAGAGGTTTTGGGAAAGGTAGAGGAAGAGGTGGGTAAGGTTAAGGTCAGTAGGGTAGAGGAGAAGTTCTCTGAGGCTGATATTCTGGAAGACAAAGGGATTGAAAAGGGTGACCCTGTGAAGCTCTATTATCAGAGCATATGCTACTTGGGGAGTGAAGAAGGCTTCTTTAAGGTGAGTTCTCTGGTTGGGAACCTCCAGAAGGGTGAAGCCTGCGATTACCTTGTAAGGGAGTTTGAGGAGGGCTACGGTATTGAGTATAAGGGCTTAGCTGTGGACTTTTACGAGAAGCCCAAGCCTAAAGTTATAGTTCAGCAAACCGAGAGAGTTCCAGAGGAGTTTAAGCTGCAGGCAAAGTTTTTGATAGCTTTACCGAGCCTTCCCCTCTCAGCGGATGCTTGCAGTTTCTTCGGAAGAGATTACGCTGCAGTTCTATTTGAGAACAGGTTGGTTATATATGAGCTCCTTGAAAAGGAGTTTGCCGAATACGCAAGTATGAACCTGCCCTCCGGTTATCCTGTATCCCTCCAGTGTATACCTACTTCCGAAGGGGATGACCTGATAGTCGTAAATCAGGTTGTCGGTTCCTCTGTTAACTCTTTCCTAGTGAGGATGGTAGGCGGAAGTCCTGTGATAGTTGCCAGGGACATACCTTTCTTCGTTTCGGTGCTTGACAAGGAGAGACCTAAGGATACCCTTGTAGGTCAAAAGTTTGATGGAAGAAATTTCTGGGGGGAGGTAAAAAGGCTTGAGATTTCAGGAAACGAGCTGATAGAGAAGGAAGCGTTCAAGGTTCCCTCTGGCTTCAGAATAGATTCTGCGGTTATGCTGGGTGACCTTCTTGTTTTCACCGATAGAGATGGGTACCTTAGGGTTTACAAAGGCGATGAACTCTTGCTCTCTGAGGAAAACTTCTCCGGCTCTTACACCGTTGCAAGTATGCCGGACGTTTACCAAGGGGAGAACAAGTACACCTTCAATACAAGGCACTTCATAACAGAGATAGCGGGAAAGAGGTACGTGGGAGTGGTTAAAAACGTGAGAAGCCCAATATACAAGTTCCTTGATGTAACCAAGTTTACCGAAGGGGAGCTTTTCCTTGTTCTTATTGATAAACGGGGTATAGCTAAGTTAAAACAGGTAACTGGGAAGAAGTTTGAGGAGGCTATTCAATCCGTTTTCAGGGCAAAAGGAGGAAGAACCTTCGTTATCACGGGCAGGACAGGAACCCTACCCGTCCAGAACAGGGGAGACGTATTTGAGATTGAGATAGAGAGTCTCCAATAAAGAACTCAAGAGCTGGAAACCTTACTTTCCACTAGGGCAAGCTTAAAGACTTCGTCCAGATGATTCACGAAGTGGAGCTCCATCTTCTCTCTCACGTATTCAGGGAGGTCTTCAATGACCTCATCCCTGTTTTTCTCAGGCAGTATAACTTCGTATATGCCAGCCCTCTTTGCAGCGAGTATCTTCTCCTTCAACCCGCCAACCGGCAGTACCCTTCCCCTCAAAGTAATCTCACCGGTCATGGCTATATCCATCCTCACTGGGGTGTTGGTAATGAGAGATATGAGTGCGGTTGCTATAGCGACCCCTGCGGAAGGTCCGTCCTTTGGAACAGCTCCTTCTGGGACGTGTATATGAATGTCTATGTTGGGGAATATGTCCGGGTCTATCCCGTAAGCCTCCGCGTTTGATTTTATATAAGATAGAGCCGCTTGAGCTGATTCCTTCATTATATCTCCAAGGGAGCCTGTCAGTAGTAGTCCTCCCTTACCCTTCATCTTGGTGGCTTCTATATACATAATCTCACCGCCGACCTCCGTCCATGCTAAACCGGTTGCTATACCCACAAGAGGCTCTCTCTCCCTTTCTGGCTTATACCTCGGAACACCGAGGAGTTTCCTTATGTCCTCCTTGGTAATCCTGAAGGGTCCAGACTCCCCTTTCAGTTTCTTAACGGCGATCTTTCTAAGTACGGAGGAAATCTGTCTCTGGAGGTTTCTTACACCAGCCTCACGGGTGTATCCCCTTATAATCTCAAGTATAGCCTCATCCTCAAAGTTTACCTCGCCCTCCTTTATGCCGTGCAAGGGTATAAGCTTTGGAAGAAGGTGTTTTTGAGCTATGAAGAGCTTTTCCTCTTCAGAGTACCCTGAGAGTTGTAGGAGCTCCATCCTGTCCAGCAGCGGTGTAGGAATTGTGTCCATCCTGTTTCCGGTGCATATGAATATCACTTCCGAAAGGTCAAAGGGAAGTCCTATATAAAGGTCGGTGAAGTTTTTGTTCTGTTCTGGGTCAAGAACCTCAAGGAGTGCCGCCGCAGGGTCTCCTTGGAAGGAGATGGCGAGCTTGTCTATTTCGTCAAGCATTATCAGGGGATTCTTCGTACCTGCTTGCTTTATAGCCTGGATTATTCTGCCCGGCATAGCACCCACGTAAGTTCTTCTGTGTCCCCTTATCTCAGCCTCATCCCTTATACCACCCAAGGCTATTCTCACGAACTTCCTGCCCAGAGCCTCCGCTATAGACCTTCCCAGGGAAGTTTTCCCAACTCCAGGAGGACCCACAAAGGCGAGTATCTGAGCGGAGGATTCCCCTCCTTCCGTCAGCTTCCTAACTGCAAGGTACTCTATTATTCTGTCCTTCACCTTTTCCAAGTTGTAATGGTCTCTATCAAGGATTTCCCTCGCTCTCTCAAGGTCGTAATTGTCTTCGGTCCTCTTGTTCCAAGGGAGCTCTATAACCCAATCAAGCCATGTTCTTATCACTCCCGCCTCTGCTGAGTCTGGGTGAAGCCGTTCAAGTCTCTTTATCTGCTTTTCAACCTCTTTCTTTATGGACTCCTCAAGCTGAAGCTCCCCAAGTTTTTTCCTGTATTCCTCTATCTCTGCTCTTCTCTCATCAGCCTCTCCAAGCTCTTCCTGTATAGCCCTTAACTGCTGTCTTAAGAAATACTCCCTCTGCTCCTTTTCTATCTGTTCCCTCGCCTGGGTGCTGATCTGCTGTTTTACCTCTAAGAGTCCAACCTCGTTGAGCAAGAATTGATGCACCTTCCTGAGTCTTTCTCTGGGGTCAAGGGTTTCAAGCACCTCCTGTGCTTCCCTTGATTTCATTTCAAGGATTGAAGCCATGAGGTCTGCAAGTCTGCCAGGTTCTTCAATTTCCCTTATTATCATTACCACGTCGGGGATCACCTGCTTTCCAAGGGATATCGCCTTGTCCAGGAGCTCTTTCACGGACTTCATCAAGGCTTTGTCTTCTATGGTTAGGTCCTTCTCTTCTATCTCCCTTTCCTCAACGGGTTCCACGAGGGCTACGTAGTGGTCATCTCTTAATTCAAGGCTTTTTAATATTCCCCTTTTTATCCCCTGAACCAGGACCTTTATCCTGTTCTCTTCAATTGGGACTACTCTTATTATGTGAGCTATCACGCCAACCTTGTGTATGTCCTCCTCTTTAGGTTCATCTATCTCTTTTTCCTTCTGTAAAGTGAGGAATATAAGTCTGTCTCTCTTGGAAGCTTCCTCTATAGCTTTTATGGAGAAGTTTCTGCCCACAAAGAGGGGAAGTACCATAGTTGGAAATATGACTATATCCCTCAAAGGCATTAAGGGATACTCCCTTGGTGTTTCTGGCACTTCGGGAACTTGCATTATATCGGGCGTCACTGGTATCCTCCTTTGGTTTAAGTATATTATATTTTCCTATGCCAAGGATCACCGTCAACGGCGAAGAGAAAGAAATAGAAAGGGAGCTAACGGTTATGGAACTCCTTCAGCTCATGGATGTAAAGTTTCGTGAAATCGGTCTTGCGGTGGCTATAAACGATGAGGTTGTCCCTAAGTCAGAGTACAGAAGCAGGAGGGTTAAGGAGGGAGACAGAATAGAAATAGTTCAGTTGGTCGGCGGAGGCTGATATTCTTTGGAAGATAGCCTGCTTATACTCCTGGCGTCTTTTCTAGCTGGGAGTATCAACGCTGTGGCTGGCGGTGGGACGCTTATAACCTTTCCTACTCTTGTGTTCTTGGGTTTTGACCCTGTATCCTCCAACATGACGAATACGGTAGCCCTCTGGGCTGGCTCTCTGACCGGGGCATACGGATTCAGACATAGGTTGAGGGAGCTCGGCAGTCTGGTCCTGCCTTTTTTCGTAGTTTCTACATTGGGAGCTATAGTTGGTGCTGTTTTACTCATAAAAACACCTTCAGAGACCTTTAAGGAGCTTGTTCCCTTTCTTATACTTTTTGCAGTTCTTTTGTTGTATCTCAATGAGTTTACAGGTAAAACCTTCAAAGGTATCGCTGTCTCATCAAGGTTTGCCCTCTTTCTTCAGTTCATCACCGGTATATACGGAAGTTACTTTGGTGCTGGCATAGGCATAATGATGCTTGCAAGTCTTGCCCTATCTGGGATTAACCATATACATACTGCCAACGCTCTGAAAAATCTTTTGGGGTTTAACATAAACCTCATAGGTTCTCTGTTTTTCGCCTTCAGCGGTAAAGTTGTTTGGTCTATCGTCCCAGTTATGGTGTTGGGTTTCGGTCTTGGAGGTTACTTTGGGGCGTACATTTCCCAGAGGGTGAAAGCTTCTCTGGTAAGAGCCTTTATCCTGCTGTGGGGTTTATCGGTGGGCTTGTTCCTGTTGTTGCGTTAAAATTCTTTAAAATGGGGTTCAGAGTAAGACCACTGGTGATAGCTACCTTTGACCTCGCAAGGTATGAGCCTAAATTAAATCTCTCAATAATCCGGAGGTGAAAAGATGACTGATTACGAAAGGCTTTTGCAGGACGACCATTTTGAAATAGCAGGAAGACGTTTTAAATCAAGGCTTATAATTGGGTCCGGTAAGTTCAAGAGTTTCCAGCAAAACAGGGAAGTCCTTGAAGCTTCGGGAGCAGAGATAATAACGGTCGCCGTCAGGAGGGTAAATATAACAGACCCAACAAAGGAGAACCTCCTTGATTACATAGACCCGAAGAAGTATCTGATACTGCCCAATACGGCAGGATGTTACACGGCTGAAGAGGCTATAAAGACAGCGATGTTAGCGAGGGAGGCTACGGGGATAAACTGGATAAAGCTGGAAGTCATCGGGGACCAGAAGACGTTGCTCCCGGATATGGAACAGACCTATGAAGCAGCGAAGGTGCTTGTTAAGGAAGGTTTCGTTGTCCTCCCTTACATCTTTGATGACCCTGTTTTTGCAAAGAAGTTTGAGGACGTAGGGTGTGCTGCTGTTATGCCCCTTGCAGCTCCGATAGGTTCAGGGCTTGGTCTTCAAAACCCTTACAATATAATGTTCATAAAGGAAGCTGTTTCCGTACCGGTTATAGTTGATGCTGGTATAGGCAGCGCCGCCGATATTCCACCTGTGATGGAGCTTGGGGTTGACGGGATACTAACCAACACCGCTCTCGCGGAAGCAAAGGACCCCATAAAGATGGCCGTGGCTATGAAGTACGCTACCATAGCCGGAAGGTTATCTTACCTTGCTGGGAGAATGCCCAAGAGGACTTACGCTGTTCCTTCTTCACCTACTAAAGGAGTTCCCTTCAAAGGGTAAAGAGGCTTCCATGAGAGACATTGTCATAATCGGTTCGGGTATATCTGGTCTTTCAACTGCCTTCAGACTGAGAAAGCTCGGTTACGATGTGGTTGTTTATGAAAAGGACGAGGACATTGGTGGTAACATAAAGACTGCCACCCAGGAAGGCTACACCTTTGAGCTTGGACCTCAGACTGTCCTCGCCGACGAAGAGGTGATGGCTTTCTTCAAAGAAGCCGGTTTGGAGCCTCTGGTTGCCTCCCCCTCTTCCAAAAACAGGTATATATACAAGGGAGGTAAACTTGTACCCCTCCCTATGAGTCCCCTGTTATTCCTCTTTTCTCCTCTCCTATCCCTGACCGCAAAACTGAGAGTTTTAAAGGAACCCTGGGCTTCTGGACCCGTTAAGAACGAAGAAAGTATCGCTGACTTCGTGCGCAGAAGGTTGGGTCAGGAATTTCTTGATTACATAGTTGCCCCTTTTGTATCTGGAGTTTACGCAGGAGACCCTGAAAGGCTATCCGTAAAGTACGCCACAAGGAGGGTTTACGCCCTTGAGCAGGAGTTTGGCTCCCTGATTAGAGGTGCTCTGAAGAAAAAGGCTCTGGGTCCTAAAGGTGTGCTCGTATCCTTTGAAGGTGGACTTTACACCTTAATAAGAGAGCTGGCTAGAGGTGTTGAGGTAAAGAGGGAGAATGTGGTTTTGAAAATCAGGAAGAAGGAGGACCGGTTTATCCTTGATACGAGAGAGGGAAAGGTGGAAACCAAAGCCCTTGTGGTTTCATCACCTGCCTATACAGCTTCTTATCTCCTGAAAGACCTTTCTTGGAGTGCCTCTCTGGAATTTGACAGGATAGATTACGTACCGGTGGTAGTTGTTAACGTGGGAGTGAAATCTGGCAACGTGCCGGAAGGATTCGGAGTGTTGATACCGAGAAGGGAGGGGAAGAGAATCTTAGGAGCTGTTTTCTCTTCAAAACTGTTTCCAGGAAGGGCTCCGGCTGGAAAAGACCTTTTGACGGTTTACTTGGGAGGGGCAACCGATAGGGAGATAATTGAACTCTCTAATGAGGCTATAACCGAAATTGTGCAGAAGGAGCTCAGAGAGGTGTTAGGTATAAACTCCATAGACTTTATCCATGTTAGGAAGTGGAAGAGAGCCATACCCCAATATACACTCGGTTATGGTAAGTACCTGAACCTTGCGAAGGAAATGGAAGAGATACACAGAGGCTTGTTTCTAACAGGTAATTATCTCAGCGGTGTATCTGTATCGGATTGCATAAGGTTTTCTGAGGTCACAGCTAAAAAGGTGAGCGAATTCCTACAATGAGAAAGCTCACTGAACTTGCCAAGGAGTTTTACTTAAACGAGCTTAACGATTACAGGCTCTATACTGAACTGTCCAGGAGAATAGAAGATGACCAACTTAGAACCTCCCTTGAACGCATAGCCAATATGGAGAAAGGGCATGCCCGTTTCTGGAAAGAGTTTTTAAAGGTAAGGGGAGAGGACCCCCCCTCTGAAAGGCGGGTACTCTTTCAGAGCCTTGTACTGTTCCTAGGCAGATTTGTGAATCCTCTCCTGCTGGTTTCTCTGCTTGAGCTGGGAGAAACTACCGCTTACACCCAGTATTACACCTTCCTGAAAGAAAAAGGTGGAGAGCTATCCAGTGAAGAGGTGGAGAGATTAAAGGGCATAATACTTGACGAGCTCTCCCACGAAAGTATATTCCGGGAAAAACTTGTAGAGCTTGGCTTATCAAGTGTAAGGGACATGGTTCTTGGAATGAACGATGGACTCGTGGAACTTCTTGGTGTGGTGGCAGGGCTATCTGCAGTTTACAGGCACGAGCCCACCGTGGTTGGTGCAAGTGCTGTTGTAGTAGGAGTTGCAGGGGCTCTATCCATGGGTATAGGAGCTTTTATATCTGTCCGTTCCCAGAGACAGGTAAACGAAGCGCTAAGGGAAAGGGAGATGATTGTGTCGGAGGTTTCCGGTAAAAGCTTATCCCAACAGACTGTAAATGATGAAAATGAACTCAAGTCTGCTCTGTTCACGGGAATCTCTTATATGTTGGGGGTAGTGTTCCCCGTGAGCCCTTACTTCTTCATGGGGGATTCTATAAAGGCTCTTGCCCTCGCTCTACTTCTGGCACTTATCATACTATCTGTGGTTGCTTCCTTTATAGCTGTGGTCTCCGGGATTTCCCTAAAGAGAAAAATACTTGAAATGGTTCTGTCAGCGGGTTTTGCTGCTGGGGCAAGCTTCACCATAGGCAGCCTTGTTAAGATGCTGTTTAACTTAGAAGTTCCATAGAAAAAGGAGAGGAGGCACGGCAGAACCTCCCCTCATAAATGGGCTGTACCCTCTTATAAATAATTTCCCTCTCCCGGAGCCACTGTGTTATAAAGAATTCTTAACCCCTAAAAATCTTTAAAAATTTTCCTATATTCTTAATCCGTTATACCCTTTAAGTCACAACGACTCTTATTGGAAGAGGCTATTTTAGGGAGTAAAGTTAAAAGTTATTTATGGACACGAAAAGGGCATTAATGTGCCTTACAATTTTTCTATATGGAAAAGTTAATAGAAAAGGCAAAAATACTTCAGGAAGCTCTCCCTTATATAAGGGAGTTTCACTCAAAGGTTTTTGTTGTGAAGTACGGCGGCTCTGCAATGATCCGGGAGGACCTCAGGGAATCCTTTGCAAAGGATGTTGTCCTGTTGAAGTATGTGGGTATAAACGTGGTCATAGTCCATGGGGGGGGACCCCAGATAAGCGTAACCCTTGAGAGGCTTGGAATAAAACCGAAATTTATCGGTGGTATGAGACAGACTGATGAGGAGACGATGCATGTTGTTGAGATGGTTCTCTCTGGAGACATCAATAAGGACATAGTTGCCTTAATAAACAGGCACAGTGGAAAGAGAATATACGCTGTTGGTTTATCGGGAAGGGACGGCAGACTCCTCAAGGCGATAAAGTTGAATAAAGAGGTGTATTTCAAGGAGCTCGGGCTTCCGGTTCCGGAGGAAGACATAGGTTTCGTAGGTGAAGTAGTGGAGGTAAACGGTGAACTGATAAACTCTCTAATAGAGAAGAATTTCATACCTGTGATCGCTCCCGTTGGTGTAGGGGATGAGGGAGAAGCTTATAACATAAATGCTGACGTTGCAGCTTCAGAGATAGCAAGACAGCTCAGAGCTGAGAAGCTTATCTTTCTCACCGATACGGAAGGTGTTAAGGACGAAAAAGGGGAGTTGATATCCTCCTTGACAAAGGACAAAGCTCAAGAGCTTATAGAAAGGGGTGTTATAAGAGAAGGCATGATACCAAAGGTTAAGTCCGCCCTACGTGCTATGGAGGCTGGAGTAAATAAGGTTCACATAATAGACGGAAGAGTACAGCATTCAATACTTCTTGAGGTTTTCACCGAGAAGGGTATAGGAACAGAGATAGTTCACTCACAAACCTGACAACCCCCAAGAGTTAGCTTCCTTATCCTGACGGTTGGCTGGGCATCTGTAACCGGTACGCCTTGTCCATCTTTTCCGCATGTACCTATCGCCCATCCCAGGTCTCTTCCCACAGCATCTATATCCTGGAGGGCTTTCGGTCCGTTACCTATAAGGGTTGCACCCCTTATCGGGTAGGTTATCTCACCGTTCTCTATCATGTAACCTTCCATTACCTCAAAGACAAAATCTCCGGTGACGGTGTTTACCTCTCCGCCGCCCATCTTTACAACGTAAACCCCTTTCTTTGTGTCCCTTACTATATCCTCAGGGTCATCCTTCCCTTTGTCTATATATGTGTTTGTCATTCTGACTATGGGGATGTGAGCGTAGCTCTGTCTTCTTCCGTTCCCCGTTGACTCCCTACCCTCCTTCATAGCCCTGAGCCTGTCGTACATGTAGCCGACCAGATAACCTTCCTTTATGAGAACCTTTCTCTGAGCTGGGACCCCCTCATCATCTACAGTAAAAGAGCCGTTATGATTGGGCAGGGTGGCATCGTCTATGACTGTTACCAATTCACTTGCGACCTTCTCACCCAGCTTACCGGCGTAGACGGATAAACCCTTTTGTACCAGATCAGCTTCAAGCCCATGCCCAACAGCCTCGTGTATCATAGTACCCCCAGCTTGGGAGGATAGAACCACAGTAAACTGTCCTGCGGGTGCGGGTTTTGCAGTTAACATGAGGAGTGCTCTTTCTGCAGCCCTTGATGCTACAGCTTCTGGAGGAGTTTCCTCAAATATCTCAAAACCCTTTCTTCCTCCGAGGGACTCGTAACCTCTCTGAAGCACCTCCCCATCGCTTGCCACAACCTCTACGAAGAAAACAACCCTCTTCTGGACATCTTCGGTGGTTTCACCTAAGGAGTTAACTATCAGAACTTCCCTGGTTTTATCCATGAGAACGGACAAAACCTGTTTTATCCTGTCGCCGTAACTTCTTGCTTTCTCCTCAGCGCGTCTGAGTATATCGGCTCTGAAGTTTATGTCCTCAGAGTCAGGGTCTATTATCACAGGAGTCCAACCTTCCAGATACCTGAGCCCAACAGCTACAGGTCCGTATCCTTCACCCCGTGCAAGGGTTTTAGCTAATTCAAGTAGGTTTTCGTAGGTTGGTTCTGTAGTGTATCCGTAAAAGGTTCTTCCATTCTTTATGAGTCTTATTCCCACACCCTCATCATACCCGTGGGACACCCTTCCCAGTTTCCTATCCTCAAGTTCAAGACGGGTAGTCCTTGATTTCTCGTAAAATATCTCTCCGTATTCTCCTCCTTGAGAAAGGAGGTTTGAGAGTATGAAGCCCGCTTTATCTTTGATAAGTTCTTTTACCTCTTCCATCTTGACCATATCTGTCCTCCTTAAAAATCAAGTTCATCAAAATTTGCTTCTCCAATAACTTCAAGCCCTCTTATATGCCTCTTGAAGCCTTCTACGATGTCCTTTAACTCCTCAAATCTGTCCGGAGAAGCTATTATATCCACTATACCCTCTCCCTTCTTGCGTGTTCTTGTCAGGGCAACTCTGTCAAGCCCGTCCACAAGGGAGTTCAGGAAACCTACCTCATTTATGGGAACTCTGACGGTCAGTATGCGTGCTTTAACTTCCTTTTTCCTTCCGCTCATACTTCACAACCTTAGCGTTGAATAGCTCCATGACTTTCAGAACAGACTCGTCGTATTCCTTGTCTCCTCTTTTTTTTTCAGTATATCAAACTCAATCTCAGGGACGTTCTTCCTGAGGTTGTCAAATTCTGTCCTGAAGGCTTTGTAAGTTTCCTCATCAATCTGGAAAACCTCTTTACCGTTAATCCGAGACCTCTTGGAACCCTTCAAGGCTTTAAAAGCAACAGGGGAAAGGAGCTTTCTGATCCTATCTTCAAGGCTTTCCTCTTTTGGCTCTGGGGACTGTTCAGGCACAACCCTACCTGTGGACAATGCCTCCGATATAGGAACTATATCCTTTATGAGAGAGCTCTTTATCACTGCAAGTTCATAAGCTTTTATTGCAGGTCTGCTCCTTGCCTCAAACTTTCCCCTATTTACTATGTTTTCAAGGTATAGGAGACTCTCAAGGGGGAATTCCTTGAACTCTTCATAGCTTTCAGGGTTTTCCACCAGACCTGAGGGGTCTTCAAGGCTTTTGATTAGCAGGGCTTTTCTAATTTCTTCCTCAAGGTTGTCCCAGAACTTGGAGAGGTTGTACCCTCTTGTGTAAAGTTCGTTCAACTCTCTTATCGCCTGCTGAACTTCTGAATTTAGTAAAAGCTTCATAAAGCTCTTGACCTTGTCGCCGCTCAGAATACCTAGGAAATCTTCAATGACCTCCTGGGTTACGTTGCCTTCCCCGAAAACACTCGCCTGGTCAAGCAAAGATGCAGCATCTCTCATACAACCCTCAGAGGCTTGGGCTATTGACCTGAGAGCCTCCTCCGTATATTTCAGGTTCTCCTGCTCACATATATTCTTCAAGTACTCAACCACTTTTTCTTCACTTACCCTCCCGAAGATTATCCTCTGGCATCGGGAAAGTATCGTCGGTATTATCTTCTCATACTCGGTCGTACAGAGGATAAAGACAGTCCTCGGAGGTGGTTCTTCCAAAGTCTTCAGGAGTGCATTAAAGGCTTCTTTTGTAAGCATATGAGCTTCATCAATTATGTAAACCTTGAACTTCCCCTTTATGGGTGTGTAGGATACAGCCTCCCTTATCGCTCTTATGTCATCTATACCTCGGTTAGAGGCAGCGTCCATCTCTATCAGGTCTGGAAAGTTACCCCTGTCTATTTCAATACAGTTTTCACAGGTGCCACAGGGTTCTCCATCCTGAGGATTGATACAGTTGAGAGATTTTGCCAGTATCCTTGCTATTGTGGTCTTACCCACCCCCCTTGGACCGGCAAACAGATATGCGTGAGATATCCTTTTGCTCCTGACCGCATTCTTCAGGACTTTTACCGGAACTTCCTGACCTATTACCTCTCTAAAAAACTTTGGTCTGTATTTCCTAGCAAAGGGAACGTACATAGCAATATTTTACCCCGCACCCGGGACGGCAGGCTTACCCTTGCTCCCTTTCGGGCCTGGGGGAGTTCACCCTGTCCCGTTGCGGGGCTGTTTATAAATATAGGTCAGCAGGGACATTCTTTCACGCCGAACTTCCTGTAAAGGGAAACTACTGGGCACCAGTTAGTAAAGGCTGACTGTATCTGGTTTAGAGCCATAAACAGGACAAAAACCTTCCAGAAAAGATTAACGTTACTGCCTGCAAGTCCGAAGAAAAAGACAATCAAAAGCATAACCCCTGAGGTGAGTCTAAGCATCCTGTCCATACTCATCTCTTTACCTCCTGTTTAATATTATTAGAATATTCTAATATTCTTATCAATCTTTGCAAGCTCTCCCTATGGGGCTATATTAAATAGGAATCCGGTACCTAAGGAAGTGAGCCATGATTACTCTTGACTTAAAGGAAATCTTTGAGAGATATGAGGTTTTTGAAGGTAGTTATTTAATAACCCCAGAGTCTCTATCTTTGCCGGCTGACGTGGGGGAGATAAGATCACCTCTCAGGGTATCTGTAAGGATTGAGAGGGATAAGAAAGGATACAACGTTGAGCTTAATATAGTGGGTGGTGTTGAACTTGAATGTAGTAGATGCTTGGCTCTCTTTGAGAAAGACCTTTCTCAAACAACTACAAAGCATATAGAAGCCTATCCTAAGGAAGAGCATCTCTCCCTCTTACCTGAAGACCTTGACGTTTCCTTTATGGAAGAGCCTGACATAATAGTGCTTGAGGACTTGGTAAGAGAGGAAATTCTCTTAAATATACCTATGAAGCCCCTGTGCAGACCCGACTGTCCTGGAGTTCACCACCCTACGGTTATATTTGAGGATGAGAAGACGACCCATAAAGACCCCAGATTTGCTATACTAAAAAACCTGCTTACCGAATAGGAGGTTCACTATGGCTGTCCCAAAGGCGAAAACGTCAAAGTGGAGAAGGAACCAGAGAAGGGCTCAAAACTTCTTTAACAAGTTTAGAAGGAGTATACCTTCCCTGAGTGAGTGCCCTAACTGTGGCGAGAAGATACTTCCCCACAGGGTGTGTCCATACTGCGGACACTACAAAGGCAGGGAAGTTATCAGCGTTGACTGATGGAACACTACAGTTTTGCCCTTGACTGTAACGGAGGAGACTACGCTCCCTTAGAGATAGTCAGGGGTGGAATACTGGCTTCTAAAGAGTTCGGGTACAAGCTTTTCCTGGTCGGTGATGGGAAAAAGATAGAAGCTATTCTGAGAAAGTCCGGTGAGCTTGGTAACCCGCTCCTTGAAGTTGTTGATGCTCCCGAGAACGTCGGTTTTCAAGAGTCCCCATCAAGTGTTTTAAAAAAGAAAAATTCCTCCCTGTACGTCGGTGCTAAGCTGGTCAGGGAAGGCAAAGCCCAGGGACTTATATCCGCCGGAAATACGGGAGCTGTCCTTGCGGTGGGCAAATTTATAGTGGGAGCTGAGGAGGAGGTAGAGAGACCGGCTATAGCTGTAGCCTTACCAAACCCCAAGGGAAAAACCGTTCTTATAGATGTTGGTGCAAACGTTGATTCTAAACCAAGACATTTGGTCCAGTTTGCCGTCATAGGACACACCTATGCCCAGGAGATACTGGGTATAAAAAACCCCCGTGTTGGATTGTTGAGTATAGGTGAGGAAGAAGGAAAGGGGAACGAACTTGTAAAGGAGACCTACCCCCTTCTTAAACAGACAGGGTTGAACTTCCTTGGAAACGCAGAAGGGAGGGACATATACGCTGGTACTTTTGACGTCATAGTGTGCGATGGTTTCGTTGGAAATATAATTCTAAAAGCCAGTGAGAGCTTGGGATTAGCCGTGGTCCAGATGATAAAAGAGGAGATAAAGAAAAGCCTACTGGCTAAGTTTGGAGCCTTCTTGCTCCTTCCTGCTTTGAACAGTTTCAGGAAGAAGGCTGATTTTACCGAGTACGGTGGCATACCTCTCCTTGGTGCTAAGAAACCGGTGATAATCACCCACGGAAAGGCGAATGCTAAGGCTATTAAGAATGCGATAAAGGTTGCGGGTGAGTTCCTATCCCACGACTTTAATGTTAAGCTTGTTGAAAACATAAGGGAACTTATTCCTGAAGAAGTGAGGGTCTGATGGGAACGAAGATAGTCGGTACAGGGATATCTCTTCCAGAGAACGTACTTACGAACTTTGACTTGGAGAAGCTCGTAGATACGTCTGATGAGTGGATAACTACCAGGACGGGTATAAAGGAGCGCAGGATCGCAAAGGAGGAAAGCGTCGTTGAAATGGCAAAGGAAGCCTCCTTGCAGGCTCTTAAGAGGGCGAACCTACAACCAGAGGATATAGATGTGGTTGTGGTTGCCACGTTGACTCCAGAAAAGAAATTCCCTTCAACGGGCTGTTTGCTACAGGCTGAACTGGGCATAACCTCCGGCTACGCCTTTGACTTATCTGCAGCCTGCAGCGGCTTTTTGTACTCTCTTGAGGTTGCTGATGGGTTGCTTAAATCTGGTAAAGCTCGTAGGGTTCTCGTTGTGGGGGTTGAGAAACTGTCTGAGATAGTGGACTGGACAGATAGGAGTACCTGCGTTCTCTTTGGGGACGGAGCAGGAGCGGTAATCCTTGAAAACTCTGATGACGGAAGTGAACTGTTGGCTTCCAAGATGTACTCGGAAGGGAACTTATGGGACATACTTTACGCAGATAAGTGCGGCTATATAAAGATGAAGGGAAGGGAGCTCTTCAAGGTGGCGGTTAGAAACATGGAAGAGGCGTGCAGAGAGGTCTTAGAAACCTCTGGAGTTCCCCCCGAAGATATATCCCTGATAATTCCTCACCAGGCTAACGTCAGGATAATAAACGCTCTTGCAGAGAAGCTCGGGATACCCATGGAAAGGGTTTATATAAACATAGACAGGTACGGCAACACCTCAGCAGCCTCCATACCCATAGCTCTACATGAAGCAATTGAGGAAGGAAGGCTTAAAAGGGGAGACCTCGTCCTGATGACAGCTATGGGAGGCGGCTTAACCTGGGGTGCCGCTCTCCTGAGGTATTAACTTCCCCCTGACCTCATTTATATCCGTCGTTGGAGCTTCGCACTGGAAGTTTCTACACAGGTAGTAGGTCGTCTTTCCTTCTATTTCTTTCAGGGACCTTAAAAACTCACTTATTCTTTCAAGGCTCTCGTCTTTTATACCAAAGATGCCCTCGGGAAGGAATTCCCTCTCAAGTTCAAGGAGGTTAAACTTGGCTTCATCTCCAACACCGATCAATTCAAAGCTACCGTTCACAAGGATATCCGCGGCGAGCAGTGAGAAGGTGTGTGCTCCAGGGAAGGAAGATATAACCTGTGAAAAAGCCCTCAAGGTTTGCTCCCCTTTCTTCTCATACTCCTGAATTCCGAGCAATCTTCCGAGCCTGACCAGGTTATAGGCAAGAACTGAGTTTCCAGAAGGTGTAGCCCCGTCGTATATTTCCTTCTTCCTCACAAGGACTTTCTCTCCAAAGTCAGGTGTCTGAAAGAAGCCGAGGTTTTCCTCATCCCAGAAGTGTTTAAGGACAAACTCTGAGAGTTCTATGGCTTTCTCAAGATACTTACTTATAAAGCTCGCCTCGTAAAGCTCAATCAAACCCCATATCATGTAGGCATAGTCCTCCAAGAAGGCGTCTATACCAGCTTCACCGTCCTTGAATCTGTGCAGGAGTTTACCCTCTTCGGAAAGCATTCTCTCAAGGATGAAATCTGCAGCCCTCTGGGCGGTATCAATCAAATCCTTTCTTCCCAAAGCTATCCCAGCCTTGGAGAAGGCTGCTACGGCAAGCCCGTTCCAGTCTGTGAGAATCTTTTCATCTCTTAGGGGTCTGACTCTCTCCTCTCTCCTTTTAAAAAGCTTGTTCCTTATCTCCTCCAGCTTCTGCTTCAGCACGTCCTCTTCGTACCCAAGTTCATTGGCGTATTCTGCAAGCTCCTTTTTCATATGGAGGATGTTTTTACCTACCTTCTTCCTGGTCGCTTCCTCCAGGAAGTTACCTTCCTCTTCTACTCCGAAGACCTTCTTCACCAAGTCCAGTTCCTCTTCAGTCAGGACCTCTCTGAGCTCGGAAACCTTCCAGGTGTAAAACTTGCCCTCTTCACCCTCGCTGTCCGCATCCTCCGCTGAGTAGAAAACTCCTTCGGGGGACAGCATATCTCTACGTAGGTATTCGGCTATCTCCTCAACAACCTGGGCGAAGAACTCATCTTTTGTAGCCTGATAAGCTTCCGAGTATGTAAACATTAAAAGGGCGTTATCGTAGAGCATCTTTTCAAAGTGAGGGAGTAACCATTCCTTGTCGGTTGAGTACCTGTGAAAGCCGAAACCAACGTGGTCCCATATACCTCCAAGCCTCATCCTCTTCAAGGTATGCTTAACCATAGATAGAGCCCTATCGTTACCAGTCCTCCTGTAGTATCTGAGCAGAAAGATTAGGTTGTGGGGTATCGGAAACTTAGGAGCACTCCCAAACCCCCCGTAGGTTTCATCATAGGTGTGATAGAGCTCGGAGAACCCCTTGTGGAGCACGGATTCGTCAAGCCTATCGCCTATGTAACTTCCCTCTTCACTGCTGGATAAGGCTTCAACCACCTGATTGGCAGCAGTCAGAACCTTTTGCCTGTCCGCTTTCCAGAGCTCGGCTATCTTGAGGAGGATGTCCTTTAAACCCGGCCTTCCGTATATACTTTCCTTTGGGAAGTATGTTCCGGCAAAGAAGGGTTTCTTATCGGGAGTCATTATTACGGTTAAGGGCCACCCTCCTGAACCCGTCATCATGTGGCAAACGCTCATATAAACGCCGTCTATGTCGGGTCTCTCTTCCCTGTCCACTTTTATAGGGACATAGTTTTCATTAAGAATGCTTGCCACTTCTTCATCTTCAAAGCTTTCCCTCTCCATTACGTGGCACCAGTGGCAGGTTGAGTATCCTATGGATAAAAAGATGGGCTTATCTTCACGTTGTGCCTTCTCAAAGGCTTCTTCACCCCAGGGATACCAATCCACGGGGTTGTAGGCGTGCTGTTGTAGATATGGGCTTTTTTCCTTGATTAACCTGTTAGGCTTTCTCTTTTCCATTTAGAAGAATTTGGTGCGCTCTTATCCTGGCGTGATGAGTTTTATCAGGGTTTAATTATTGGGTGGGCTCCCTTATACTTTCTTTGGTTCATAGCCTTCTTTGGTCTCTGCTTTTCCTGGTTCTTATCCCATTTACTCTAATTAAGCCCAGCCTCTCTGAAAGGGTACTCTGTATCCTCACTGGTATCCTTCTCATATTCCTGGGTCTTATCCTTTTCCTGCTTTCTGTATGGGAGCTATCCAGGGCTGGAGGGACAACAACCGTTCTCAAAAGAGCGAAAAGGCTTGTTAAGGGAGGAGTTTACAGCTGCAGTAGGAACCCTATTTACGTTGCTGTAATTCTTATCTCCTTGGGAGAGTCCCTTACCTTTTGCTCTTCAGCTTTCTTGGGATACACCTTTCTTCTTACACTTGGGTTGCATCTCTGGGTTATCCTGTTTGAGGAACCTATGCTCAGGAGGATTTACGGCGACGAGTTTGAGGATTATTCAAAGGAAGTACCTCGCTGGGTAGCTTTTCCAGATATAGTGACCTGCTTGGGAAGGCGAAGGAGGAACCGTTCCTCTCAACTATCTCCATTATCTTGAGGTTTATATCTTCCACTATCTTGAGGTACTCGGCGTAGTCGGCTGTGTCGGTATAGTATTGTAAAAGTATGTTCAGAGAGCTGTCACCGAAAACCTCAAAATGGACGTAGAAGTTTTCCTCCTTAGATACCCTGGGATGGTTGGCTAACATATCCCTTATGTCCCTGAGTATATTTTCCATCTGCTCCCTGGTGGTGGAGTAAACCAGACCTATGTAAGTTCTCACCCTTCTTTTGTCCCTTCTTGACCAGTTGTCTATATTCTGGTTCACTACCTCCTTATTGGGGATAGATACGAGGGTTTTGTCAAAGGTTCTTATCTTGGTTGACCTAAGTCCTATCTCTTCTACCGTTCCCTGAACACCGGCTATCTGACCGGACTCTCCGCTCAGTATGGGTTTATCAAGGAGTATGACAAAGCCGCTTATTATATTTTCCAGTGTATCCTTTGCTGCCAGGGACACTGCCAAGCCTAGGAGACCGACCGAAGCTAAAAGGGCGCTTACGTTTATGCCCCACTCCTGAAGTATGGCAACACCTATAACGAGGATGATAAAAGCTTTTGTAAGCTTTACCAGGAAACCTCCTATCTCTCTGGAAAGTTCCCTTCCGAATCTCTGGGCAAACTCATAAAACTTGTCTTCAAAGGCTGTTACGAGGTTAAAGGACATCCACCCTAAGGTGAAGACTGCCAACGTTTTTATGACCTTTAGCGTTATTTTGCTCTCTATACCGATTATGGCAAGGGACAACCCAATACCTGCGATAACCACCAGGAAACTTATAGGTCTTGTCCAGGCTCTCAGTATTATGTCATCTATCTCCGTAGGGGTCCTCCTCACAAGCTTTCTCAGGGAAGTTATCGCCACAAGGGTGAAGAGTTTTCTGAAAAAGAAGAACAGGAATAGTACAAGCAGGGCGAGTATAAATCTGTAAAGGGGTGTTCCGAGTATAACGAAGTTCAGGTATTCCTGAAGATTTCTGACTGTTTCCACAAGACTTTCCATTACAACCTGAGATTATATAATATCAAGAGTGATGGAAGGATACCTGGTGGTTCTGATAACTACACCCACGGAAAAGGGAGAGGAGCTGGCAAACTTCATCGTTCAAAACAAGCTCGGAGCCTGCGTTAACGTAATCCCTGAAGTAAAGTCTACATACTGGTGGAAAGGGAACATAGAGAGGGATAGGGAGTCACTTCTGGTTGTGAAAACGAGTTCAAGGAAGTTCAACGAGCTGGTGGATAGGGTGAAGGAAGCCCATCCCTATACCGTTCCTGAGATAGTAGCTCTGCCTATATTTGCGGGAAATCCTGACTATCTGAACTGGATTGGGGAAAGCCTTGAATGAGACCCCTTAAACTTGAGCTTGAAGGTTTCACGGTTTATAAAAAGTCTCAGGTAATTGACTTTGAAAAATTAAACTTCTTCATAATCCAGGGCAAAACGGGTGCGGGTAAGACCAGCATAGTTGACGCTATAACTTTCGCCCTTTACGGGAAGGTTCCAAGGTACGGGAAGTCTCGTTCTGCAACCACTATGGTCATGTCCAAAGGAAGCAAGAAGTTAAAGGTCTCCCTTGAGTTCTCTGTGGGGGGAAAACGCTACAGAATAGAGCGCTTTTACAGGGAGAAGCCTAAGGAAGACGTGGTTCGTGTTGAGGAGGAGGGGCGCCGCCTTGACCTGAAGAAGACAGATATAGAAGGCTGGGTTGAGAAGGTTACAGGACTTGATTACAACACCTTTACAAAGGTGATTCTCCTTCCACAGGGAGAGTTTGATAAATTCCTTAAGCCTTCTTCTCCAAAGGAAAGGAGAGACATACTTATAGGACTCCTGAACCTTGAGGTTTTTGATAGGGTTAGGGAGCTTGCCGCAGAGACCTACCGCTCTCTGGAGGGACAGCTCAATGCTATAAAGGCTGAGCTTGAGAGTTTGAGTGAGCTTACCGAATCGGACATTGAAGAGCTTGAGCGCAGGAGACAAAAGCTGGAGAGGGAGGTTGAGGGTTTGAGGAGTGTCCTCTCCGAGCTGGAGGAACGCCTTAGACGTGCAAGGGAACGGGAAGAAACCGAGATAGAGCTCGTTAGGGCAAAGGAGAACCTTGAGGGGCTCCTGTCTAAAAGTCAAGAGTTTGAAACGTTGAAAAGGAGGGTGGAACTGGCGAGGAGGCTCCTTCCCTATCTTCCCTACATAGAAGGGCTTGAAAGGATAGCTAAAGAGCTTAGGGACTTGAGACTGGAAAGGGAGAAGGTTTTAAAAAAGAAGATAGAGGTTGAAGAGGAGCTTAAAAACGTAAAGCTTGAAAGGGAAGAAGTTGAAAGAGAGTATTCTAAGCTACCCAAACTTAGGGAGGAACTCCATCTACTGGTTAGTGAGAGGGAGAGGCTCTCCCTTGCAAAGGAGGAACTTTCTTCCATTGAGCAGAACCTCAAGGCTGTGGAAGAAAAGGAAAAGGTTTTAAGACAGAAGGAGGAGGTTCTCAAAGACAGGGAGGAGAAGCTCCAGGTTGGCGAAGAGTACATCAGGAGAACAGAGGAGGAGATTAACTCCCTTGGGTACGATGAAGAGGAGTATGAAAGGCTCTTAAAGGAGGTTGAAAAAAAACAGACTCTCCTGGAGCAGCAGAGGAGGCTTGAGGAGATAGAAAGGGAACTTAAGGAGCTTGAGAGTTTACGGGATGTAAAGGTAAGGGAGCTTAAGAGCCTCAGAGAAAGTCTTGAGGAAGCGGAGAGAGAGCTACAGGAGAGTAGCATAAAGGTCTATGTTCAGCATATAAGGGCTCATTTGAAGGAGGGAGATCAGTGTCCTGTATGTGGCGGGGAGTTTAAGGGAACACCGGAAGGACAGGAGAGTGCGGATACCGAAGGTCTGAGGTTAAAGGTTAAGGAATTGCAAAACAGGCTTCTTTCCGAAGAGAAGGAGCTCTCATCTCTGGAAGCTAAGGTAGAGTCCCTGACTAAGGAGAGGGAGAGCCTTTCTTCAAAACTAAGAGGTTGGGAGAACATACTGAAGATAGACATAGAAAGCAGGCTGAAGACCTTAGAGGAAAAGAAGAAAAAGAAGAAAGAGCTTGAGGAGAAACTCAAGAAGTTTACTGAGAGATATAATCAACGCTTAAGGGAGAGGGAAGAAGCCCTGAGGGAAGTTGAACGTCTGAAGAGCGAGCTGTCCTCTTTGAAAAGCTCCATTGACGAGAAGAGAAAGAGGCTGAGTGGACTTCTCAAGGGGGAAACCACCCCTGAGGCTGTGGATGAAAGACTTTCAGAGTTAGCGTTTAAGGAGAAAGATATAAAGAGTAAGATTGAAGAGGTTGAAAGGAAGAGAGAAGAGATAGGTAAGTACATAGAAGAGCTTAACAAGAGTTTGATATTCCTTGATACAAAGCTCAGTGAGATAGAAAGCTCCATAGAGGGTAAGGAGAAGGAAAAGAAGGAGAACAGTAGAAAGCTGGCACCTCTCTTTGAGGAGCTGGGAGACCTTGATAAGGTAAAGGAACTCTCTATGACACAGGAAGAACTTTCTGCCCTTGAGAGGGAACTTGAGACTTACAACAGGGAGGTAGCGGGGCTTGAGGATAGGATAAAGGAGCTTGAGAGGAAGCTTTCCCAGATTCAAGAGACTGAAAAACCTGAAAACATAGAGATGCTACTTGCCAGTAAGAGGGAGGAGCTTGAACAGCTCTTGAAGACGGTAGGAGAACTTAAGATAACAGCCCAGCAAAAAAGGGAGTTGTTGGAGAAGAAAGAGAGTCTTGGAAAGAGAGCCTCTGAGATAGAGCGAGAGATTCTCATATACTCCCAGATAAGTGAAGACCTTAAGAGTAATAAACTTCAGGACTTTGCTGCAAGCCTTATGCTTAATAGGATAGTGGAAAGGGCAAGTGAATACCTCTACAACTTCACAAACACTTATGAGTTTGGACTTGATGACAAGGGGGAGCTGGTTGTCATAGACAGGGCTCAAGGTACAGAGAGGGACGTCAAAAGCCTTAGCGGAGGGGAAACCTTTCTGGCGAGTCTGTCCCTTGCGCTGGGTGTAAGCGACATCCTATCTGCGGACGCCCATTTGGAGAGTCTTTTTATAGATGAAGGTTTCGGCTCCCTTGATGAGGAGACCAGAGAAAGGGTCAGTGACATACTTGAGGTTATAAAACAGAGGATAAACAGGATGGTTGGGATTATATCTCATATTCCTGACCTGGCGGAGCGGTTCCACCAGAGGGTTGTTGTAAAGAAGCATGGGGACTTTTCAACGGTGGAAGTTTTCTATTAAATTTTCCAAATAATGTTTTAAAAAAATTCAAACAACATTTCAACGTGACAAAATAAGTTATTGATATATCTTTAAAAATAGAACACAGGAGGTGAAATCAATGGACAGGAAAAGGAGTGTATTTAAAGCTGCCGAGTATGTCAAAATACTGAAGAAGTTCCAGCCCTCCTGTTGGGAAGAGGCTGATTACGCTCAGGAGTGTATACCTTCAAACTTTAAGAACCTTAACGGTACCAGCGGTCGTAGGGAGGATTACTACGTAGATTTCTCGGATATAGTTGCGGTAAGGTAATCAGTTCAGAGAGACGAGTACCTTTTCCAGAGCTTCCAGGAAGATATCGTTCTCTTCGGGCTTACCTATGCTCACCCTAAGGCATCTATCAAGGCCCGGAAGATAGGACATGTCCCTTATGAGTACATCCCTTTCAACGAGACCCTTGTGAACAGCTTTTGCGTTGAAGGGTGTTCTGAAGAGAATGAAGTTGGCTCTGCTGGGAAATACCTCAACCCCTTTAATCCCCTTTAACTCTTTTAATACTCTCTCACGCTCGCTTGTTACCTTTTTAACGCTCTCTTCTATGAAATCTCTACCACTGCTCAAGACAACCTTAGCTATTATCTGAGATGGAGACGTTACGTTGAAAGGCAGTCTTAACTTATTTAACTCCGACACTACAGATTCTTTTCCAATGAGAATACCAACCCTCAGACCTGCAAGCCCTATCTTTGATAGGGTCCTTAGAACAACCGTATCCTCTCTCTTAAGAGCCTCATCCTTAAAACTCTCCCCCGAATAGCTGTAGTAGGCTTCATCAACAACTGTGAAGACACCTTCTTCTCTTATCCTGTGTATCTTCTCCTTGGAGAAGAGGTTTCCTGTTGGGTTGTTTGGGTAAGAGTAGTAGGCAAGAACCACGCTTTTGTTAGCTATCAGCTCAAGGCTCTTCTCAAGGTTTATGTCAAAGTTTTCATCAAGCTGGACGCATACCTTGGGTCTTCCCAGCATGTCCGCTGAGATTTCGTACATGGGAAAGGTAGGAACGGGTACGTATACCCCCTGGCTAAAATCTCCGACAGCTATTGAGAGGTAGTATATGAGCTCGTCCGAGCCGTTCCCCAGGAGGATATTTTCGGAAGAGACACCAAAGAAGTCTCCTATAACTTCCCTGAGCTCCTCCGAATTGGGGTCAGGATACCTGTTCAGTTGAGTTTCCTTTAACTCATTTAGTATAAGAGTTTTTAAGTCTTCTGGCAGGTCATAGGGTAACTCGTTGGAGGATAGCCTTATCCTTGCCTTTGTGGTTTCGGTCTTGTACGCCTTTAAACTGTTAAGTCTTCTGGATAGCATTAAGTCAGGGCTTAGCTCCTGTGCCTTCCTCTTCTTTCTCTTCCTCTTCCGCTTTCTTCAGATACAGTTCAAGCTCTGCCACCGTTGATTCCTGAAGTTTGTCTTCCAGTATGCCCTTAATTAACCTGTTTAGCTTTTTATCGTCTCCCATAGCGATACCACTCAGGACAAGATAAAGCCTTTTTGGTAGTGAGAGAGATACTTTTTTATACCTTGGTCCGCCTCTTCTTTTACCTTTTCTAGCCATAATACCACCTCCTTCTGTTTCCCTTGTTAATTATTTTAGCGCTTTTTTATATGTTTTCAAACTTTATATTGAACTCAATTGCGTGATTTATTAATTCGCAGTAAACCTTAAAGGGAGTAAGTATGACTTCAAGCTTCTTGTTGGGTTCAATAAGGCAACAGGCACCGTTTAACAGCTCCTTAAGGAGCCGAAGCTTTGTATTCAGGGTGTTTATTAGTTCAAGGCGTTCCATTTCCCGTTCAACCTCATCGGGTATGCCGGACAGAAAGGTTATGTCAAAGTTAAAGACCTCATACTCGTCGTATATAGAATCAAGAGCCTCTTCAAGTCTCAAGAGAAACTCCTCTTCAACCTTTAATAGGAACTCACTCAGGAGCTTTTGCTCTCTCTTGTCAAGTAGAGCTTCCCCGAGTATCTTTGTTTCCTCAATGTCCGCCTTTAGCTCGGACTTTATACCTGTAAGCAAGTCTATGTTGAACCTCAGAATGCGGTCATAGACCAGAACCTTCTCAAGTATCTTTATCTTTTCCATCTCTTACCTCAACAATCTCCTCAATATGAATTATACCCGCTCCTCTCAGATACTCTCTGAAGTCTTCAATTACAAGGAAGCCTTGAGAACTCAGTAACTCCTTCACCTTACTGTTTATCCTTTCACCGTGGGGGTCAAGGTCGTACAGGAGGATAACCCCTTCTGCTATGGGTTCTAATAGGTCGGGTAGGTCTGCGAACCTCTTTCCAGAAAGGGTAAGGACGTTTCTTATCCCGTACCTGCGTAGGGCTTTGAGGTCGTTCTTTCCCTCAACGAGGACAGGGTATCTTTGAGACAGCTCTCTCAGTTTCTTTATCCAGTCTCCGAAGCTCTCAAAGTCCATGCCTTATATGCTTCATAACGTGCCACATGTCCTTATCTCCCCTGCCAGAGAGGTTCACGACCACAATTTTTCCTCTCCCAAGCTCTCTCGCCACGTCAACCGCTCTTATGACGGCGTGGGCTGACTCAAGGGCTGGTATTATGCCCTCAGTCTTGGAGAGCAATTTGAAACCCTCAAGGGCTTCCTCATCGGTAGCACAAACGTATTCCCCCCTTCCGGAGTCTTTCAGCCATGCGTGTTCTGGTCCAACACCGGGGTAGTCAAGTCCCGCCGATATGGAGTGGGTAGGGAGTATCTGCCCTTCCTCGTCTTGGAGAAAGTAGCTCTTCATGCCGTGAAGGACACCCAGATGTCCTCCGGTCAATGAAGCGGCGTGCTTACCGGTTTCTATACCGTAGCCAGCAGCTTCAACGCCTATAAGCCTTACGTCCCTGTCGCCTATGAAGGGGTAGAAGATGCCCATCGCGTTTGATCCACCTCCAACGCAGGCGATAACAGCGTCCGGGAGTCTGCCCTCCCTCTCAAGGATTTGCTCCCTCGTTTCGTTTCCTATAACGCTCTGAAAGTCCCTGACTATCATAGGAAAGGGGTGAGGTCCGACCACAGAGCCTATTACGTAATGGGTGGTCCTGACGTTGGTAACCCAATCTCTGAGAGCTTCGTTTATAGCGTCTTTCAGCGTTCTACTTCCGCTCTTTACTATCCTCACTTCGGCGCCGAGGAGTTCCATTCTGAAAACGTTAAGCTCCTGTCTCTCTGCGTCCTCTTCCCCCATATAAACCACGCATTCAATACCTAACAAAGCACAGGCTGTTGCGGTTGCAACTCCGTGCTGTCCGGCTCCCGTTTCCGCTATGACCCTTCTCTTTCCCATCCTTTTGGTGAGGAGAACCTGTCCCAGCGTGTTGTTTATCTTGTGAGCTCCCGTGTGGAGTAAATCTTCCCTTTTGAGGTAGATCTTCGCACCACCCACGTACTCGGTGAGGTTTTTAGCGTAATAAAGAGGTGTGGGTCTGCCCGCATACTCCTTAAGAAGTTCTTCCAGCTCCTTTCTGAAACCTTTATCCTCCTTCAGCCTGTTGTAGGCTTCTTCAAGTTCTTCAAGGGCGTACATCAACGTCTCTGGGACGAACTTCCCGCCAAAGTCCGCAAAGTACCCTCTTTCGTCAGGTAGCATAGCCTTAATTATAGGGTGTAAATATTCTGGCTTGTAAGGTAAATTAATGAAGAGGGTGAGCCGTGATAAAGGGTAAGAGCCTTTTCTTAGAGATAATAAACGACATAATCTACATGGTAAGAATTGAAGGCTCCCAGGACCCTGCGACTGCGAAGGTTGAGTATATAAACAGCAGGGTAAAGGAATTGACGGGCTATGAGCCTAAAGACTTCATCTCAGACCCCTCCCTCTGGGTGAACTTGGTCCATCCGGAAGACGTTGACAGCGTCCTGAGGGTGACCTTGAAGCTGTTGAAGGAGAAGGAGCCTCAGGTAAGGGAGTACAGGGTAAGAACGAGAAAAGGGAACTACATATGGGTTGAAGACAGGATCATACCAATCCTTGAAAAGAGAAAACTCGTGGGATTTGTGGGTGTGGCAAGGGACATAACGAGGAGAAAGACACTTGAAGAGCTTACCCTTTTAGCTCTTGAGCTTGACCTCAGAGAGCTATTCAACAGGGCTGTTTCTTTAGTCAGGGAGGCTTTCAATGCGGACCTCGTTGTTATATATGAGGTTCCTGAAGGTGAAAGGGAAGGAGTCCTCAGGGCTGGCATAGGTGTAGAGAGAAAACTCATAGACAGGTACAGGCTACCCCTGCAGGAGGGAACGGAGTTTTACTATACCTACACATCCCAAAAGCCTGTGGTTGTGAAAGACGTTGATAAGGAGAAGAGGTTCAAGTTTACGCCTGACACATACCTCCTCGGGCTAAAGAGCGGACTTTGTATACCTATAAGGGAAGAGGAACCTTACGGAACTCTCTGTGTTTACTTCAGGGAAGCCAGAGACTTCACGAAGGAAGAGCTTGACTTTGTGAACTCTATCTCCAACATCCTTGGGCTCGCTACGAAGAGGCACAGGTATAAGAATAGGCTTGAGGACTCTGAGAGGAAGCTCCAGAAAGCCAACAGACTCTACAAGACCCTCTCGGTGATAAGCGAGGTTATACTGAAGGAGAGGGAGCTTAAAGCCCTGTTCTTACAGGTCTGTATAGCCTGCACCACTTTCGGAGGGTTCAAGGCTGCCTGGGCGGGACTCTTCAGGAACTCCCATTTTGAGGTGTTCTCCTCCTGCGGTGACACGGGTGATTTCTTCAGGGAGGTTGAAGCCCCGCTCCTTGAAAGGATAGAAGAGGGGGTTGGACCCTGCGGGAAGGCTTTCCTTACGGGTGATATAGTTGTGAACAACGATACGAAGACTTCTGTAAAGGAAAGGGAGCTCAGGGAGAGTATGCTGAAAAGGGGCTTCCTCTCCTCCGCTTCCGTGCCCTTGAGGAGGAACGGGAAAGTGATAGGCCTCCTCGTCCTTTACGCGGGAGAAAAGGACTTCTTTGATGAGGAGACGGTGAGACTCGTCAGGGAGATAGGTGAAGCCCTCTCCTTTTCCATCGTCTTCATAGAGAAGGAGAAGGAGCTGAACACCCTCTCTCTGGCTATTGAGCAGACCTCAGACTGGGTTCTCATAACTGACAAGGAGGGAGTTATCCAGTACGTTAACAGGGCGGTCACCGACATAACCGGCTACAGCCAAGAGGAGCTCCTTGGACAGACGCCTAGGATATTCAAGTCGGGAAAGCATACCAGGAGTTTCTATAAGAAACTCTGGGAAAAGCTCCTCTCAGGGGAGAGATTCAGCAGTGTTTTCATAAACAGGGATAAGAGGGGTAAGGTTTTTTACCTTGACCAGACCATAACCCCGATAAAGGACAGTTCGGGCGAGGTGGTGGGTTTTGTCTCAACCGGAAAGGACATAACCCACGAGAGGGAACTCCAGGACAGGCTGAACTACATAGCATACTATGACCCCGTAACGGAGCTCCCCAACAGGGTGAACTTCATAGAGAGGCTAAAGTTCGCCCTATCAAGGCTCAAACTTACGGGAAGAAGTCTTGCGGTTCTTTTCATAGACGTTGACAGGTTCAAGTATGTGAACGACACCTACGGCTATCTGGTCGGTGACGGCGTGCTTAAGGAGATAGCGAGGAGGATGAGAAGCTCGCTCAGGGAGGGTGACACCGTTGCAAGGCTGGGTAGCGACGAGTTCGGTGTTATCCTAACGGACCTCGCCCGAAAGGAGGATATACCACGGGTTATGGAGAAACTCTTCTCCGCCATGGAGGAACCTATCGTGGTTGACGGTAAAGAGGTTATAGTTACGCTCAGCGTTGGTATCTCTATCTTCCCTGACGATGGTAGCGATGCCGAAGACCTCGTTAAAAAGGCTGAGATGGCTTTGGCGCACGCCAAGGAAGACATTAGAAACAGTTACCAGTTCTTTAAGGAGGATATGAACGTTCACATAACCGAGTTTGTCCTCCTTGAAAGACACCTCTTCAGAGCCCTTGATAGGGGTGAGTTCGTTATCCACTACCAGCCTTACTACGACCTGAAGGGCATGATACCTTCTGGTGTTGAAGCCCTGCTCAGGTGGAACAGCGAGGATATAGGTTTCGTATTTCCCTCAAGGTTCATACCAGTCCTTGAAAGCACGGGGCTTATAGTTAAGGTTGGAGAATGGCTCCTCGGAGAGGTTTGTGAAACCATAAAGAGGATAGAAAAGCCCGTCTCTGTGAACATATCGCCGGTTCAGTTCAAGGATAAGACCTTTCCAAAGAGGGTGGAGCAGGTCCTTGAAAGGCACGGCGTAGATGGTAGTTTCCTGACCCTTGAGATAACCGAGAGCACGTTAATGGAGGATGTGGAATTTGCTCAAAGGAGCCTGAAGAGGTTGAAGAGTCTGGGTGTAAAGGTTGCAATTGATGACTTTGGAACTGGTTACTCCTCCCTTGCATACCTTAAATTCCTGCCGGTTGACTTCCTCAAGATAGACGTCTCCTTTGTGAGGGAGATAGATACCGACCCGGACGACAGAGCCATAGTGAACGCTATAATCCAGCTCGCCAAGAACCTCGGTCTGAGAACCATTGCGGAGGGTATAGAGAGTGAAGAACACCTCCAGATTCTAAAGGAGCTTGGGTGTGATTTCGGACAGGGGTATTTCTTGGGAAAACCTATGCCAGAGGGGGAGGTTATGAGGGTGCTTGGGCTATAATAATGTCTATGCACTCCTACAATCCCAGGGATATAGAGGAAAAGTGGCAGAGAATCTGGGAAGATAGGGGTGTATTTAAGGCTGAGGAGTTCAGGGGAAACAAGTTTTACGTCCTTGAGATGTTCCCTTACCCATCGGGTAGAATTCATATGGGACACGTCAGGAACTATACCATAGGGGATGCGATAGCTCGTTTCCTCAGAATGAAAGGTTACAACGTTCTCCACCCTATGGGCTGGGATGCCTTCGGTCTTCCTGCCGAGAACGCCGCCATAAAGCACGGCATACATCCTGCCAAGTGGACCTATGAAAACATCTCCTACATGAAGAAGCAACTCAGACTACTTGGGTTCTCTTACGACTGGGATAGAGAGGTTGCAACCTGCGATCCCGAGTATTACCGATGGAACCAGTGGATATTCCTTAAGATGTACGAGAGAGGAATAGCTTACAGAAAGACCGCTGTGGTTAACTGGTGTCCCCACGATGAAACGGTCCTCGCCAACGAGCAGGTTATAGAAGGGAAGTGCTGGAGGTGTGGAACTCCCATAGTGCAGAAGGAGATACCTTCCTGGTTTTTAAAAATAACAGCCTACGCGGAGCGCCTCCTTGAAGACCTGAGCAGGCTTGAAGGGAAGTGGCCTGAGAGGGTATTGGCTCAGCAGAGAAACTGGATAGGAAGGTCTGAGGGTGCCCTCCTTAAGTTCTTTGTGGAGGAAACACCCATTGAGGTATTTACCACGAGACCAGATACGGTCTTTGGAGCGACCTTTATGGTTCTTGCTCCCGAACACCCGCTTACCCTTGAGCTTGCAAAGAGAGGTGGTAGACTTGAAGAGGCGGAGGAGTTTGTCAGAAGAGTGAAATCCCAATCAACCCGTGACAGGACAACCAGTCCTGATAAGGAGGGTGTCTTTTTGGGAGTTTACGCCAAGAACCCGGCTAACGGAAGAGACGTGCCCGTGTGGACTGCCAACTACGTTCTCTATGAGTACGGGACTGGAGCTATAATGGCTGTTCCAGCCCATGACCAGAGGGACTGGGAGTTTGCAACCAAATACGGGATAGAGATAACGCCTGTTATACTTCCCCAGGAGGGTGAATGGGATTTCGGGAAGGGAGCCTATGAAGGTAGGGGAAGGCTTGTTAACTCCGGAGAATTCACCGGTATGGACTCTGAAGAGGCGAAGGCTAAGATAACCCTCTGGTTGAAGGAAAAGGGGCTTGGCGAACCGAAGGTAACATACAGACTCAGGGACTGGAATATATCCCGTCAAAGATACTGGGGTACACCTATACCTATAGTTTACTGTGAAGCGTGTGGCATGGTTCCAGTTCCTGAGGACAAGCTCCCCGTTGAATTGCCCTTAGATGTTAAGTTCACAGGAAGGGGTAATCCGCTTCAGAGTTCTGAGGGATTTGTAAATACAGAATGCCCGAAGTGCGGAGGACCGGCGAAGAGAGAGACAGACACTATGGACACCTTCTTTGACTCTTCCTGGTATTTTCTGAGATACTGTGACCCCAATAATGAAGAGGCTCCTTTTGAAAGGGATAAGGCGGACTACTGGATGCCTGTTGATACCTATATAGGTGGTATTGAACATGCGGTCCTTCACCTCCTCTATTCAAGGTTCTTCCAGAAGTTCCTTAAAGACATAGGACTCGTGAGAGATGATGAACCCTTTGAGAGGCTCATAACTCAGGGTATGGTTCTCAAGAAGTGGGTGAGTATAGGCAGCCTACTTGAATACCTTGGTTTAGATGCAGAGAGCTCTGTGGAGGAACTTAAGATTAAACTTCAAGAACTTGCGGAGGTGAGCTGACATGATGAGCAAAGAGTTTGAAATGGGCATAGGGCTTTTAAACAGGTTCAAAGAAACCCTTGTAGCTATAAGCAATGCAAACACACCCGAGGAGGCGAAACCTCTTATTGAGCAGATAAAACATCCTATCTTCGGAGCTATGGCGCAGATTAAGGCTGGGCAGGGACCTCTTAGGGAAGAGATACTCGCTCCTATGGCTGTTGTAGTTTCCCAGTTCAGAGAGCTCACAGACTTGAACGCTCTGAAGAAAGCGATTCCAGAGGTGCTGAACCTCGTTCAGCAGGCAGAGAAGCTTGCTCAGGAAGGTGCAGAGCAGAAGGGATGATAAAACATCTGATAAAGGGGGGTATGGTTATTGACCCCTCCCAGGAGCTCCTTGGTATATACGATATACTCATTGAGGGAGAGCGTATAAAGAGGATAGATGAAGAGATCTTTGAGCCTGAAGCTGAAATCATAGATGCAAAAGGACTCATCGTTGCACCGGGCTTCGTTGACCTTCACGTTCACTTCAGAGACCCAGGACAAACCTACAAGGAGGACATCCTTTCTGGCAGTAAAGCTGCGGTTGCCGGCGGTTACACGACCGTGGTCTGTATGCCCAATACCGAGCCCCCCATAGATTCCCCTGAAGTGGTTGAGTACGTTAAGGCTAAGTCCAAATGCTGGGGTATATGCAACGTTCTGCCTGCGGGGACCGTGACCAGGGGAAGGAAGGGGAAAGAGCTTTCAGACCTGTGGGCTCTTAAGGAGGCAGGGTGTGTAGCTTTCACCGACGATGGGGCACCTGTAATTGACTCCTCCCTGATGAAGAAAGCCCTTGAACTCTCAGCCCAGCTTAAGGCTCCGGTAATGAACCACTGTGAGGACGACAGGGTTGCCATGGGAGCTATAAACGAGGGTGAGGTATCCGCACTCCTCGGACTCTCCTCAAGACCACCGGAAGCTGAAGACATGCTCAACGCAAGGGACTGCGTGCTTTCCTACTATACAGGTGGGCATGTTCATATACAGCACCTCACAACAGCCCTTGGTGTGGACATAATCAGGTACTTCAAGGGTAAGGGAGCCAGAGTAACCTGTGAGGTGAACCCTTACCACCTCCTTTTCACCGAAGAGGAGCTCCTCAGGAGCGGAGCAAATGCGAAGGTTAACCCACCACTGAGGAAGAAGGAGGATGTTGAAGCTCTGAGAGAGGCGCTTTCCGACGGTACTATAGACTGTGTAGCTACCGACCATGCACCCCACGCAGTGTTTGAAAAGGGCAGAGTGGACACAGCCATGCCGGGTATCATAGGGCTTCAGACGGCTTTACCTGTAATGCTTGAACTGGTGGCTAAGGAGTATCTGTCTCTCATAAAACTTGTAGAGTTGATGTCAACGAATCCGGCAAAGATAATAGGCATAGAGGCGGGGACTCTTGCAGAGGGAGCCCCGGCTGATATAGTTATATTTGACCTTAAAAAGGAGTGGATTTTGGATGATGAGACCAACTTCTCCAAGAGTAGAAACACACCCCTTTGGGGTAAAACCCTGACAGGAAAGGTGATTTACACCATAAAGGGCGGAAAGGTTGTGTATAAAGATTAATAGTCATGGGAATATTCAAGGAAGACATAATAAACTTTGGTAACCTTATAAATACAGAGGTTGAGGTAAAACTTACCCCCGAAGATTTCAGAAGAGTTTACCCTGACCTTGAGTTCCTGTTTTCCGACAGGTTGATGAGGATAAGAGGTAAGAAGAAGAGCCTTCTCTTTAAGAAGAGCTTTGAGTTCAGGGGCGGTCAGGATGAACAGAGGGTTTACAACGTACGAAAGTACGAGACAGAAGATATGGGTATATATCTGAAGGTTATGTCAAAGGACGGTCTCGGAGAGCTCACGAAGAGGGAGGGTATGGAGCTTGACGGAGACTACCTGAAGGTGAGCGTTTTTGAGGTTCTAAAGAGAACAAAGGTCTATAAAGACGTACCTGACGCCTTCAGAGGCAGGCTCGTGGCAACAAGGTACAAGGTAAGAGATGGGTACCTGTCCCTGTATATAACCGTAACCAAGTGAGCTTAGTCAAAGACCACGGTTCTATTATCGTAAACGAGAACCTTTCTCTCCAAGTGCCACTTCACAGCTCTTGCCAGAACGAGCCTCTCTATGTCCTTTCCTTTTCTTATGAAGTCTTCCAGGGAATCTCTGTGGCTGACCCGTATTATGTCCTGCTCTATTATGGGTCCCTCATCAAGCACCTCTGTGACGTAGTGGCTTGTGGCTCCTATTATCTTTACGCCTCTTTCATAGGCTCTGTGATAGGGCTTTGCCCCTGGAAAAGCTGGAAGGAAGGAGTGATGTATGTTTATTATTCTGTTCCTGAACCTGTCAACGAAATCCTTAGAAAGTATCTGCATGTATCTTGCGAGGATAATGAGGTCTATCCCGTGAGTCTCAAGGAGCTTTAACTCTTTGGCTTCGGCTTCCCCCTTGTTCTCCCTGTTTTTTGGTATGTGGTAATAGGGCACGCCGAAAAAGTCGGCGAGGGGTTTCATATCCTCATGGTTGCTTATAACCAGCTTTACCTCTCCGTTGAGCTCCCCGCTGTGGAACCTCTGCATCAGGTCATAAAAGCAGTGCTCCTGCTTAGAAACGAATATTGCCACCTTCTGAAGCTCGCTGCTGAAGTGGAGTGAGTAGTCCATAAAAAAGCGTTCTGCTATCGGCTTAAAGGAATTTTCTATCTCTTCTTTTGGAACTCTGAAGTCTGCTATGTCCCACTCAACCCTTGCGAAGAATACCCCCTTATGGGTGTCAATGTGCTGGTCAAAGTGGAGTATGTTGCCCTCGTTGTTGGCTATGAAACCCGCTATTTCCTTTACTATACCCTTCCTGTCTGGGCAGGATATTAAAAGTATGGCGCTCTCCATCACTCCTGGTTCTTCTCAAGCCTCTTAGCCTTTAACTTCTGTTTCCTTAACCTTTCACTTTTTAATCTCTCTTTTAGGGTTTTTGGTCTTGGACCTTTCTTACCTCCGTCCTCAGCCCCGGCGTAAACAGCCTGGTTCAGTAGTTCCTCTCTCTTCCTTTCCTCCAGAGCCCTCTCCTCCTCAATCTCTTCCTGAGACCTAAGCTGAACCTGGAGGAGGGTTGAGACGGTGTGCTTCTTTATGTTGTGAAGCAACTCTTCAAAAAGCTCAAAGGCTTCTCTCTTGTACTCTATTAGGGGGTCTCTGGCTGCGTAACCTCTCAGGTATATGCCTTCCCTGAGCCTATCAAGGACATGGAGGTGTTCCCTCCACAAAGTATCAACTATGTTGAGTAGTATTATCCTCTCAAGCTCCCGCATAGCTTCGGGGCTACCTATTTCCTTTTCTTTCTCTTCGTAAAGCTCCTTCACGGCTCCAAAGAGTGCGTTTATAAGCTCCTCTTTGTCTCTAACCTCAGGTATGTCTATATCCCTACCTGTCCATTCCTTGAGAAAGTCTTTAAGAGGCTCAAGCTCCCACAGCTCCGGGTCTTCCTCGGGCAGCAGCCTGTTTACCTCACTCTCAAGGACATCCCTTATGAACTCGTATATCTCCTCCTTCAGGTTCTCTCCTTCAAGGATGTCCCGTCTCAGGGAGTAGATAACCTCCCTCTGGGTGTTCATAACGTTGTCATATTCAAAAAGCCTCTTCCTTATCTGGAAGTTCTGGGCTTCAACCCGTTTCTGGGCATTCTGGATAGCCTTTGTAACCATTCTGCTCTCTATGGGTTCCCCTTCGGGTATCTTTAGCATGTCCATGAGTTTTCCTACCCTTTCACCTCCAAAGAGTCTGAGGAGGTCATCTTCAAGGGAAAGAACGAACCTTGACTCGCCCGGGTCTCCCTGCCTGCCGGAGCGACCTCTGAGCTGGTTATCTATCCTCCTTGACTCATGCCTCTCCGTTCCTATAACCAGAAGCCCTCCCAACTGTCTAACTTTTTCCTTTTCGGCTTCAGTAACCCTGTAAGCTTCCTCAAAGGCTCTCTTCCATTCCTCTTCGCTTGCCTCTTCCGGGTTCTTGCCCCAGGAGTTAAGGAGCTCCTTTGCCATGTATTCGGGGTTACCGCCCAGGAGTATGTCGGTTCCTCTTCCAGCCATGTTTGTTGCTATAGTAACCGCCCCAACCCTTCCAGCTTGAGCTATTATCTGAGCCTCCTGCTCGTGATGTTTGGCGTTAAGCACGTTATGGGGTATGCCCCTCTTGAGTATCTCCTGTACCTTTTTATCAACCTCCTCATCACTCAACCCGTATTTCTCTTTCAACTTTCTTATCCTTTCCTTTACCTCCTCCTTCTCAAGGAGCTTCTTTATGAGCTTTTTGTCCTTAAGGAGGGCTGATAGGTGTTCGTTGTCCTCTATAGACACTGTTCCAACAAGGACCGGTCTTCCGAATATGTGGTTTATGAGTATCTCCTCAACGACCTTCGCCCACTTTTCCCTCTTAGTTTTATAAACCAGGTCTGGCAGGTCTCTTCTTATCATAGGTCTGTGGGTAGGTATCACAACGACGTCAAGCCCATATATCTCTCTAAACTCCAGGGCTTCCGTTTCAGCCGTCCCTGTCATTCCCGCGAGCTTTCTGTAAAGCTTAAAGTAATTCTGAAAGGTTATTGAGGCTAAGGTCTGGTTTTCCTCCTTTACCTTCACACCTTCCTTAACCTCTATCGCCTGATGAAGCCCATCAGACCACCTCCTGCCCGGTAAAACCCTTCCCGTGAACTCGTCAACTATCAGAACCTCACCGTCCCTGACGATGTAATGAACATCCCTCTTAAAGAGATGGTGCGCCCTGACAGACTGAACTATAGCGTGAAGCAGGTCTATGTGCTTTAAGTCGTAAAGGTTGTCTATCCTGAGAAGCTTTTCAATTCTGTCTATACCTTCCTCCGTAAAGGTTACGTTCCTGTTCTTCTCGTCCACTTTAAAGTCTCTATCTTTTTCCAGCTTTCTCACAACGGCGTCCGCTACCTTGTAAACCTCTATATCCACCTGAGCGGGTCCCGATATTATGAGGGGCGTTCTTGCCTCGTCTATGAGTATGGAGTCAACCTCGTCAACTATCGCGTAGTTATGCCCTTTGACCTGGACTATATCCTCTTTGGAGAAAGCCATGTTGTCCCTCAGATAATCAAAACCAAACTCGTTGTTGGTTCCGTAGGTTATGTTGGCACCGTATGCTTCCCTTCTCGGAACCTCCCTGAGAACTGTGAAAAAAGCCTTTTTGGCGTCAATGTTTATTTTGTCGGAGGGGACAGTCTCTTCATAGTACCCCTTTGGCCAGACTCTGAGGTCCTTATCTATCGCTTCTTTAAAGGCTTTCTCATCAGCCCATTCAACCCTGTAGGATAGTCCATCGGAGTTTATGACCCCAACCTCAAGACCCAGAAATTTGTATATGGCACCCATCCACTGGGCATCCCTTCTTGCAAGATAATCGTTCACGGTGACGACATGAACCCCCTCATCAGTCATTCCGTTAACTGCGGCGGATAAGGTTGCCACAAGGGTCTTACCCTCACCAGTCTTCATCTCCGCTATCTTCCCCTGATGAAGGACTAAACCCCCTATAAGCTGAACGTCAAAGTGTCTTAAACCGAGGGTTCTTTTACCAGCCTCCCTTACCAGAGCGAAGGCTTCCACGACTTCATCGGTTATCCTTCCTTTGATTATCTGTTCCTTTAGCTCTTCGTTCAGTCTTATAGTGTTATAAAGCTCCTGCGCCTTTTTTATAAGCTCTGAGTTTGAAAGCTCATCAAGCTCCTTTTCAAGCTCGTTGACCCTTTTTACGAAAGGCTTTAGTCTTTTAATCTCCCTTTCGTTCTTTGTTCCGAGTATTCTTTTGACAATCCATCCAAGCATTTTGAACTCCTAAGTTTCTTAATTTAATTAGTTTAAAATAAAACCGCAAGGAAACACCGTGAAGGAAGAGGAAAGGCAGAGGTTAGTGGAACTTCTGAGAAAAGCTATATACGAGCTTACCGGAAATTACTACCCGGATGAGCGCATAAGGATACTTGAGTATAAGCTTGAAAGACTCCTAAAGCGTGTGCATATGAACAGTACTGCACCCGAGAACGTGATTTCCTCCTTTATGAGGACTCCTGAAAATAGAAAACTCCTGATAGACCTTATGACCGTTCCCGAAACAAGGTTCTTCAGGGAGAGAGAGCAGCTTGAGGTCCTGTTTGATGTCCTTTTGAAGGATAAGAGACAGCTTGAAGTTGCAAGTGTTGGTTGTTCTACCGGGCAGGAGCCTTACTCTATAGCCATGTTGATGGCAAAGAGGGGTATCAACGGCAGGGTTCTGGGGCTGGACATAAACGAAGAGGTTTTGAGGAAAGCCCGTTCCGGTGTTTATAACCTGTCCCAGTTAAAGGATATACCTGAGGAGTACCGGGGCTTTGTGGAGGTGAAGGGAGAATTCTTTGAAATCAATCCAGATATAAAAAGGAGGGTTGAGTTTAGGTACGTTAACCTCATAGAGTCTGAGACCTTTGAACCGCTTAAGTGTAGGTGTGATGTGGTGCTTTGCAGGAACGTACTCATATACTTCTCTGGTGACTCAAAAAGAAAGGCACTCCTTAATTTGAAGGATATGCTGAGGAAAGGTGGTATCCTTGTCCTTTCATCAACGGAGATACTGGGTAAGGAGTACCATGACCTCTTTAAAACCGTGAAGGCTGAAAGGTTCTTTTTCTATAAGAAAAGGGAGGCTGAGGATGATAAGAGTCCTTGTGGTTGACGACTCTCCTTTCATAAGGCTCGCCTTAAAGAAGCTCTTGAGCTCTGAGAGGGACATTGAGATTGTAGGGGAAGCTTCAAACGGTAAGGAGGCTGTCCGTCTCGTCCAGGAGCTGAAACCTGACGTGGTCACCCTTGATGTGAATATGCCTGTGATGGACGGACTTACGGCTCTCGTTGAGATAAGAAAGGTATGTCCCGCCTGCAGAGTTCTGATGGTGAGTTCTCTTACCCAGGAGGGAGCCAGAGAGACCCTACAGGCTCTCAACAGTGGAGCGTTGGACTTCATAACAAAGCCCAATGACTACCAGGAACTCTTCAATTTCAGGGAAGAGATAATCGCAAAGATAAGGGCTGCTTACGAGGCAAAGGTTGAAACTATTTCGGGTACAGAAACGGGTTTGCCTGAGGGAACTGCAGAGGGCAGGTTCAAGATACCCCCTGTAGTGGCTTTAGGTATATCTACAGGAGGACCCCAGACCCTCAACGTTGTTCTGCCAAAACTACCGGAGGACTTCCCCTCACCTATACTCATAGCTATTCACATGCCGGATACCTTTACCGCGACCTTCGCAAGACACCTTGACTCCATGTGTAGACTTCCTGTGAAGGAAGCTGAGGAAGGGGAGGTGATAAGAGGGGGACACGTTTACGTCTCAAGGGGAAGGATTCACATGACTCTCAGCGGAACTCCGGAGAGAGCTTTTGTGCGATATGTTAAAGATGACTCTTATATCTACAAGCCCTCTGCGGACCTACTTCTTTCTTCAGCGGCTAAAGTTTACAGGGAAAACACCATCGGGGTGGTTATGACGGGAATGGGTAACGACGGCTCAAAGGGTATAGTTGAGGTAAAGAGAGCGGGGGGTGTGACCGTAGCTGAGGACCCGAAGACCGCCATACTCTGGGCTATGCCTGAAAGTGCTATAAAAACAGGGTGTGTGGATTACGTAGTTCCAAAGGAGAGACTTCCAGAGTTGCTTCTTAAACTCACGTCACAGGTTCATAGGTAACCGGCTTCCACACCTATGCAGGCGTTATAAACGAACCTGACCTTATCCCTGTACTTCTCTATTACCTCGTAGTTCTCCGCTCCCGGCTGAAGCCATACCACTTTAGCTCCAAGCTCTATAGCTTCCTGGACTATGGGTTCAACGTGGACAGGGTTTCTGTATACGTTCACAATATCAATGGGCTCTGGGACCTCTTTGAGGGATGACAGCACCTTTATACCCAGTATCTCCTCACCGGCGTACTTGGGGTTTATCAGATATACCTTGTGTTTTCCCTTCTTTACCACCTTTTCGGTGGTGTAGTAGGAGGGTCTCTCGGGGTTTGAGGATATGCCTATAACCGCAACGACCTTTGCATTCTTCAGAGCCTCGTAGGCGTCATCCCTGTGCTGAACTTCAGCCATCTCCTTTCCTCCATCTGATTTATGGTGGGCGGTGGCGGACTTGAACCGCCGACCTCCATCGTGTGAGGATGGCGCTCTCCCAACTGAGCTAACCGCCCTGACTATTTAATTATAGTCCCTTCCTTTAGCTCTTTGACCTTGGTGGCGAGTTCTTCAAATCTTCCTTCAGCGGAGAGCTTCACAAGGAGGCTCCCTACCACAACACCGTCAGCGAAATCCGATATCTTCCTTGCATGCTCACCCTTTGAAACGCCGAAACCGACCACAACAGGTTTGTTACATACTCCTCTGTACAGTTTCAGGTTCTCCCTCAGCTCTTCAAAGGGGAGGTCCGCCCTTGCTCCCGTTGTTCCCGTTATGGATACGTAGTAAACCATATCGTCTGAGCTTTCACATACGAGCTTTAAACGCTTTTCTGTACTTGTAGGTGATGCCAGAAAGACAAGAGAAAGACCGTAACCTTGCATCACTCTTTTCAGTTCCTTACTCTCTTCCGGTGGTAAGTCCGGGACTATAAAGCCGTCTATGCCGTTCTCTTGAGAGAGGCTGCAGAACTTTTCATGACCCATCCTGAATATGGGGTTGTAGTAAGTCATGAGAAGGATGGGTACGCTCGGATACCTTTCCTTTATAAACCTTGCGGTTTCAAAAACCTGTTTAGACCTTATACCGTTTTTAAGAGCTACCTCGTGGGCAAGCTGTATAGTTGGACCGTCCGCTACAGGGTCTGAAAAGGGGAAACCGAGCTCAAGGATATCTGCGCCACTTTTCAGTACGGTTTCTATGGCTTTTTGGGAGGTCTCGTAGTCCGGGTAACCAACCATCAGGTACGTGATAAGTGCCTTTTCATTCCTGCCTCTGAGCTCTTCAAACTTTTCCTTCAGTCCTGACATACCTCGTATTCCACCTCAATCTCTACAGAGTTTCTCAGCATCGCAAACACACTGCAGTACTTCTCAACAGAAAGTTTTACAGCCTGCTGAACCGCCTTTGGTTCAACCTCGCCCTTTACCTTGTACTTAACCACTATCCTCTCATAGACCCTCGGATGTTTCTCTCTCCTGTATCCCTTTACCTCTATCTCTATGTCCTCAACAGGTTGTCTTTTCTTCTTTAGGATAGTATAAACGTCAACGCCACCGCACCCGGCAAGGGATGCAAGAAGCAGTTCCATAGGCTTGAGTCCTTTTTCACCCACATTAGCGTTGCCGGAAGGCATAATGGCTGTATAGGTTCCTTCACCGGAAAGTTTGAGGATAACTTCCTTCTCCTCCATGAGTCAGACAATTATAAGGTAAAAAAAGAAAAAAGAGGAAGGGGGCGGTCCAGAGGGGCTGGACACTTAGCTACCCACTAACAGCCATACAGGGCTTAAAATACGAACCTGAACTGAAGGGTTATGGCATCGTTGTCTATCTCGTTCCTCTGCTCATCGTACTTCTGGTACTCAAGGGTCCAACCGAGGAGCTTAGCCCTGTCATACCAGTAGTTGATACCGACAGAGGTGACCTTTATCTTTCCGAGGGTGGCATTATCCTTTCCTTGGTTGCTCGGTCCTATAAAGTTTGCAGCATCTCCATATGCTACCCCTGAAGAGTCTTCCTTAATGTCCGGATCCCAGATGTAGTAGCTAACGTAAGGCTCCCAGAGGTGGACGCTTCCGGGGTTTAAAACCCATGCAGCCTTGGCTATATACCACTTGTTCTTGAAGTCTTCGCTTGTATTTGTGTTGCTCAGCCAAACACCCTTGAACTGGTGTTGTCCAATCTCACCTATGAGCGTCAGGGGTCCGTAGTGTATGGCTAAGTCTGCTCCGTACATCTGCATGTCAACGGGATGGTTTCTCACGTTGGCGTTGGCAACAGGGTTCGGGAGAATCATATAAGGCACTCTAACTTGCACGGAACCAGCACCAGGCAGTGGATTTCCATTTCCCCGGAGACCAGGTGCCGGTCCCTGAGTATCAGATATAAGCTCCTGATCTATGTCGTTCTGCATAGCAAAGGAAAGACCCAACGTCACACCCTTTCTCTTACCAAGATAGGTGTCTCTATAAAGCCAGTTGTAGCCTTTAGGTTTACCTTCGGGCTTTCCAAACATTAAAGTTGTTCTGAATGTATATAGAAATGAATCTTTTGAGTTACTTCTAAGTTGGGAAAGGCAAGCTGCGTCACAGTTTACATTTATTCCCGGCGGATAGGTATCTGTTGTATCTAATCCCCTCACCGTCTCATCCCACGGCTGCTCTATTCCCTTGAAGCCGTCAAATATACCTACAAAGCCGTCCCAGGTTATCTGTCTGAAGCCTTCACCTTTTGTGCCTTTCCTCACGTGAAGGAAGCCACCGTAAGCCCTTCCCGTTACGTTCGCCACCGTTAGATGTGTCCACCTGAGCGTAGCGAAGGTTCTGTCAGACTCAAGGTTGTCAAACCCTGTCCTTCCGTACTGTTCCCTTCCGAGGGGAACTCTGGGGAATCCGAGGTGGGCGTCTATTATCCAGTCCTTGGTATCAACCATTCCGTTTATGGCAAAGATGAGGTCAAGTTCGTGTAAGGCGAAGTTTCGTCCTCCGAGGAGTCCACCCTGCCTCAGGTATCCGGTAGGCTGTCCTCCGAAGGGTGCTATGTAAGCGTCCCTTCCCGTGTTGTTCAACCTCATGACGAAGTTGAACTTAAACCACTTGTTGTAACTTCCCCCCATCCTGAACCTTATCCTTCTGAAGGAGGTGTCAAAGTTGTTTTCTGGCGCCTCTATAAAGTTCGGTCTGTTCTCATCGCTTATCTTCTGATACCTGAACCACGTCTGTATAAGGAAGTTGATGTCAAGAAACTGGTCCTCCGAAGGACTTAGAACCCTTATCGCATGGGAAGGCTCAGGTGTAAAGAGAGCTGCCGCTCCCAAAACTGCTCCAGCTAAGGCTAACTTCTTCATCTTGTCCCCTCCTTTAATGGATTACTGAACCTTTATATAGGCGTAGCCTATGGTCTGCAGGTGGGCAACCGTCCCAACACCTGACGGAACTATCTTTGCAAAGTCGTAGAGCTTATCTGCGAGTTTAGCCCTCTTCACAGTAATTCCGCAGACGTAGAACTCAACCCCATACTGGAGAAGTTCTTCCATCTTCGTTTTAAGAGCCTTCTGATCTATAGGCTCTTTTTCCCACTTCGTTCCCCTGAGTTCCTTGAGAAGGAACTTGGCTCCGGCTCCGTGGGATACGACCACTATCTTGACCTTGAAGGGGTCAAAGTCGTAAACGGATAGATGGTTGGTGATGTTTCTGAGCATCGTCTTGAACCTCTTCTCCTGAGGGAAGTCCGCGTGGTAGATGACGTTTACCTTCGCCTCCTTTTTGAGGTCATCAAAGCTCAGCCTCACATTTGCCGCTGAGGCAACGGTGTTTACGAGCGGAACGGACATAGCTGCCGCTCCAAGTTTAAAAAAGTTCCTCCTGTCCATAGCTCACACCTCCTTACGTTTTTCCGTTTTTTATATGCAAAAGCCATGCCAAAAACTTAAAGTCGCTGGAATTCAAGCTTTTTGTGAACTTCCGCGTAAAGGGCGAGTTATTAATGTGTATGCCAGAATGGCAAAGGTTTGTCAGATTGACATCAATCTATGCCGTAAGCTTCCAGCTTTCTGTAGAAGGTTCTCAATGGTATTCCGAGTATCTCGGAAGCCTTCTTCTTGTTAAAGTTAACTTGGTTTAAAACCTCAAGGATGTATTCCCTCTCCAACTCCCTTATGGGTTTAAAACCTTTCTTTTCCTCGTTGTGGGTGAACAGACAGGCTATGTCTTCGTAGTCTATTTCCGTAGACTCTGCAAAGAGAACAGCCCTTTCTATGATGTTCTTCAATTCCCTCACGTTGCCGTACCAGGGGTAAGAAAGCAGAGAGCTCTCTGCCTTCTCTGTGAAACCCTTTATCCTTTTGGAATACTTCCTGTTAAAGGTATCCAGAAAGTGGTAAGCCAGAGGAAGTATATCTTCCCTCCTTTCTCTGAGTGGCGGTATGTTTATTTCAACCACGTTCAGCCTGTAGTAGAGGTCTTCTCTGAAGTCTCCCCTTTTTACTGACTCTTTCAGGTCTCTGTTAGTAGCCGTTATTATCCTGACGTCGCTCTCAATCTCTCTCCTGCCACCTATCCTATAAAACTTCTTAGTTTCCAGGGCTCTTAAAAGCTTAGCCTGTATAGGGACCTCCAGCTCTCCTATCTCATCAAGGAATAAGGTACTACCGTCTGCCAGTTCAAAGAAGCCTTCCTTACCCTTTTCTGCTCCAGTAAAGGCACCCCTCTCATAGCCGAAGAGCTCAGCTTCTATAAGCTCCTTGGGGATTGAAGCTATATTTAAAACCACCATAGGCTTTTCTGCTCTGTCACTGCTCCTGTGTATCAAGTTTGCAATCACCTCTTTACCTACACCGCTTTCGCCGGTTATAAGCACCGGACAGTCTGAACAGGCTATCTTCTCAACCTTATCTAACACTTCTTTCATAGCTTTGCTTTCAAAAACAAACTCTGAATAATCAACGGACAGGCTCTTCTCCTTTTTATAAAGGAGGTTCTCCCTCCTGAGCCCTCTTGATTCAAGGGCTTTTCTCACGGTTATCTCAAGCTCTTTGAGGGAGCAGGGTTTTGTGAGAAAATCGTAAGCCCCCGCCTTTATGGCATCAACAGCCGCTTTTATAGTCCCGTGCCCGGTTAGGATTATAACCTCTGTCAAGGGTGTGTTCTCCTTTATCCATTCAAGAAGGTCCATACCGTTCCCATCAGGCAGAAGCAGATCCAGGAGCACTACGGAGAAGTCTTTTTCTTCAAGGGTTTCGTAAGCATCTTCCAGTGTACCCACACCCTCCACACTGTAACCAACCTCTGAGAGGTGTTCTTTCAAGAGCTCTCTGAGTTCCCTCTCATCTTCAACTATTAGGAGTCTCATTCTTTACCTCCGATACGTGTATCTCTACCACCGTTCCTTTATCAGGCTTATTCCGTATCTTAACATCACCACCCAGGTTTCGTATCAGCCTGCGGGCAAGAGAAAGCCCAAGTCCAGTCCCATAAGGCTTGGTGGTGTAGAAGGGTTTGAAAATCTTGTCCATGTCCTTTATGCCCGGTCCCTCGTCTTCTATCCTCCAGAAGATACTCCCGTTGTTTTTAAAGAGCTTTATACTTACCTTACCTTCCTTCGGCGAGGCATCTATGGCGTTGTCAATTACGTTTATCAGAACCTGCTCTATCTGCCAGGGAAAGGAAAAGAGTCTCTCCCCGTTCAGAGAGTTCTCAAACTCTATCTTCACCCATTTCCTTTTAGCTTTCGGAGACAACATTTTTATAGCCTCTATCGTGACCTCCTCTGGCTTTATGTACTCTGGTTTTCCCTCAAAGGGCTTTCCTATCTCCAGAAGTTTCCTTACGGTTTCTGCACACTTTTGAGCCTGTTTGAATATCACCTCAGCCTTCCTCTTTGCCTCTTCATCTTGGGAGTTCAAGCATATACTTTCCGCGTAACCCATTATTGAAGCTAAAGGGTTGTTTACTTGATGGGCTATTGAGCAGGCTATTTCGCCAGCGAGGGAGAGCTTTGCCGTCTGCTCAAGAAGGACTTTGAGCTCCTTCTCATGGGATATGTCCCTGAGTCTCCAGAGTATGTAAAAGTTTTCTTCAATCTTGAGTATCTCCTGACGAAGTTGACACAAAACCTGTTCTTTAAGGTTTACCCTCTTTTCTGGGAAGAATAACCTTGTAAAGGGTAACTCCTCCCCAATAAGGTCCTTCATGTGTTTTCCTAATAGCTCTTCCTTACTGATATGGAAGTTCTCCAGAACCGTTCTGTTAACATCTATGATTCGCCTGTAGGAGTTGAACACCATAACGCCATCAAGAGTATTGTCAAAGAGAGAAAGATAAAGCCTTCTCTCCTCCTGTAGTTTCTTTATAAGATTTTCAAAAGCTTGAGATAGCTCTCCAACTTCGTCCCCTGCTTCAATCGGAACCCTTATGTTCCTTTCCTCCCAGGTTATGACGTAATTCTTAAGGTTTTCCAGAGGTTTAAATATCCTAAGGAAAACAAATATGGCAAAGGTGCCCACGCTGAGCATAAAAACCGAACCAGCTATGAGAGCCTTTTCCTGGAAGTTATACAGAGGTTTTAACACTGCCTTCACAGGCTCTTCAATGAATACAACCCACTTACCGTCATCGCTTTTGGCATGGGCTCCAACCACCTCTGTTCCTGTTACACTGGAAAGGTAAACTCCTTGTCTTAGGGGTATCTTTCTCCTTTCAGAAAACCTCATGTCGCTGAAAGCGAGTATGTTGCCTTCCGAATCTGTCAGGAAGATATCAACGCTGGGTGAGGGTTTTGCGGATATAACCGACTGCCAGAATAGGGAGAGGTCAAGGGAGAAGAGGAAGAACCCTCTGAGGACACCATTTTCAACCTCCGGAACCACAAACCTTAAGAAAGGTTCCTTGTATTGGGTGTAAAGTATGCCCAGAACCCTTTTTGAGCTGTCTATGTTCATAAATTTTTCAAATTTGGGTTCGGAGCTTTCCCTGCTTACAGCACTCATTAGGATACCTTCCGGGGTGTAGAAGGCTCCTTCAAACACACCTTTGACCTGTCCCGTTATCCTCCAGATCGTTTCCTCCTCTGAAAACCCGAAGTTTCTGTAAAGGTAAACCGCAGAATCAGTCTCAGACATGACCCTCTCAAGGAAGAGCTCCACACGGCTTACAACGGAGGAGGCGTAAATACTGTGGAGCCTAAACCTGTCCTCCAATATATTCTTCCGCATCGCTGAGTTGTGGTAAAAGTAAAGAGCTATGGGGATGAGGGTAAGCACCACCAGGAGGAAGAGAACCCTCGCTTTGAGGGAGAACTTCATTTCATAACCTCATCTACGTAAGAAAGAAACTCCTTGTTGTACCCTACGCCGAGCTCAGCGAGTGCTTTCTCGTTCACAGCGAGTCGTGGGTAGTAAGCTCTCTCAAAGGGGACATGCTCAACGGGGACTCCGTTGAGTATCTTATAGGCTATATGAGCAGCCTGGAATCCTTGCTCATAGCCTGTCGTCCCGTAAGCAACGTGACACCCTCTCTTTACCATACCAGGGGAAGGGCAAAACACAGGCACCTGATAGAAGTTTGCATAGTGAAGTATGTACGTTGTAAGGAAATTCTCCGTATAGAAGCAGGGAGTTATTATTATGGCATCGTAACCGTCTTCTCTCATATTACTTATTACGTATTCCAGCTCCTTTACATCCCTCACACTGAGAGGGACAACCTTTACACCGAACTTCTTACCTGCTCTTATCGTTATCCTGGTTGCGTTCTTTGAAGCCTCAAACTGAGGGTTGCAGAAGACTAACACCTTCTTTATCTGGGGAAACATCCTTGAAAAGAGTTCAACCCTCTTTTCCATAAGCTCAGCGTTCAAGTTATCAACACCGGTTATGTTCTCAGAGGGTCTGGACAGACTGTTTGTGAGCCCCCACTGAAGGATACTTGTCCCACCGAGAATTATCACCGGGGTCTTCAATTTCCCACTCGCCGTCTTGACCATGTAAGCTTCAAGGCTTCCCCCCGCTATTATCAAGTCGTACTCATTCTCTTTAAAGACAAGCTCTTGAGCAAGCTCCCTTATCTTACCAAGAGTATTATCCCCTTCGTAATAGGTGTACTTAACCTTTTCTACACCTAAATTTTTAAGACCATCCTGAAATCCCTTTACCTTAGCCTTCCTTCCTTCCCCCGATATGAAGACAGCTATCCTGTACTCCTTTTCCTTTGTACTTTCACAGGAGATAAGCCCAAAGAGCACTAACAGCAGTATAAAAAGCCTCATCTTAATGAAGATATGCCTCCACTACCCTATGAAAATAAATTACACTAATCCCGATGATAAGGATTCTTTTTATGCTCGCACTTCCTCTTTTGTTGGTCTCTTGCGATAGTAAGCCCTCCGTGAAAAGCATAGAAAAGGAGCTGGAAGGGAAGTACCGGTTTTTTGGAGACGTGGAGGATGTACGAATCTTGAGCATGGTGAAGGTTAAAGAGGACACCTACTTTGTTCAGGTTACCTACGGTATAAAGTTTAAAAGGAGCATAGGAGAACTTGAGAAGGATATAAGCGAAAAACTTAAGGATGCAAACCTTTACAAAAGCCTGAGCCTTTTTGTAAACATAGTGGCGCTGAACGAGTTAGTAAACAGGTGTGGAAGAATTTACATAGAAAAGGGAAGAACCTGTTACCTCACAGATAGCTTCCGGCTTGTGAGGATAAAAGGTAGCTGGGTTATTCAAAGATAAAGAACCGCCCCGGAGGGCGGTATTTCCAGTTAATGGCTCATATGGCTTACAATCCTCTTTCTGTATATCCACAGGAGTGCACCCATAGCCAGGAAGTAAGCTATGGTCACAACACCCATAAGGGCTCTCTTAGCCTTCTCCCCGGGAGAGGGGTCATTCACAGACCTCAGATAGGCAACTATCTTTGCAACTTTCTCAGGAGCTTCCTTGTCATACTCTGGGAAGAAGAGCTTTGGCATTGATGTTCCTGGGAGAACCTTCTGAGGGTCCATTATGAAGTTATATAGGTAACCTGCTCCCCTTGAGAGGTATATGGTTGAAAGGTCCGGAGGTATCTTACCGAAGGAAGCCTTTAACCCCTCAAGGTCTGTTATAGCCACTGCTTCATACACATCCCTTGGGACGAAATACCCTTTGACCTCAAGCTTCCCGTCCTTCTCCACTAATATGGGTTTTCCCTGTGTCTTCTCTATTTGAGCCCATTCAGGCTTTGCCGCAACGGACATCAAGTATAAACCGTCGTACCTCAAAGAGTGGCAGCTTGTACAGTTCTGCTTAAAGAGCTCCCTACCCTCAACGGCAGCCTTGGGGTCTCCTATTATCTTCCCAGCCTCATGGGGAAGCTCGTACTCCTCATGGGGTGCGAAGGGGTTGTGTATCCATATCACAAAGAAGAAAACTGCAGTTATACCTGCGAAAAAGACTGTTTTTACCAATCCCCAGGTGCTCATGACCTACCTCCTCTCGCTTTGTACCATCCCCACTCAAGGAAGGATATAACCGGTAGGGACAGGAAGAAAAGAAACACCAGCGCTGTGAATAGCATACCGAGCTGAGCGTTCGTAGGTGTGGGTGCCATCGTTCCCAGAACGGTCAGAACCATTGAAGAGAACAGGAAGACCAGGAACATTATGAAGAATAAAGGTCTCCTTCTGGCGCTTTTTATAGGAGAGAAGTCAAGGAACGGGAGCAGAAGGAGAAGCAGAAGTATTAGATTGAAAGCTATAAAGCCCCAGAACTTACTCGGTATAGACCTGAACACCTCGTAGAAACCAAGGAGGTACCACTCTGGAGCTATGTGGGGAGGGGTTTTAAGGGGGTCAGCTGGTTCAAAGTTATCCGCTGGTAAGAAGTGATGCATATAGAAGAATACGAAGAAGAAGAAAAGTGCGAGATACCACATGGTGTAAGCACCCTCTTTGAGGGTCATGTAAGGATGGAAAGGCACGACCTTTTCAGGTTCAGCCTTCTTGTCTATCTCATAACCTTCAGGGTTTGAGATACCGGCAGCCCTTACCAGGAACAGGTGTATACCCACGAGAGCTAGGAGTATCAATGGCAAGAGGAGAACGTGAAGACCAAAGAATCTACCGAGAGCGAGGTCTTCCAGTTTGTATCCTCCCTTCATCCATAGGGATATGGTCTCACCTATGGCTGAGAATATACCCTTCAGGAAAGGAGCATCGGCAAGTGAGGCGGGTATCTCCGTTGTAACCACCGTTCCCCAGTAGGAGAGCTGTCCCCAGGGTAGAAGATATCCGGTCAGAGCTGTTATGAGGAGAACAAAGTATATAACCCACCCTATTATCCAGACCAGTTCCCTTGGCTTCTTGTATGCGTTGTAATAGATTCCAGTAAACATGTGCAGGTAAACTATCGCAAGAAAGAAGTTTGCTCCCGCTGCGTGTATATGCCTGAAGAGCCATCCGAAGGAGACTTCCTTCATTATGGTGTAGTTCGCACTATCAAAGGCGTGAGCTATTATGGGCTTGTAGTACATTATCAGGATTATCCCTGAGATTATCTGTATAGCAAAGGTTGTAAGGGCGAGAACGCCGAAGACGTAGGGGAATGTGAGGTTCTTGGGAACTTTGTACTCAACCATCTGCTCCCTGTAAAGGTCTCTTACATGCGCCCTCTCGTCTATCCAGTCCACTATACGCCTTATCATCTCCAAACCTCCTTATACAAGCTGTTCTACAAATCCGGGCTCACCCACTATCAGCTTATCTCCTTCTCTCTTCTGAGGAGGAACAAAGAGGGGTCTGGGCGGTGGTCCACCTATGTTATCTCCCCAAGGTGTGTAAAGACCTCCGTGGCAGGGACAGTGGAGATAGGGGGCTTTCACGTCTTCGCTACCCTCAGGCTTCCAGAGGGGAATGCAACCCAGGTGCGTACACACACCCACAAGGGCAAAAGCCTCCTGTCCCTTGAGGAGTTCATAATTCAGCTTTCCGGCGCTGTTAACGGAGTCCTTTTTAACGTTGTACTTATCCTCCTGAAGGTCTTTTGGCAATCTGAGAACAAAGAGAGGCTTGCCCTTCCAAGAGGTAACCCTCATTCCAAGCTCAGGTATCTTCGTAATGTCAATTTCAGCCTTAGCCTCTGTGGTTGAGGCTGCGCTTGGAGCGAGAGTCTTAACTATGGGATAGAGCACCCCTACAGCACCTACAACACCCAATCCGCCGATGGCTACGTTGATGAAGTCTCTCCTTGAAGCTTCCATCCTATTACCTCCTGACCCCGATATTTTATCACCACTCATATGTTATCTATCATATAAAAATTTTCTAATATTCTTATGAGTGTCTCTTATAATGCTGTTTTATAGCCTATTCAAGAAGGACTCCCTCTTCGGAGATAACCCTTCCTCTGAGTATCTTACCTGTGTTTAAAGACCTGACTCTTATAGTGTCTCCGTAAAAACCCGTATCAAGGGCTTTTCCCCTGAAGCTTATCTCAAGGTTCCCGCTTCTGTATATAAGGCTTACCTCCTGACCCCTTCTTATCAGAGGTTCTTTCTTTAGTAAGCTTTTCTTAACTTGCCCTCCTTTCTTTATCTTCTTTAGTGTTACGTAGTTTATCAACTCTTCAGGAGAGGATACATCCTGTCTTGGGCATCTCTGGAGGAACCTCTCTTCATAGGCAACCTGCCAAGGATAAACCCTCTCCCCCCTGTCTATATCCTCTTGAGCCACAAGCAGGGTACACTTCCATTCAAGTTCAAGGGTTGCCGTTATCCTCCTGAACCCACCTTTAGTTTTCAGGTAAAGGTGGAAGCTACCTCTGTGTTCACCCTCCCTTACCTTAAGGGACTTCCTTTCAATACTTGTGTATTCAATAGGTTTTCCAATGAAGACCTGTATGCTCTTGACCCTTACCTTACCGGCAAAGCTTTTGAGCAGTTCTTCTTGCGCCAGAGCCTTAACTCTTTTATCGTCAATAACTTCACCAAAGGTTAAGGAAACTACCAGAAATATACTAACGGCGTAGGTTAGCTGCCTGAGATAGCATTTCATCAGCTGCAGTTATCCCTTTAGTGTTAAATTCATAGGCTCTCTGAGCTATTATCAAGTTTACCATCTCTTCAACTATGTTCACGTTTGACGATTCAAGGTAGCCTTGTAGAAGAGTGCCAAGCCCTTGGTTTCCTGGATTGTCTATTAAAGGTTCTCCGGAGGCGTCAGTCTGAATATATAGGTTGTTTCCTATCCTCCTGAGACCGGCAGGGTTTATGAACTTTGCAAGCTCAATCCTGCCTACCTCTTCAACGGCTGTTGCCCCCTGCCTCAGAACACTGACGGTACCGTCGGCGGCTATACCTATACTCAGGGCGTCGGAAGGTATGCTTATCTCAGGGTCTAAGGGGTATCCATCGCTGTTTACTATCCTGCCATCTCTGTCTAGTCTGAACTGACCGTTTCTTGTGTAGGCGATAGTCCCATCAGGGAGGACAACCTTGAAAAAACCATCCCCTTGAATGGCAAGGTCAAGGGTGTTTCCCGTCTGGTTTATGTTGCCCTGGGTGAATATACCGTAAGTATCTGCCACGTAAGTTCCGAGACCTATCTGGAACCCTGAAGGAGACCTTGTAGTGGGTGATGTGGGTGCTCCGGGTTCCCTTACCGTTTGGTATATGAGGTCCTGGAATGTAGGTCTCATCTTTTTGAAGCCCACGGTGTTTACGTTCGCCATATTATGGGATATAACGTCCAGGTTTGTTTGTTGTGCTGTCATACCTGACGCAGAAGTCCAGAGCGCTCTGAACATTGAACCACCTCCTCGTTCTTCTTTAAGGTTTTATCGGCACCGGTTGCCAATTCTTTATAATTTCTTGAATGGAAAATCTTTTTTGGCTTTTAAGAAAGGCAAGACCCTACCTGCCACTACTCTTCTTGTCTATCCTTGGTTCCCTACTTCAATCCGGGGGTGCTACCGCCATAACCTTTCTGGTTAAGGGCATAATTGACAACGTCTTTATACTCAAGGAGCGAGAGGAACTCCTCAAGACCACAGCTCTCCTGATTACATCGGCTCTCGTGATGCAGTTAGGATTTTTTATGTCTAAGTATCTGGTAAGCCTTGCTTCTGAAAGAACTTTAAGAGACATAAGAGCGGACATATTTGGAAAGCTTCTTCGTGTCCCCTTTAACTTCTTCGTGAAGAGCAAGAGCGGAGACATAATAAGCAGAATAGTTAGCGATGTTGACAAGGTCAGGCAGATACTCGTAGACCAAATACCCACTCTGCTTAGAGAACCTTTCGTGGGGTTAGCTCTTTTGGGCGTTCTAATTTACAGAGACCTATTGCTTACGACCGTTCTCATCGTTGTGTTACCCATGATGAGCTTTACAGTGAAGTTCTTCGGTGGTAAGAAGGGTAAGCATCTAAGCAGAACTCAGGAGGGTACGGCGGAGCTTACTCAAACCTTGTCCCAGACTCTTCAGGGAATAGAGAACGTGAAGGTGTTCTCGGCGGAGAGCAAGCTTTTTGAGACCTTTAAAAGATTCAATGAAAAGATATACAGGTCTTCTGTGAAGGCAGAGTTTTACATAACAGGGAACACAGTGATAAACTACGTTTCAGGTTACCTTGTAGTGGCGGGTGTCCTGTTCTACGGGGGTTATCGTATACTCCACGGGGACATAACTCCGGGGGACTTCATATCTTACCTGACAGCCCTTTTCATGGTTCAGCCACCTATCCTCAACACCCAGAAAGCCCTTATGAATTTAAGAGGAACCCTTCCGGTTGTTAAGAGGCTCATAGACCTTTTAAATACGGAAGAAGAAAGGTCGGGAAGGGTGGAGTTTGAAGGGCTAAAGGAAAGTGTGGAGTTCGTAAATGCAAGTGTAGTGGTAGATGGCAGGCACATACTCAAGGATATTAAGCTCACTCTAAGGAAGGGTGACAGGGTCGGTATAGTGGGACATACTGGTTCTGGGAAAAGCACCCTTGTAAAGATTATCCCAAGGCTCGTTGATTACATCGGAAGCGTCAAAATAGATGGTGTTGAACTCTATGAGTTTGAGCTCAGTTCACTTAGGAGCCGTATAGGAATGGCGACGCAGGAAACCTTCCTGTTGAATGCCACAGTTAGGGAAAATATGCTCATAGCCAAACCCGACGCCACGGATACGGAAATATGGCAAGCTCTGAAGTTAGCTTTGTGCGATTTCGTAGAGGACATGGATAGAGGGCTGGATAGCATGGTTGGTGAGAGAGGCTACTCACTCTCCGGTGGTGAGAGACAAAGGCTTTCTTTAGCCAGGCTCTTCTTAAAGAATCCTGACATAGTTATCCTTGACGAGGCAACCTCTGCACTTGATATGAGCACGGAAAAGCGGCTGCTCAAAAACCTCTTTGAGTTCTTTGAGGGGAAAACTATGCTTATAGTTGCCCACAGGCTATCCAACGTTATGGAGTGTAACAGGATAGTTGTGGTCAGGGAGGGGACTATAGTTGAAGAAGGAAACTTTTACACCCTCATGGAACGCCGTGGAGAGTTCTACAGAATTTTTAAGGAGGGTAAGGTGGTATAATCCTTTACTGTAAGATGGCTAAGCTCTTTATCCTCTCTGCACCTTCTGGAACAGGTAAGAGCACCATAGCGGAAAAGCTCCTTCAGCAGATTGAGGGGATGAAAAAGGTTGTAACCGCCACCACCAGAGAGCCCAGACCTGGTGAGAGACACGGAATTGATTATATATTCATGAGTAAACAGGAGTTTGAAGAAGGCATACGTAAAGGACTTTTCCTTGAGTATGCGAACGTTTATGGAAATTACTACGGGACTCCCAAAGACCAGATAGAGAGAAATATGAGGGAAGGTTACGATTCCTTGTTGGTTATAGACGTTCAGGGCGCCTTTAAGGTCAAGAGCATTAATCCTGAGGCTATTAGCGTGTTTGTGTTACCCCCTTCTCTGGAAGAGTTAAGAAGGAGAATAATAGGGAGAGGTTTCAAGGATAGTAACGTTCAGGAGAGGTTGTCCACTGCTAAGGGTGAGATCCCTTGTGCTAGGAACTTTGACTATATTATAATTAACGACTTCATAAACAAAGCCGTGGAGCAGGTGAAAAGTATCATCGTTGCCTCAAGGTGTGAAAGGGATAGTGTGCTAAGTAATCTCAGGAACTTGCTCCATAACGAGGAGCTTATAGAGCTTATAGAAGGAGGTGATTGTTATGTCAAGGAGACCTGATATAGAAGGGGCTCTTAAGAAGGTTAGCTCAAGGTACGAGCTTGTTCATGCGGCTGTAAAGAGAACCCTTCAGCTCCTTCAAGAGGGAGACGATTTCTTCATAAGGGGAGAAAGGGAACTTATAAAGAAAACCTTTCAGTCTATTGAGGACATAGCAAAGGGAAAGGCAAAAATAGTCAGGAGAGATTAACTTTAAGCTTATGAAGTTTATCACTGGCTACACTCTTGAAGAGCTAAAGCGAGAACTTAGCCTTCTTGGTCTTGAGGATTTCAGAGCCAAACAGGTTCTAAAGTGGCTTTACAAAAAGTTCGTGACCGACTTCTCCCAGATGACCGACCTCTCAAAGGAACACAGACTCCTCTTGGGTGAGCACTATGAATTCCATCCCCTTGAAAGGTTAGAGAAGGTTGAAGCTCCGGATGCCATCAAGTATCTATTTAAAACCCGTGATGGACATGTTATTGAAACTGTACTTATAAAGGAGAGAGATCACCTTACCCTCTGTGTTTCTTCGCAAATCGGTTGTGCCGTTGGTTGTACTTTTTGTGCAACGGCCGTTGACGGTCTGCTCAGGAACTTGAGCACAGCTGAGATAATAGACCAGTTTATCCTGGTACAGCAGGACACAAAGGAGAGGATAAGGAATGTGGTCTTTATGGGGATGGGAGAACCTCTGGCTAACTATGAGAACGTCAGGAGGGCCACCCAGATAATGGTTTCACCCTGGGGACTTGACTTGTCAAAGAGAAGGGTAACCATATCCACAAGCGGGCTTATCGCTCCTTTGAGAAGGATGTCCGAAGACCCCCTTATGAGGGAGCTCAACCTTGCGGTTTCAATAAACTCACCTTTCCAGCAGGCGAGAGAAAGTATAATGCCCCTTACTAAGACCAACACCCTTTCAGACCTTATGGAGCTACTTAAGAGGTATCCTCTGCCCGTATATAGGAGGATAACTTTAGAGTATGTCCTTATAGAAGGCATCAACGATTCGGAGAGGGAGGCGGCGGAGCTTGTAAAGCTTATAGGGAAACATAAGAAGAGGTTTAAAGTAAACCTCATTCCCTTTAACCCAGACCCTAACCTGCCCTACAGGAGACCTGCACTCAACAGGGTGTTGAACTTTCAGAGAATCCTGTGGGAGAACGGAGTATCTACCTTTGTCAGGTTCAGCAAAGGTGCTGACGTCTTCGGAGCGTGTGGTCAGCTCAGGGCAAAGAGGGAATGTGTTAATATATCATCTTCATGAAAAACGCACCCAAGTGGTTGGTTGAGTTTGCGGTCATAATTGGGGTGGTTTTGTTGATAAGAGCCACCTTGCTCCAAGCTTTCAATATACCCTCAGCTTCTATGCAGCCTACCCTACTCATAGGGGACTTTATCCTGGTTAACAAACTCGTTTACAGACTCTCAGAGCCCAGAAGGGGGGATATAGTTGTCTTCAAATACCCCAACAATCCTAGCCTTGATTACATAAAGAGAGTGATAGCAGGTCCGGGGGATGTGGTTGAATTTGAGGAGTTTTACGACAGTAAGGCGGAGGTCAAGGTTTACAGGGTTAAGGTCAACGGGGAGGAGTACGAGTTACAGTACAAAACTTTGAGGAACTTTGATGGGCGTTTTTACTACGAATTTGATGAAAAGGTTCCTTTAGGGGGTAAGTTTATCTCTCACAGGGTATGGTACTCCGCATATCCTACAAAGGTTGCTGGTCTGGTATCTTACAACGGTGAGGACTGCCTTCAACAAAAATACAACCTCTGTGTCAAGTTCAGGGTTCCGGAGGGACACTACTTTGTTATGGGGGACAACAGGGATAACAGTGAAGATAGCAGGTTCTGGGGCTTTGTCCCCCGTGAGAATATAGTAGGAAAGGCTTTTGTTATTTACTTTTCCGGAGAGGTTCCACCCCTTACCCCTGAGGACGTTACCTTTTACACAGGTTTCAGGCAACTATTCCTTGCTATCTTACACCCTCGCCCAAGCCGTATAGGAAATTACTTCATATATTAGAAAGGATTTATAAACACTTCGTTCTTGTCCAGTTTAGATAAGACCCCTACCACGGTTGATGGTCTTATCCCTGGTACCAGCATAATAGCGTTTAAGAGTAACTCCAATGTAAAGGGAGGCTCAATGTATATGTCGGTTACCACACCGGCTTCAACGGTTGCAAACCTCCCCAGCTCTTCAAGGAACTTGTTCGTAACGCTCTTTTCTTCGCTTTCAAGGACGAAGGACACAACCTCGTTCAGTATATCTAATGCTTTGTCCCTGCTGGTAATTGGGCTAAAATCTATCCCGGTTCTTATCCCGGTGAGCCTCTCTTTGACCTCTTCAAAGTTTTCATAGTACAAACCGTACCTTGGCAAGACCTTATTCACTTTCAGACCGTTAAACCTGGCTATGAGAGAACTTAAAACCGCCCCTGAGGGCATAAAGACTCTGTGATAAAGTCTTACATCTTCAGGCTTATCCTTTGACTGCTCATTGAAAAAGGAGCTGAACAATTCCGGTGTAAACAGGTATCCCGTGTCTTCTTCATAGAGACAGAAACCACCCACAGAGGGTGAGAAGCTGACAGGTACGAACCTGAGACGATGCCCTGTAGCTATTGTAACCGTGTAGGAGGGAAAGTCTCCGAATGTCCTTATCCTTCCCGATTTGGAGCCACACTCCGAGAGCTCTCTCTTCACAAAGTAGTCCGTTATAAATCTTATGTTGAACTTCTGCTCGGAAAGGGTAAAGCTGTTGTATATACTTGAGAGGTCCCCCGTAAGAAGGATAACCGCATCAAGCTCTTCCAGGTTGAAGAGTGTATCCTCTACCAGATTCCTAACCCCGCTCCACTCATCAAGGGAACCTATGTTGATCAAGAAGGCTGCTCTTCTTTCTTTCCCCTCATAAACTCTTAGGTAAACATTTTTCAACAGGACAGGAACTGTAGAAAACTTAGAGACCCTGTACAGTCCTTTATCTATCTCTTCAACGGGACTGATCTCCTTTAGTATTCTTTCCCCTGCCGTGACAACCGCCTGAACGGGCTTTGCTCTCTCAAGCAGGGTTTTTACAAAGTCGTGGGTGCTTCCAAACTTCTGCTCAAGCTTTATTCTGTCAAAATCCTTTACCCTTACCTTAACTTCTTCACTGCTCAGTATAGTTCTCAACTCCTCAACGGTACAGTCCATTCCCAGAACCTTACCGTTCTCAACTGCTATCACGCAGAGATTGGTGTTGGCTACCTCAACGAGCTTGCTCTCCTTGTCGTTGGCAAGTTTGACGAGTGTATTCATGAGCCCGAGCTGCTGAGCATCTTCTACCGCCTTGAACCTGTAAAGGTAGTTCAACTTATTGAGAAGTTCTAATGGGTTAAAAGGTTTCTTTATGTAGTTCAGTTCTGAAAACCCGACGTTTCTAAACTTCAGCTCCTCTTCGTCCCTGTCAAGGAGAAAAAAAGCTAAGGGTATCTTCTCTTCCTTCCACGAAGAAAGCCAAGCCTTCACATCGGTGTGGTTTACCAGAACTATGTCAATATCCGTTGAGTTAACCAGGTCTTTGAACATGTTGTCGTTGGTAGCTATGAGCAGCTTGTGTCCTGTGACGTTGAATATGTCCCCCAGAAGGGGGAAGACCTCCCTGTCCCTGTCCAAAAGCAAAGCCTTTATTGCCATCACTCAATCTCCTTTTTCTTAGCAGCTGTTTCCAAAAGTTTTATATGTTCCCTCAAAATGTTAATAGACTGGACAACCATAAAGAAAGAGTGCTCTACGTTTAGCAGGGCACCCTGGAAAGCGAGGTCACTCTCCCTGAGCCTAAGCTCCCTGAACTGCCTGAAGAAAGAATCTATCTCGGTTCCACACTCAAGCAGTTTAGGTATGAACTCTCTGTATAACCTCAGAGCCTCCTCTCTTGTATCCATTTCCGAACTCTCCCTTCCCTTCAAAATAGTATAATCTCAAGCTTTGTTGATTGACACACCGAAAGACTCATCAAGAGCATCCTCTATAGCTTTTTCAATGTCAGTTAAAGCCTCAGCGTATGAAGCGAACATGAAGAACTCCTCATTTCCCTTTGTTCCCAGGGGGAAGGACTTTATCACTCCGTGGATGTTAAGACCAAGCTCTGTAAGTAAGTTCGCGACCTTCAAAATGGCTTCCTTTTTGTCTTCCCTGTTTTTAACTATCCCCTTCTTTACCTTCTTTGGGCACAGCTCAAACTGAGGTTTGACAAGGCATATGAGCGTCCCTTCCTCTTTCATAAACTTGACTACAGCCGGTAGTATCTTTGTGAGCGATATGAAGGATACATCTGCCGTCAGGATGTCAACCTTTTCCGGTACGTGCTCCTCTGTGAGTGACCTGGCGTCTGTCCTTTCATAAAGGATAACCCGCGGGTCTTTCCTGAGTTTTATATCCATCTGACCTCTGCCAACGTCCACAGCGTATACACGGATGGCACCATGTTGAAGGAGACAGTCTGTGAACCCACCCGTTGAGGAGCCTACATCCAGAGCCACTTTACCTGAAGGGTCTATCCTGAACCTTCTTAGGGCTCCTTCCAGCTTTTCACCACCACGGGACACGTACCTTGGAAGTGCAAGGACTTCAATTTTTGCATCTTCTGTTACCCTGTGTCCGGGTTTGTCAACCCTGTGCCCGTTGACCAGTACTTGCCCAGCCATTATTATCGCCTGGGCTTTCTCCCGGGAATCAACCAACCCTTTTTCTAAAATAAGTTTGTCAAGCCTGACCATATACATTTATAATATTAAGCCTGCTTTTCCAAAATTCCCCGGAGGTGATAGATTGGACATACTTTCATATGTTGCGCAGGAAGTTCAGAAGGAAACTGGTGTAAGGCTCCATAAGAGGAACGTAGAGAGGGTTATAGCCGCCGCTCTCGTAACGAGAGACTTCTGGAAGCTTGTTGACCTGTCAGACCTTCCTGTGCCAGCAGCCTCGGGCATAGTCAAGAAGCTGGTTTCAGAGGGGATACTGTTCATAAACGAGAAGGAGGACATACTCCTCACCCAAAAGGGGTATGACATAGTTGCCGAGCTTGGGATTGAACCCTTTGTAGATTATACCTGTCAAGCCTGTGAAGGCAGAGGCTACCCCTTCTATGCTGACAAGGAGCTCTATCGTACTTTCGTTGAGCTTACAAAGGACAGACCCAAAGCTATAAGAGACTACGACCAGGGGTCTGTAACTCCAGAGACTACTGTATCAAGGGTTCTCTTCATAGATTCTCGTGGGGACCTCAGGGGTAAGGACATCATAGTTATGGGTGCGGAGGATGACCTTACGGGTCTTGCTATCGCCCTTACGAGGAAGGCTCACAGAGTTCTGATTATAGATATAGACAAAAGACTGATAGACTTTGACAACAGAATATTTAAAGAGCTGGGGATAGATAACGCTGAGGCGAAGGTTTGGGACCTGAGGAATCCCTTGGGAGAGGATATGTTGGGTCAGTTTAACGTCTTTGTAACTGACCCTCCGGAGACCTTTGCTGCCTTCAAGGCTTTCATAGGTAGAGGAATAGCCACCCTTAAAGAGGAAGGCTGTGCAGGTTACTTCGGACTCACCCTCAGGGATTCTTCCCTTTTTAGGTGGAGAGAGTTTCAAGAGACCCTTGTTGGAGAGTACGGGGTTGTGATAACGGATATTGTTCAGGACTTCAACCACTATATGAACTGGGATTATCATTCTGAAACCAAAGCTGCCGAACTTGCTCCCGTTAGGAGAGACCCTACAGACATATGGTACAGGTCTTCCTGGTACAGGGTTGAAACTCTTCCCGGCTTCAAGAGGTGGAACGAGCCAATATCGGACGATGTTTTCTATCTTGATGAGGAAGGTTCTACTACTTAGCCTCCTTTTTGCTGTAAGCGGCAGCTTTTCTAAGAGGAGTGAGATGCCAATACTGCCGCCCGAACCGTTCTCTGAAGAAGTCCCCAAGGACCTTCGGGAGCTTGTATATATAAAAACGGTTGAAGAGTCCAAACCGGATATATGGCCTGTCGTAGGTATAGTAACCTCTGACTACGGATGGCGGAAAAGGGGAAGAGCGAAAGAATTTCACTCTGGTGTTGACATAGGAGCTTCCTACGGTAGTAAAGTTGTTGCTACAGCCTCTGGTTACGTTCTCTTCTCTGGCTGGGTCAGGGGGTACGGAAAAACGGTTGTTATATACCATGGCTACGGATACGTTACCCTTTACGCCCACATGTCCTCTGTTGTTGTTGAAAGGGGAGAGAACGTTTCAAAGAACAGGGTGATCGGCTACGTTGGTTCTTCGGGTAGAACTACCGGACCACACCTTCACTATGAGGTCATAAAGTACGGAATAAGGCAGAATCCGATCACTTATCTTCCTTAAGCCAAGCCCCTTTGCTTGAGCTCGTCCTCGTATATCCTTTTGTACAGGATATTCCACTCTGGAGTACCTTCCAGTATGTTCCTTGAGTACTCTCTTATCTTCGCTCTGACCGCCCTCTCTATCTCCTCCTCTTCCTTAATGGCGTCTTTGAGCACTTCTGATACCTTTTTCCTTATTACGGGAGGGTCTTCATATATTTCTACGGTATCGTCTGCCATTATCAGGTCCCTTATCATGTTTGCAATCTGGTTCATCCTCTCCCTTCTGTTTACGTTTATCTTCATCTCCTCGGCGAGTTTTGCCTTTACCGCTTTGAAAGCTGTCCTGTAGTCTAAGTCTGTTTCTTCAAGGAGGTTCATCTTTTCCTTCAGTATCTCCTTTGTCTTTTCATCCAGGAGCCTGTCCTCCTCTTCGGCTTTCTTAAATATAGCTATTATCTTCCTCTTAAAAAGCTCGGGGTCTTCTGGCTCTATTATCTTCTCCTTAGTCAACTCATCAACTATCCTATCAGCTATCCTCTCTACAAGCCTCTCGGGGAGTTTCATTCGGTTTATTATAGCATATCAAAGATAGCCTTCTAAAAGGCTTTCAACCTCTTGAGTGTAGCCGCCTTCCTTACTGTTTATGAGCACTGGCTTCTCTATCTTCAACGGTCCTGACACGTTCCTTATTGAGGTAACGGCACATAGCTTCCCCCCCTTCTCTACTGTAGGGTATATAACGCTCATGAACCTTGGAGGTAGGTTGAACTCCCTCATGTATGTAAAGCTCTCATACAGCCTGAAGGAGGGTATCAGTATATTCAGATATCCTCCGTCTCGTAAAAGGTATGAGGAAGCCTTCACAAAGTCTCTAAGGGTTGTATCTGTTTCAAAGTGAACACCCTTATCCTCAATCCCATACTCTTTGGGGTAGAAGGGAGGGTTTGTTATAACGCAGCTAAATTCCCCTCTCCTAAACAGCTCCCGTATCTCTCTTATGTCTCCCTTTACAGGTGTTATGAGCTCTTCAAGGGCGTTCAGCTCCACGTTTTTTTTAAGCAGTTCCAGGAACTCTTCGTTCCTCTCAATAGCCCAAACCTTGCACCCAAACTTCTTTGCCACAGCTATGGATAAAAAGCCAAACCCCGCACCCAAATCCGCTACCATTGAATTTCTCTTTATACCCTTCAGAAGGGATAGAAATAATACCAGGTCAACCGATAGCTTATGTTTTTCTGGCTGGATTAACCTCAGCTTACCCTTAAAGAAGGAAAACTCTCTACCTGAGTCTTTCAACCACTTCAACTAAAGCCTGAGCCTTCTCTTTAACACGCTCCCACTCTTTTATCTCCTCAAGGGTCTGGGCAGTCGCGAGCTTCCTCATTGCCTCCTCAAATTCTTTCTTTGCCTTTCCTACGTCTATCTCCCCGACCTCGTAAGCCTCTTCAGCCAGGATGAGAACCTTCTCAGGTGTAACATCAACTACACCGTAGGTAACTGCCATCCCCTTCTTTTCATCTCCATCAAAGTAAACCAGACCTGGCTTCAGGAGGGTCATAAGGTACATGTGATTCTGTAGGACTCCTATCTCACCCTCCACGGTAGGTATGTTTACGGAGTTAACCTCTCTTGAGAAGGAAAGACCCTGTGGTGTAACTATCTCAACCCTTATCATGGTTGTAAAAGTATATCATAAATAGAGCATGAGACCTGTCCTGTTAGCGTTTCTGGTGGCATTTTTAGCCTTTTTTCCCTTCCATAGGTCTAAATCACCTGAGGGGGGCAGCTTACCTCTCATTAAGGTTGACCCGATGAATTTCTCCCCAAAACCAGGTAAAGAGGGAGGCACTCTATACTTCATCCTTAATGGAGATCCAAAAACCCTCAATCCAGCTTTAGCTCAGGAAACCACTTCAACGGCTGTTATAGGAGACCTGTTTACAGGTTTAACAAAACTGGACCTCAAAACCATGGAGGTTAAGCCTGATCTTGCACAGAGCTGGGAAGTGTCAGAAAAGGGGAGGGTTTGGACCTTTCACCTCAGGAGAAATATTAGGTGGAGCGATGGAGAACCCTTCACCGCCGAGGACGTGGTCTTCACCTTTAATAAAGTCTACTACAACGATTCTATACCATCCTCCACGAGGGACATACTGACAGTGAAGGGGAAGAAGATAAAGGTTGAAAAAGTTGACCCTTACACGGTCAGGTTTACCCTACCGGAACCCTTTGCCCCCTTTCTAAATGCCCTCAGTGCCGCCATACTACCAAAACACAAGCTTGAAAGGTACGTTGATGCGGGAACTTTCAACACAGCCTGGAATGTAAATACAGACCCCAGAGAGATAGTTGGTACAGGACCCTGGGTTATAAAGGAGTATGTAAAAGGGCAGAGAGTGGTATATGAGAGGAACCCTTACTACTATGAGAGGGATGAGCGAGGAAAAAGGCTACCTTACATGGAGAGGAAGGTCGGTGTGATAGTGAGTGACCCGGATACGGCTTTACTGAAATTTTCCAACCAGGAGGTAGACTATATAGGTCTCAGAACTCAAGACATCCAGCATATAGCCAAGATGAAGCGTGAAGATATAAAGGTATATGACCTTGGCTCAACCCCATCAACAACCTTCATGGTTTTTAACCAGAACCCCAAGGCTAAAATCCCTAAGTACAAGCTGAAGTGGTTTCAGAACAGGCTATTCAGAGTTGCTATATCCCACGCGATTGATAGGGAAGGGATATGTTACCTGGTATATAACGGGCTTGCAAAACCCCTTTACACGCCCATAACTGAGGCAAACAGACCCTACTATACAGAGGATTACTACCCTAAGTTTGAGTATGACCTTCGGAAGGCAAGGCAGATTCTTGAGAGTATCGGTTTCAGGGATAGGAACGGAGACGGCATACTTGAAGACCCTGAAGGTCACGAGCTTAAGTTCACCCTTATAACTAACGCTGGTAATAAGGAGAGGGAAACCATAGGGAACATAATTAAAGAGGACTTAAAGAAGATAGGCATAGAGGTTCACTTCCAGCCGATAGACTTTAACTCCCTTGTGGCAAGGCTGACATCACCTCCCTACGAGTGGGAAGCTGTGATAATAGGACTGACAGGGTCTTTAGACCCCCATTTTGGCAGGAACGTCTGGCACTCCTCTGGAACCCTTCATATGTGGTATCCCCGGCAGGAGAAACCCACCACTGACTGGGAAGCCGAGGTAGATAGGCTTATAGACTTAGGTGCAGTGGAGCTAAATTTTGAAAGGAGGGTTGAAATATACAGGGAAGCTTACAGGCTAATAACGGAACAGCAACCAATGATATTCATAGCCACACCTAAAAGTTTACTGGCAGTTTATGATAAGTTTGAGAACCTGTTCCCTACAGTCTGGGGCTGGTACGAGGAAGTCAGGCTCTTTATAAGGGATTAAGCTGTTTTTTTAACACTCTTTCTGTACTTCTCTATCTCATGGAAGAACCTATTTACGGCTTTGATTATGAGTCTCCTGGCTTCAGCTCTGCTCTTTATCCCGTAGTCTTCCATAAAGGTTCTCACGTCTCCTTCAAAATACCTACCTGCGATGATCTCCTTGAGGGGGCTCTCCAATTTCTCAATTATGTTTTCAATGTCCACTGAGTATATAACTATGCCTTCAAAGTATGCGTTTCTGGAGAGCTTGTCTTCCCGACGGGGCTTAACAAAAATCTTTGCCTTTGGCTTCCTTGCTCCGTTCTTACAATCTTCAAACCTGTCAAGTATGTCTCCTATAACCCAAACCTTATAATGGTAAGGACCTATAGCCCCCATTACGACCTCCCAAGTTTTTAACTTATAGGGCAGACTTGACCTTTTCAAGGTCTTCCACCTTCTCTATGTTGAAAACCCTCACCTCGGGGACCGTTTGTTGTATGAGTTTAGACAGAACGTTCTTAGGACCAACCTCTACAAAGGTGTCAACTCCCTGTTCAACCATATATTCAATGCTCTGATACCATCTCACGGGGGAGAATATCTGTCTGTAGAGGTTTTCCCTCACTTCGTGAGCCATCTTGTGGTCCCTGGCTGTATAGTTCTGAACAACGGGTATATCTACATTCTTTATAGGCGTCTGGGCAAGCTTCAGACGGAAGGCGTCTGCTGCCCCCTTCATGAGAGAGCAGTGGGAAGGGACAGAAACTTTAAGAGGTATAACCTTCGCACCTCTTTGCTTTGCAAGCTCACTTGCCCTTTCAACCGCCTGTTTCTCCCCTGATATAACAGTTTGTTGTGGGGAATTGTAGTTAGCCGGTTCAACTATCCCAAACTCCCTTGCCTCCTCGCATACCTTTTCCACCTCTTCCGGAGGTATCTTCAACACAGCAGCCATTGCACCCTTACCTTCTGGGACTGCCTCTTGCATATACTTACCTCTCAGATAAGTGAGCCTGACAGCCTCAAACAGCTCAATTCCTCCAGCTACTAACAGGGCTGTGTATTCTCCAAGGGAATGCCCGGCTAAATAATCCGGCTTGGGAAGCCCGCTCTCTTCCATAACCCTGTATATGGCGTAGGATGCAACCAAAATACCTGGCTGGGTATAGATAGTTCTATTGAGCTTCTCTTCGGGACCCTTTAAGACAACATCTACCAGGTCTGGCAGGGACATCCTCAGGGAGTGTTCCGCCTCATGGAACACGTCTGCAGCCTGATGGAATTCCCTGTAAAAGTCGTAAGCCATTCCCACATACTGAGAACCCTGACCTGGAAACACGTAGGCTATCTTCCCCATGAAGGATTATTCTATTGAAAAGAAGGCGTTTGTGTGGGGTAAATTTACCGCACGTGAGATTCAATATTACAGAACGCTTCCAGCTTAGTGTATATTCTCCAGCTTTGGCACTAAAGGACCTTTATAAGCTTTGCCTTTCTTGACAAAAGGCTTAAAATAGGTTAATCCTTCTAAAACGTTGTTTTAAGACCAGGAGGTAGGAAATGGCTAAAGGTACAGTGGCGTGGAAGATAATTAAGGAACACCTTGTAAGCGGGAAGATGGAGCCCGGAGAGGAGATAGCTATAAAGATAGACCAGACTTTAACTCAGGATGCTACAGGGACAATGGCCTATCTTGAGCTTGAAGCCATGGGTGTTCCCAGGGTAAGGACGGAGCTTTCCGTAAGTTACATAGACCACAATATGCTTCAGACGGACTTTAGAAACCCCGATGACCATAAGTACCTTATGTCCGTTGCCAAAAGGTTTGGCATATGGCTCTCCAAACCTGGTAATGGGATATGCCACCAGGTTCACGTTGAGAGGTTTGCAAAACCCGGTAAAACCCTTCTGGGTTCAGACTCTCACACACCTACGAGTGGTGGGGTTGGAATGCTTGCCATAGGTGCTGGTGGGCTTGACGTGGCTGCGGCCATGGCCGGAGAACCTTTCTACTTGAAGATGCCAAAGATAGTTGGTGTGAAGCTAACCGGTAAGATGCCAGACTGGGTAACTGCAAAGGACATAATTCTGGAACTTTTGAGACGCCTTACCGTCAAAGGGGGCTTGGGAAAGATTTTTGAATACTTCGGAGAGGGGGTAAAGGAGCTTTCAGTCCCGGAAAGGTCAACCATAACAAACATGGGAGCGGAGCTTGGAGCTACAACCTCTATATTTCCTTCAGATGAGGTAACCAGAGCTTACCTTAAAGCCCAGGGAAGAGACAAAGACTGGATTGAGCTTTTGCCAGACCCGGGTGCCGAATACGATGAAGTTATAGAGATAAACCTATCTGAGCTTGAACCTCTTATAGCCCAACCCCATTCTCCCGACAACGTAGTCCCAGTTCGGGAGATAGAGGGAATAAAAGTTGACCAGGTTGTTATCGGTTCCTGTACAAACTCTTCTTTTGTGGACCTCACGAGGAGTGCAAAACTCCTTGAAGGGAGGAAGGTTCACCCTGACGTAGTTTTTGCAGTTGCTCCTGGTTCCAAACAGGCTCTTGAACTGATAACAGAAAACGGTGGGCTGCTGAGCTTTCTTAAGGCGGGAGCCAGAATTCTGGAGAGTGCCTGCGGACCATGCATAGGAATGGGGTACGCTCCTCCAAGCGGCGGTGTTTCTGTAAGGAGCTTTAACAGGAACTTTGAAGGGAGGTCTGGAACTCCGGATGCAAAGGTTTACCTTGCCTCACCTGAAACATGTGTCGCCTGTGCCATAGCAGGAGAGATAATAGACCCTAGAAGGCTTGCTAAGGAAACTGGGGCAAAGTGGATAAGGGTTGAGATGCCCGACAGATTCCCCTATGGAGATGAAGCCTTCATTGAGCCGCTTTCTCCTGAAGAGGCTGAAAAGGTTGAGATATACAGGGGACCTAATATAAAGCCCTTGCCTCCCTTTGATGAGCTACCGGATAGGTTGGAAGGGGAGGTAACTCTGATAGTGGGAGACAACATAACCACAGACCACATAATGCCGGCAGGAGCAAAGATACTTCCCCTCAGGTCAAACATCTACGCTATCTCTGAGTATGTTTATCACTACGTTGACCAGGAGTTTGTCCCGAGGATTAAGGCTGTAAAGGAGAAAGGCAAAGCCGGAGTAATAATTGGGGGAGAGAACTACGGACAAGGTTCCTCCAGGGAACATGCTGCCCTTGCTCCAAGGTTTTTAGGGGTTAGGGCTGTAATAGCAAAGTCCTTTGCCAGGATACATCACGCCAACCTGGTAAACTTTGGTATCGTTCCTCTGGAATTTACAGATAAGTCCGACTACGACAAATTCTCCCTGGGGGACGAGATAGAGATCCCTGAACTCACTAAGAGACTGAGAGAAGGTAAAGAAGTACTGGTTGTAAACAAGACCACGGGGGATGAAATTGTATGTAGATACAACCTTACGCCCTATCAAGTTGAGGTACTCCTGGGAGGAGGAAGGCTCAACTACATAAAGAGGAAACAGTCCCAGGAGGTTGCACGATAAGGAGGTGGTCGATATGGCTATGAGAAAGGTTGTTTCCATAGTAGGGGCTGGAAACGTTGGTGAGCATGTGGCCAGCCTTATAGCCACGAAAGGATTTGCTGACATACGGCTGTTTGACATTCCCAGGAAAGACGGAGATAAGGTTTTTGAACCTGTTAAGGGTAAAGCTTTGGACATGAAACAAATGGTAGCCGCAATGGATGTGGATACGAAGATAGACGGTTTTACGGTAACCCCTGAGGGAGAGGGTTATGAACCCATGGTTGATAGCGATATTGTTGTCATCACAGCGGGTTTTCCACGCAGACCGGGTATGTCAAGAGAAGACCTGCTTGAGGCAAATATCAGGATACTATCAACCATAATTGCAAGGGTTCGTCAGTACGCTCCTAACTCCATACTTATAATCGTTACAAACCCTGTTGATATAATGACCTATGCAGCTTTCAAGTTGAGCGGCTTTCCTGCGAGCAGGGTTATAGGGATGGCAGGAGTCCTTGACTCTGCAAGGTTTAAAACTTTTATAGCTGAGGAGCTTAGAGTTTCTCCTAAGGATATTCACGCTTACGTGATAGGTGGACATGGTGATGAGATGGTTCCCTTGATTTCAATATCAAACGTTGGAGGTATACCTTTAAAGGACCTTATCCCTAAGGACAAATTGAGCGAGCTTATTGAGAGAACGAGATTCGGTGGAGGTGAAATAGTAAACTTAATGGGGACATCTGCCTACTATGCTCCTGCGGCTGCTGTGGTTGACATGGTTGAAGCTCTCGTAACCAACAGCAGAAGGATACTCCCCTGCTCCGTTTACCTTGACGGAGAGGCTGGGGAGTATTACGGTGTGAAGGGTTTCTGCGTTGGAGTTCCTGTCAAGTTGGGGGCAAACGGGGTTGAAGAGATAATAAAAGTACCTATGCTTGAAGAGGAGAGACAGATGTGGAACAGGTCTGTGGAGTCAGTTAAGAGGAGTATTGAAATAGCGGAGGTGATGCTCGGTGAGAAGAGTACAAGCAAGTGAGATAACTCAGGTAGTTAAGGAGCTTACAATAAAGGCGAACTATGAGATACCACCGGAGACAGTAGCCCTTTTTAAAGAAGCGGCTCAGAGAGAAGAATCTCCGGTGGGGAGAGAGGTTCTTCAGCAGATACTTCTGAATGTGGAAATAGCCCAGAAGGAGCAAATGCCTTACTGTCAAGATACTGGGGTTACCGTAGTTTTCATTGAAATGGGTCAGGAGGTAATTATAGAAGGTGGTTCTCTCGTTGATGCTGTGAATGAAGGTGTTAGACAGGCAACAAATGAAGGTTTTCTGAGGGCTTCCATGGTATGGGACCCCCTATTTGAAAGGAAGAACACGGGAGATAATACACCGGCTGTAATTCATACGGAGATTGTGCCGGGTGACAGGGTTAAGATAACGGTAGCTCCCAAAGGTGCCGGTTCTGAAAACACCTCAAGACTTGCCATGTTAAAACCTGCAGACGGCTGGGAGGGAGCAAAGAGGTTCATCTTAGAGACGGTTAAGAATGCTGGACCAAACGCGTGTCCACCCCTCACGGTCGGCGTTGGTATAGGTGGTAACTTTGAGTTGTGTGCCTACCTTGCTAAGAAGGCACTTCTGAGACCCCACGGTGAAAGACACTCAGACCCTCTTATAGCTAAGGTTGAAGAGGAGCTTATAGAGGACATAAACAAGCTGGGGTTGGGTCCAATGGGGTTTGGTGGAACGGTTACCGCTGTAGATGTTAAGGTTGAGATGTATCCCTGCCATATAGCCTCCCTACCGGTAGCCGTTAATATACAGTGTCACGCATCAAGACATGCGGAGAGAATAATTTGAAGTACATACTCATACTTGCTATAGTAGGCTTGATAACAGTTCTGTTCCTTTCGGGCTTTGCTTTCAGGGTTGTTAGAAGTGAACTTTCCAGGAAAAGGAAAGAATGGGGTTTGTAGCTCTCTCCCTTTATGCGGGTGCTCTCTTCCTTCTTGTGACCGTTGTGGCACCTGTCTTGCTCAGAACTGAGAAGAATAAAGATGTGGCGGGTAGTTTTTACGGACAAATTCTGTGGCGCTTTTACAGGATTGCTTTTTTACTGCTGTTGGTGTATCTTATTCTGGGCAATAAATGGCTGGGAATAATACTGATAGCAGGCTTATCTCTGAACGTAGTTGTTTCTATGTGGCTTAGGAATTATAAGAGAGCATTGGGCAATATTGAAGGGTACGACTTTAATTCACCTCAGAGAGTGACCTTCAGAAGGGTCTCATACCTTTCTACCTTTCTCCTGCTTATTAATCTGCTCATTTCAACGATAATACTTTTCAAGGAGGCTGTATGAGTAAAGTTGAGGAATATCGTATTAACAGACAGATAAGGGCGAAAGAGGTCAGACTTATAGACGAGACAGGAAAGCAGGTTGGCATAGTGCCTGTTGATGAAGCCCTGAAGCTTGCAGAGGAAAAAGGGTTAGACCTTGTTGAGATAGCCCCTCAGGCTAAACCTCCCGTCTGCAAGATAATGGACTACGGAAAGTTCAGGTACGAACTCAAAAAGAAGGAGAGAGAAGCCAGAAAGAAGCAAAGGGAGCATCAGGTTGAGGTGAAGGACATAAGGATGAAGGTTATGATAGACGAGCACGACCTCAAGGTGAAACTCAAGTATATGAGGGAGTTCTTAGAGGACGGGGATAAGGTCAGGGTGAGGATAAGGTTCAGGGGTAGGGAGAACATACACCCGGAGCTTGGAGATAAACTCTTCAACAGGATAGTTGAGGAACTTCAGGATGTCGGTGAGGTAGAGGTAAAACCAAAGAAGGAAGGACCTTTTCTGGTATTCACACTGGCTCCGAAGAGAAAGAAGTGATCAGCTACCAGGGACACCCTTTATCGTTCCGATTATCTCTTTAAAGTCCTTCCACTGGATTGCAGGCCACGTTTCCGTCGTTGCGTGTCCAAAAGACCTCACGATCATAGCTACTTTTGCCGCCTCTTCATCGCTCTCCGCTTCAAACACGTCAAGATAATCGTAGGGTCCGAAAACAACCAGATTCATAACCCACCTAACACTGGGGCAATTTTCTTCAATCAGCTTTTCAGCTTCCTGCTCTATCTGCTTTAGCCTCTCAAGGTTTTTTACCGCATAGGGTGAGATTTTTGTGAGCATGACATACAACGGCATCTCTCCCACCTCCTTCTGTTATAATATAGCGCTCGGAGGTTCATAATGGCAAAGGTGAAGATGAAAAGCAACAGGTCAGCAAAGAAGAGGTTCAAGGTTACTGCGAAAGGTAAGATAAAGAGGTGGAAAAGCGGAGGCTCCCACTACAACACTAAGAAGGAGCCCAAGAGAAAGAGGAGATTAAGAAAGGCAACCTATGTAAAGGAAAATATGATTGAGCATGTAAGGGCACTCCTAAGGGTTTAATCCAGAGCCTCTAAGAAGGAGGTGTGTATCGTCTTTATCTTTCCCTTGAAGTCCACCTGAGCCCTTTCACCTTCAATCCCTATAACTTTCCCTACTCCGAAGACCTTATGGTTAACCAGAGTACCAACTCTAACGCTCTCGTTGGGTTTGAGCTCAACCCTGTAAGAGACTAAAGGCTTTTTCCTTTTAAAGTGTTCAAGGTTCAGCAGAGCCTTAGGTACATCAGATAGGAAACGGCTGGGTTTCCTCCCCTTAGACTTTGTGTAGGACAGGTAAAGTTTCTCTTTTGCTCTGGTTACGGCAACATAAAATAGTCTCCTCTCTTCCTCAAGCTCAGAGCTATCTTCAAAGGCTGACCTGTGGGGTAATATCTCCTCCTCAAGACGTGGTAAGAAGACTGCACCGAATTCCAGCCCCTTCGCTGCGTGTATGGTCATAAGGTTGACTGCGTTCTGCCTGCTTTCCTCCGAAGATATCAGGAAAGCTTCGCTCAGGAAGTCTTCAAGAGAGCTCCCCTCCTCAAACTTCTCTGTGGCTGTTTTGATAAGTTCAAGGACGTTTTCTGTCCTCTCTTGCAGGTCTCCCTTGTGCCTTTTCAGGACGTTCTCAAGAAAGGGGGTTTCTTCAAGAAGTCTCTTGAGGATGTTTGGGTAATTTTCCTTTTCAGCCTCAAGCTCTCTGAGGAAAGAGGTAAATTCCCTTAGCTTTGATGCCTTTGATGGTGAAACCCTCTCGCTGAGGACCTCAAGGGATTCTATCCAGCTGCCCTTGAAAAGCTCCTTAGCCCTCTCTATAGTCTTGTCCCCGAAGCCTTCAAGGAGGTAAGCAACTACCCGTCTGAAAGCGGGTTCGTCAGCAGGATTTTCTAAGAACCTCAGAACGTAAAGTAGATTTTTGACTTCTGGTCTTTCGTAAAATCTGAGAGCTCCTACAACCCTGTAGGGTATACCGACTTTAAAGAAGGTGCTTTCAAATACATCTGTTACGTAGGAAACTCTCAATAGCACGGCTATATCAGCAGGCTGATAGATTTTCAGAAGCTCCTTTATCTCTCTGGCTACCCAGAGTGCCTCCTCCTGCTCGTTATCAAATCTCTTGACCACAGGTTTTTCGCCCATATCGTGAACGGGACTTAGGGTCGGTATGAGCTCTTTCCAGAGGGCGTTGCTCTTTTTGAGTATCGCGTTGGCAACGGAGAGTATGTATCCTTTGGAGCGGTAGTTGGTTTCAAGCTTTATCACATCCGGGTTAAACTCATCCATGAAGCGTATTATGTTGTCAGGTCGTGCGAACCGCCACTCGTATATACACTGGTTTGGGTCCCCAACAACGCATATATCTTTCCCTGCTATCAGCTTTAGAATTTCATACTGAACCGTGTTGGTATCCTGGTATTCGTCTACGAGTATGAATCTAAATGAATTCCTCAAATTTTCCCTGAAGTGGTCATTCTCTTTCAGGAGGTTGTAAAGCTCGTACATCAGGTCTCCAAAATCAAAGAGCCCGTTCTTCCTTAGCTCTTGTTGGTATAGACCAAAGAGCTCTCTCAACTCCTCAGACTTTATGTCACCGAGGTCTTCCTTTACTCTTGATATCGCTCTCCTGACCTTATCGTAGTCTTCTTGGTTTATGCCAAACTCTTTTAAAAGCTCTTTTAGTATAGACTTTGTGTCTGACTCGTCCGCTACGTTAAACTCATATCCGGCTTTTCCCTTCAAAAGCCTGTAAGCTACCGAATGGAAGGTGCCTACCCAGGGTAGTTCTCTACCCGTGACTTTGTACACCCTATCTCCTATCTCCTTTGCCGCTTTGTTTGTGAAGGTTATGCAGAGAACGCTCTCTTCAGGTAAGCCGAGCTTTTCCAGGAGGAACTCTACTTTGTGGGCTAGGGTTTTGGTTTTTCCAGAGCCAGCTCCCGCGACTACGAGTAAGGGTTTTCCGTGGTGACGAACTACCTTTTCCTGTTGAGGGTTCAGCATGACCTACTGTTCTTCGTCAACGCTTATTATATTTACGGAAACCCTATCTCCGTATTCTTCTTTTAACCCCTCTTCAATACTTAGCTCTTCCCTTATCATGTCTTCCAGGGTCTCATACTCTTTAAAGAGCTCAACCTCTATCTGGTAAACCTCTTCCTGAAAGTCTGCGCTCACGTAAACCTCCCTTAGAGGTAGCTTCATCTCAGAACAGAGAGAAAGAACCTTCTCCTTTAGCTCTCCTATATCAACCTCTCCAAAGTTTGAGCCCATCACTTACCTCCTCACCTTCTGTACTTATTTACGATAGGCATCCTCCAGTCCTTACCAAAGGCTCTTGGCGTAATCTTTATGCCTATAGGTGCCTGTTTTCTCTTATACTCAGCCTTCCTGACCATATTGACAACTTTGTAAACAGTTTCCTCCTCAATTCCTGCCCTAACTATATCTGCCGGGGACATATTCTCTTCAATATAAAGCTTTAGCACCCTGTCAAGAAGTTCATAGGGAGGAAGTGTATCTTGGTCTGTTTGCCCTGGTCTGAGTTCTGCCGAGGGGGGCTTCACAAACACCCTCTCCGGTATAACCGGTGTCAAGGAGTTCCTGTAACGTGCAAGCTTATAAATTGTAGTTTTATAAACATCCTTTAAAGGTGCAAACCCGCCCGCCATGTCTCCGTATATAGTTGTGTACCCTGTAGCCGATTCGCTTTTGTTGGAGGTGGAGAGAACCAGGTACCCCCACTTGTTGGATACGTAAAAGAGTATGTTTGCCCTTATCCTCGCCTGAATGTTCTCGTCTGCAGTGTCAAACTCAAGCTCTCCAAAAACTGGAACCAGCTCGTCGTAGTAGGAGGTGTACACCCCATCTATGGGTACGGTATGGAATTCTATCCCAAGGTTGTCTGCCAGAGTCTTGGCATCCTCAAAGCTCTCCTGAGAGGAGAACCTTGAAGGCATAAACACACCCATAACATTTCCAGCTCCAAGGGCATCTGTGGCTATGCAAGCTACAAGTGAGGAGTCCATACCTCCAGAAAGACCCAATACAGCCTTAGAGAAACCGGTCTTTATTACGTAATCATGAGTTCCGAGTACGAGCGCCTTGTATATCTCCTCCTCCTCGGTCGGGTTTTCCTCAATTCTCGGTTCAATATAAGGTCTTCCGGTTAGCTCAACCTCGGCTCTGACTGGAAAAGGTTCTATCTCTTTGCTCGCAGTTCTCCACCTTAGGTCAAGAAGCCTCCTCCTCCTAACCTTCTCAACATCAATTGAAAGGGTTAATAGGTCTTCTTCAAAAGCCTTTGCCCTCCCAATAACCTTCCCCAGCGGGTCAATAACCATGCTCCTACCGTCAAACACAAGCTCATCGTGTCCACCTACAAGGTTAGCGTATACGACGAAGCATATGTTGTCCTCCGCCCTCGCTTTTACGAAGCTTTCCCTGAAAGTGTACTTGCCTATGTGATAAGGGGAGGCGTTTATATTTATCACAACTTCCGCACCAGAAAGGACTGTTAGCCTCTCAATGTGGTCAGGATACCATATATCTTCACATATAGAAAAACCAACCTTGTATCCGTTCACCTTTATAAGAAGAGGCTCTTCACCTTCCCTGAAGTACCTAACCTCATCAAAAACGCTGTAATTTGGAAGTCTCCCTTTATGATATATACCTAATACCTCGCCCCTGTATATAACGTACAGGCTGTTGTAGAGCTCACCTTCGTAGTGGGGAGTTCCGACCACTATCACCGTATCAAGCTGTTTGGTTTTTTTGGCTAAGCTCTGGACAGCTTCCATACACTCCCTTACGAAGTCCAGCCTCAAAAAGAGGTCTTCCGGAGTGTATCCGCTCACCGCCAGTTCAGGGAATACAACGATGTGGGATCTCTTGGCGCAGTTCTTAACCGCCTTTTCTATCTTTCTTACGTTCCCTTCTATATCCCCTACAGTGGGGTTTATCTGGGCTATGCTGATGTTCAGCATGGATTTAGTATAGCTTGACTCTCGTACGGAATTAGAAGATAATTTCTAATTAAGGCGCGTAGCTCAGCCGGGAGAGCGCTGGCCCGACACGCCAGAGGTCAGGGGTTCAAGTCCCCTCGCGCCTACCATTGAAAAATGAGAGAAGCGGAGATAAAAAGGGAAACGAAAGAAACAAGGATAAAGCTCTACGTTAATCTTGATGGAACAGGTATTTACGAGGTTAAAACGCCGGTGGGTTTTTTAACCCATATGCTTGAAAGCTTCGCAAAGCACGGAAGGTTTGATCTCAGGGTTGAGGCAGAAGGAGACGTTGACGTTTCTTATCACCATACGGTTGAAGACTGCGGGATAGTCCTAGGTCAAGCTTTTGATAAAGCCCTCGGGGATAAGAAGGGGATAAGAAGGTTCGGGGACTCTATCGTGCCTATGGATGAGGCGCTTCTTCTGTCTGCAATAGACTTCTCCGGCAGGGGTCTATTCTTTTATGAAGATTTAGGTCTGAGAGGAAAGATAACAGACTTTGACTTTGAACTCATATGGGAGTTTTTTAAGGGTTTTGCCCTGGAGAGCAGGTCAACTCTCCATATGAGGGTTATAGATGGAAAGATCTTACATCACATAGCGGAGGCGGCTTTCAAGTCTTTTGCCCTTACCCTTAAAGAGGCGGTTTCTGTTGTGGGGGGAGACGTGCCTTCAACTAAGGGAACGCTCTAATTCCCTGGCTCTCTCTAAAACACTTTTGAAAGGTTCAGGGTCCTCTATCTCAAACTCCATCCATTCTTCCCTTGTGGGGTGATAAAATCCGAGTTTGTAGGCAACTAACATGTTGCACTCACCCAGTAATTTGATTATCTCCTCTGGAACCGAGCTTCTCTTAAAGCCGTAAGTGGTATCGCCAAGTATAGGGTAACCAAGGGAGGATAAATGAACCCTTATCTGATGGGTTCTGCCTGTGTATATCTTAACCTTTAGAAGGGTAAGGTCAAGCTTTTTAAACCTCTCCAGAACCCAGAACTCACTTTTTGCGGGTCTTGAGGCTGGCGAAAAGGTTGAAAACTTCTTTCTATGGATAGGGTGCCTCCCTACTGGGAGCTCTACGACCATATGCTCCTGTTCTACCAAGCCCTTTACCATTGCTCTGTAGAGCTTTTCCGTTTTTCTCTGGGCAAACTGACGGGATAACTTCCTGTGAGACATGTCGTTCTTCGCGACCACCATAAGACCGGAAGTTTCTTTGTCAAGCCTGTGGACGATACCGGGTCTTTCTGTACCTCCTATGGAGGAGAGGTCTTTGATGTGATATAGGAGGGCGTTTACCAGCGTTCCACTCGTGTAACCCGGAGAGGGGTGAACCACGAGACCACAGGGTTTAACTATAACAGCTATATCGCTGTCCTCGTACAAAATCTCAATGGGTATATTCTGAGGTTTTACTTCAATAGGTTCTGGTTCCGGAAGCAGTAACTGAACAACGTCACCTTCCTTAATCTTGTAGGAAGGTTTTCTCTCCTTACCTCCAACAAGAACGAAGCCCTCTTCTATGAGTTTCTTCAAGTAACTTCTGGAGAGTTCCGGGTAAACCCTGGAAAGAAAAAGGTCCAGGCGTTCTCCGGCTTGCTGGGGTGATACTTCAAATTCAAGAACCTCTGCTGTCTTTTTCATTCAACTTTATTTCTATCTTTATCTCCTTTGGTTCTTCTTCAAGATTGAGGCTTCTTATAAAACCGACAACTGTACCCTTTAAGGCTCTCATTGGAAAGTCTTTCAGTCTTACCTTTTTACCGTTCACTTCAAGAACTATGTCTTCCACCATAGGGAAATTTTAAAATAAAAATCCATGGCTGTTCTCGTCAGGATATTCCTCAAGGAAGGAGAGGAGTTCGGAGATAAACCCGTTTACCGTGAGGTGGTTGAACAGCTCAGAAGGAAAGGTTTGGGAGGAGCTACCGTCCTAAAGGCGATCCTCGGTTACGGAACAACAGGAGAATTTCATTATGAGGGTATAGAGGCAATGTCCTATGACCTTCCCGTAGTGATTGAATTTGTTGAGCAAGAGGATAAAGCTCTGAAAGTTATGGAGGACCTGAAACACCTGCTCAGGGGAAAGCTGATAAGTATGGAAGAGGTTAAAGTGTGGGAATAATAATATCTGTGGCTCTTGGAGGAGCTATAGGCTCCGTGCTCAGGTTTATACTCTCAAAGTTGATACAGGATAGGACAGGTATTGACTTCCCGCTCGGAACTCTGCTCGTGAACCTCCTTGGGGCTTTTCTCATAGGTTTCGCCTTCGCTTACTTTGTTGAAAGGATGAGCCTCTCCCCTGAGGTGAGAGCCCTTTTCATAACCGGCTTTCTGGGGGGCTTTACTACCTTTTCCACCTTCTCTTATGAAAGCTACAACCTCCTGATGGATGGTGAGCTGGTTAAGTTTATCTTGTACACCTTGGGGACAAATGGAGTAGGCTTGTTTATGACTCTGTTGGGTTACAACATAGGGAGGATGTTGTGAAGTGTGAGACTGCCGTACTTGTCAGGATATTCATAGGAGAGAACGATAGATACGAGGGCAAGCCGCTTTACAAGTACATGACCGAACTTTGTAGGGAGAGGGGAGTTGCGGGGGTAACCGTGTTCAGGGGAATTCTCGGTTATGGAAAATCCTCTGTAGTTCATGAACAGAGACTCCTCAAGCTTTCCTCAGACCTTCCCATAGTGATTGAAGTTATTGACTGTGAGGAGAAGATAAACGAGGTACTTCCTGAACTTTCTAAACTGGTTGACAGTGGTCTCATAACTCTGGAGAGGGTAAAGGTCATAAGGTACAATTGAAATAATGGACGGGGATGCTTTCCTCTTTATGATGCTATCTTGGGGACTTATACTGGGTTTGAATATCTATTGCTTTACCCTACTCTTAACAAAGGGAGAGCCACCTTCGGGTGAAGCCCGCCCAACCGTTGAACCTGGTGAAGAGGAAGAGATAACTTAAACTGGCGGTTTCAAATAGACCGGTTCTATACTGAACACATCATCACCCTCCGGTTTTTCCCTAAGGTGCTCATGGGCATATATGCCTCCATAGGCGGAGAAGGGGAAGAATGGGTGATAGAACTGGTTCTCCCCTATCTTCTCTTCAGAGAATATACTCAGGGATACCCCTGTACCTTTGAGTTTCTCCCCCCTATGCAGCCTTACTTCGGAGACAGCCTTTCCGTCAAATACCCTGTAAAAGATGTTAGTGCTGACCTTCAGATAAGGAATTTTCGGTGTGGGTACAGGAGTAAACCTACCAATTAAATGCAGGTTCTCGTAAGCAACGATTGGTTTCTTGAGAACGTAAGCTAAAGTTTTCATAAAGGTTACACCTATCCTGAGAGAGGTGAGGTATCCTACACCTACTGAAACCGCGAAGGCATCAAACTCCTCTGGCTTTACGCACTGTCCCTCTAACGCCTTAGGTAGGTTCTGCAGCGTTTTCCTTTCAGAGTCAAGGTAATATATAAACTTTACTTTTCCGTTCTCTATAACAGAGAAGTTAAAGAAGGAGAAGGAGGTATCCAGGGATAGGATTCTCATAGCTGTGGAAATTTCTCGTAGTGTTTAAAGACCTGTTCCCAGGTGTAAGAGATTCTCAGAAGGGTTGTCTCATCCCAGGGTTTTCCTATCAGTTGTCCGCCCACCGGCAGGTTGTCTACCCAGCCTATGGGTATTGAAATTCCCGGCAATCCTGCGAGGTTTACAGGGACTGTCAGAACATCGGAGAGGTACATCTCTATAGGATTATCAAGCCTCTCTCCCAGTTTAAAGGGTAGAGAGGGGGTGGTCGGGCTCGCTATAAGGTCAACCCTCTCAAAGGCTCTTATGAAGTCTTCGTATATCAACCTTCTCACTTTTTGAGCTTTCAGATAGTAGGCGTCGTAGTATCCGGCGGAAAGGGCAAAGGTTCCCAGCATTATCCTTCTCTTCACTTCAGCTCCAAACCCTTCATCCCTTGTCTTTGAATACATGTCAAGTAAGTCTTGATACTCATTCGCCCTGTATCCGTACCTAACCCCATCGTACCTGGCTAAGTTTGAGGAGGCTTCTGATGGAGCTATTATGTAGTAGGCAGGTATAGCATACTTAACGTGGGGCAATGAAACTTCTTCAACTGAACAACCAAGACCTTCAAGCTCTTTTATGAAACTGTCAAAGCGCTCCTTTACCTCTGGCTGAACATTGAACTCAAAGAATTCTTTTGGGAGACCTATCTTCAGCCCCTTTATGTCCTTTTTTAACTCTTCAAGGAAGTTCGGGACAGGAACCTTTGCGGAGGTTGAATCTTTCTCATCATATCCGCTTATAACTTCAAGTAAAAGGGCGACATCCTCTGTTCTGCGAGCAAACACCCCGATCTGGTCTAAGGAAGAGGCAAAAGCAACAAGCCCGTATCTTGAAACCCTTCCGTAGGTCGGTTTGATACCTATCACGCCGCAGAAGCTCGCAGGTTGCCTTATTGAGCCCCCCGTATCCGAGCCCAGTGATAGGGGTGAGGAGCCTACCGCAACACTCGCTGCAGAACCTCCTGATGAACCTCCGGGCACCCTATCCGTATCCCATGGATTTCTGGTCGGGAAGAAAGCAGAATGCTCGGTAGAGGAACCCATTGCGAACTCATCCATATTTGTCTTGCCTATGAATAGGGCTCCTTCCCTTCTGAGCCTTTCCACAACGGTTGCGTCATAGGGAGAAACAAAGTTTTCCAGTATCTTTGAAGCGCAGGTGGTTCTTCCACCCTTTATAACTATGTTGTCCTTTATAGCTATAGGAAGTCCGAAGAGCTTACCTTCTGGCTTCTTTCCATCAATTTCCTTTGCCCTTTCAAGGGCTTCCTCGTAGGTAGGTGTTATGAAAGCTTTGACCTTATCTTCTGTCTCTTCAAACCTTTTGAAGAAAGATTCAACCACTTCGGAGGGTTTGATCTCTCCCTTTGCTATGAGCTCCAAGAGCTCCTTCGCGCCTTTTTGAAAAATCATGGTAAATATTTTATCCCAGTTGTATCTTTTAATTATGGGGCTTAAACTCCCACAACCTTCCTACAGGGGAAGACTGACCCTTGAAGAGGCGTTGCTGAGAAGAAGGTCTGTAAGGGAATACCTCCCAGAACCTCTGTCCCTTGAAGAGGTTTCTCAGCTTCTCTGGGCGGCGCAGGGGGTAACAGACCCTTACGGTTTTAGAACGGCACCGTCCGCTGGGGCTCTCTACCCTCTGGAGGTTTACATACACGCTACTTACATTGACGGTCTTGAAACAGGCATATACAGGTACGATCCTCATAGACATTATCTGATAGATGTAAAGATGGGGAATTACGTTCGCGATATATACACAGCCTCTCTTTCCCAGGCTCAGGTTTTGAACGCACCTCTCCTTATGATGTTCTTCGCCATATTTGGGAGGACCACGGCTAAGTACGGTAAGAGAGGGATAAGGTACGTGTTTAATGAGGTTGGTCATGCGGGACAGAACGTTTATCTTCAGGCCACTTCCCTCGGGCTTGGGACTGTGGTAATAGGAGCTTTTTACGATGAGGAGCTTAAAAGCATAGTTGGCACAAGGAGAGACGAGGAGCCTCTATACATAATGCCAGTCGGGAGGGTAGAATAGAAACATGTGCGGGATTATAGGTTACACAGGTAAGGAAGCGGCTCTCCCACTTATACTTGGCGGACTTGAAAGGCTTGAGTACAGAGGGTACGATTCCGCCGGTATAGCTCTGATAGAAGATGGGAAACTCATAGTTGAGAAGAGGGTCGGAAAGATAAGGGAGCTGGTAAAAAACCTCTGGGGTAAACCTTACAGGGGTAAGACTGGAATAGGACACACAAGATGGGCAACCCATGGAGAGCCTTCTCAGGAGAATGCCCATCCCCACACCGACTCAAAAAATGAGTTTGCCGTTGTTCATAACGGTATAGTTGAAAACTACCTTGAATTGAAGAGAGAACTGGAAAGCGAGGGAGTTACGTTCCGCTCCGGAACAGATACAGAGGTTATAGCTCACCTGATAGCAAGAGCCTATAAGGGAGACCTGCTGGAGGCTGTCCTTGATATCGTAGGAAGGCTCAAAGGTGCTTTCGCCTTTGCTGTGATAACAGTGCATGAACCGATGAGGGTTGTGGGGGTTAAGCAGGGAAGCCCCCTCGTTGTTGGTATAGGTGAAGGGGAAAACTTCCTCGCCTCTGATATACCGGCGATACTACCCTACACAAGGAGTATAATCACATTGAACGACGGGGAGATAGCCGATATAACCCCGGAAGGGGTCAACATATACGACTTTAACGGAAACCCCGTAACAAAGGAGATAGTGATAGTCCCCTGGGACATAATATCGGCAGAAAAGTCGGGATTCAAGCACTTCATGTTAAAGGAGATTTATGAACAGCCTAAGGCTGTGGGAGACACCATAAGGGGTCTTATGTCTTCAGGTGAAGAGCCACCATTTTCCCTGAAAAGCTTCAGGCGCATTCTGATTATAGCCTGTGGCACCTCCTACCATGCCGGTCTTGTGGGAAAATTCTGGATAGAGAAGCTTGCTGGTGTACCTACCGAAGTGGTCTATGCCTCGGAGTTCAGATACGGGGATTTCCCGGTCGGTGAAGAAGACCTCATAATAGGCGTATCCCAGTCCGGTGAGACCATAGATACCAAATTCGCTGTAAACTTTGCCAGGGAAAGAGGCGCCAGAACTTTATCAATAGTGAACGTTGTGGGGAGTTCAATAGACAGGGAGTCTGACTATACACTGCACACCCATGCCGGTCCTGAGATAGGGGTGGCTGCAACGAAAACCTTTACAGCTCAGCTTGCAGCCCTTTACTTCCTTGCTTCAACAGAGCATCCAGACAGATACAAACTCCTGGAGGAACTCTTTAAGGTTCCTGCGAGGATAGAGAGAACCCTTGAGAAGTCTGAAGCTATTGAGAAACTCGCCGACAGGTACATGAATAGGAGGGATTTCCTTTACCTCGGTAGATACCTGAGCTACCCTATAGCCCTTGAGGGAGCCCTCAAGTTAAAGGAGATATCCTACATACATGCGGAAGGTTACCCTGCAGGGGAGATGAAGCACGGACCCATAGCTCTGATAGATGAGAAGATGCCTGTTGTGGTTTTGGCACCTCAGGATAGGGTTTACGATAAAACCCTTGCAAACATTGAAGAGGTCAAGACCAGAAAGGGTAAGGTGATAGGTGTTGGTTTTGAAGGGGACGATAAACTTGAGAAGCTCTGTAATGAATTTATAGGTGTACCACCCATTGAGGAGGACTTTACCCCGTTCCTCACCGTAGTTCCGCTGCAACTACTTGCCTACCATATAGCAAGTAAGCTTGGGCTTGACGTGGACCAGCCCAGAAACCTTGCGAAGACCGTTACGGTTGAGTAAATCACGATTTTTCAAAGAGGAATTCAAGGAGAACCTTTTGGGTGTGGAGTCTGTTCTCCGCTTGATTGAATATGAAGTCGGCGTGCTTTTCAAAAACCTCTTCGGTGATCTCCTCACCCTTTTTGGCAGGTAGACAGTGCATAACAAGGACTTCCGGCTTTGCATGGGAAAGGAGCTCTTCGTTTACCTGGTAAGGTTTAAGGGTGTTCAGCTTCTCTTCGTCGCGGCTGTCTCCCATACTGAACCACACGTCCGTATAAACAACATCCGCATCTCTCACAGCTTCAAGAGGGTTTACAGTAAGGTACACGTTTCCCCCGGTGAAGTTGGACAGGTCAAGACCCGCCTGCAGGTAATAGCTGTCAGGTCCGTAACCCTCCGGTGTAGCTACAAAGAGATTCAGACCGAAGAGTCCTGCAGCCACAAGCCACGTGTTGCATACGTTGTTTCCGTCCCCAACGTAGGCTATCTTTATGTCCTTTACACCATCTCCAAACCTCTCGTAAAGGGTGAAGACGTCGCTCAAGAGCTGACACGGATGGGATTTATCGGTGAGGGCGTTTATCACTGGAACTTTTGACCACTTGGCGAACTCCTCAAGCCAGGTGTGAGAGTTATTCCTTATCACCACACCGTCTACGTATCTTGATAAGGTTCTGGCTGTATCCTTTACATCCTCGCCCCTGGAGAGCTGCAAATGTCCTTCCTGGAGGAAGAGAGGCCTGCCGCCCATAAGGTTTATAGCCACCTCAAAGGAAACTCGTGTCCTCGTGGAAGGTTTTGTGAAAAGAAGGGCTATGTTCCTCCCTGATAGAACGTTGTTTAGCTCTTCGTCACCCTGTTTTACACTTTTCACCCTTTTTACTATGTACCATGCCTCTTCCGGGTCTAGGTTCCAGAGGTCTATAAAGTCTCTCTTCATAGGACTATTATAACTGGAGAAAACACCTAAAAGCTCACGCCGAGCTTTTTAAGCTTCTCAATTAGTCTTTCCCTCTGTCCCTTCTCGCCCTCTTTGCCCGCTTCAAGGAGCTTGAGAGCTGACTTGTAGTATTCCAAAGCGGGTTCCCTGTAACCCATTTTCAATAAAACGTCGCCTACGTGTTCGTTCACAACAGGGTCATCGTACGCCTTACTCAGGGCATCAAGGAGGTACTGAATAGCCTTCTCATAGTCCCCTTTCAGGTAGTAAACCCAACCCATACTGTCTATGTAAGCTGGGTTCTCAGGCTCTGCCTTAAGAGCCCTTTCTATCAGTGCCTGTGCCTCCTCTATCCTGGTAGTCCCGTACCAGAGCAGCAGAGAGTACCCCAGGTGGTTGTAAAGGTCTGGGTCCTCAGGGTTGAGCTCTATCGCCTTTCTGAGGTTATCTTCAGCTTCTATGATTTTTCCCAGGTAGTCCATGGCTATCGCCTTTAAGAAGTAAGCTCTGTATTCCTTTGGTAAGATGGCTATCGCCTGGTCAAGGACCTTTACGGCTTCTTCATACTCCTTCTTTTCCATATACAGGTTTGCTTTAAGCATCAAAAGCTTTACATTTGCCGGGTTTTGCTTTAAACCTTCCTCTATAAGTTTCTCAGCCTCTCTATATCTCTTTAGGTTTAGGTAAACGTTCGCAAGCCTCTCAATTATCCTCTGGTTGTTGGGAACAAGTTTGTAAAGTTTTTCATATACATCAACAGCCTTCTCTGCTTCTCCCGTAAGCTCCATAGACAGGGCGTAAGAGTAAGCCACATTGAGGTCTTCTGGATGATGACTATACAACTCGGAGAGTATCTTCTTTGCCCTCTCAAATTCACCCGACTGAAGGAGCGTGATCGCGAGCTGGTGTTTGTACTGATAGTTCGTAGGGTCTATCTCGCTGAGCTTTTCATACAGTTCCTTCGCTTCCTGAAATCTTCCGGTTGCCATGTATAGCTGAGCTAACTTTTCCAGAGCCGAGCGGTTATCGGGGTCTTCCTTGAGTATGCTTTTGTACAACTTCTCAGCCTCGCTGAACTTTTCGCTCTGCTCATATATCTTTCCAAGTGTCACAAAGGCAGCTTCAAAGGTCTTTTTTATGTCCAAGGCTTTCTGAAAGTACTCCACGGCTGTATCAACCTTTCCTTCGCTCAGGTAAAGCTGTCCAAGGAGGTAATAGGGGAAGGGGTTATCCGGGTTCAGCTCTGCGAATCTGTGGAGTACCTCCTTTGCCTCTTTCATCTTCTTTGCCTTTATGTACTCGTCTGCAAGGAATATTAGGATCTCCCTGTTGTCAGGGAACTTCTTGCGGGCTTTCTCAAGTATTTCAAGAGCTTTAACTTTCTCCCCCTGGAGCTTGTATATACTGTACAGGGCTATGTAGGGTTCCACGTTGTTGGGATAGCGTTTCTTATATTCCTTCGCCAGCTCCAGAGCTTTATCCGTGTTCTTTAGAGACATCTCCAGCCTTATGGTGTCCATATAAAGGGATGGGGTTGGTTTCTCCTCAACAGCCTGAAGGCAGAACAGCTCGGCTTCCTTCGGTTTGTCCGAGAGATACCTGCACATGACGTAGTCGTAATAGTAATTGGCGTAAGAAAAAGTTGTGATAACACCTAAGGTTAAAATTATCTTCTTCATTCTCTACCTTCCTTGTAGATTAGTATAGGTATATCAACCTTCTTAAAGACCTCAGTTGAGGTGCTACCAAGGAGTATCCTCTTCAGTCCGGAAAGCCCCCTACTCCCCATTACAAGCAGCTCTATATCACTATCCTCCTTTATGTGTTCAACTATCGCCTGTGCCGGGTCTTTCTCGCTCAGGAAACTGGCTGATACGTCAAAACCTTCCAGAGAGAACCTTTCCTTGAGCTTGTCAAGGTACTTTTTCTTTTCTTCTCTGTACCTGTCGTACAGAGCTTCTCCAATCTTTTCAACAATCGGGAGCTCTATGGGTTCTTCAATGTGAAGAATTTCAACCCTTACCTTGAAAGGTTTTAAGAACTTAAGGGCAAACTCAACCGTTTTCTCTGCGGTTTTTGAAAAATCGTAAGCTATTAGAACCTTCTTGCCGAAGGTTGGTTCGGACCCCTTTATAACAAGGACAGGTTTTACCGAGTGTTTCACAACCTTCTCTGCAGTTGAACCTATAAGTATCTTCTCAACCAGCCCCTTTTTATGACTTCCTATAATTACTAGGTCTGGGTTCTCCCTTTCCTCGGCTTCCAATATTAGGTCTCTGGGATCGCCCACTTCAACCAAGGTCTTAGATGGAACGGGTTTTAAAAATTCGGTCAGACCTCTGAGCTTCTCCTCTGCTTCCCTCCTCTTCTTCTCCTCTATCTCCTGTAGCACCTTTATATCTATGACGTCAACTGTTAAACTCTCCGGATAGGGTATGTATATAGCTGGAGATACAGCATGAAATAGCACAACCTCCCCTTTGTGAGCCTGGGCTATGTTCTTGACAACCCTGAGCACAACGTTGGTTATGTCTGAAAAGTCAACCGGTACAAGAATCTTCAAGCTAAGCCTCCTTGATGTGTTTACTCACAATCCCCTCAAGAAAATTCTGTATCTTCCCGTTTGAAGCGATTATGTCTCTCTTTAACCCCTTTTCCAACATCTTGTAATTACCCCCGGCTTCTTTTAGTATAACAATTCCTGCGGTTATGTCCCATGGGTGGAGCTCAAACTCAATGAGTCCTTCAAATATACCTTCCGCAACAAAGCAGAGGTCAACGGCGGCTGCGCCAGGTCTTCTCATGGCAGCAACCTTGTCAAAAACCTCTTTAAATATGAGCCAGTAAGTATCAAGTTCTCTCTTTGCACGGGAGGGAAAACCGTAGGCAACCACGGAGAACTTAACGTCGGAGGTGTTGCTCACCCTTATAGTCTTTCCGTCTTTAAAGGCTCCCATATCTTTGCCAGCCCAATACATTGAGTTAAAGGCTGGTAGGTAAACAGCCCCGGCTATGGGTTCTTTCCTGTAGGTCAGCCCTACGGAAACACCAAATATGGGAAAACCAGCTATATAGTTTTTGGTTCCGTCAAGGGGGTCTATATACCACACAAACTCTCCCTCTTCATCACCGCCCTCTTCCTCACCAACTATTCTGTGTTCCGTGAATCTCCTTGAAAGGTAATCCCTTATCCTCTCCTCCGATGTTTTGTCCACGTAGCTGACGAAGTCCTTTTCAGCTTTTTCCTCAATGCTTTCATTCTTTACCTTCCTGAAGTTTTCCTTCAGGACTATCCCACCAATTAAAGCTGCTTCTTTTGCAGCTTGAACAAATACCTCTATCTCCTTCATGCTTGTAACTCTTTGTCGTCAAGAACTTCCAGACAGGGTAAGGGCTTGCCCTCCAATAACTCCAAGAATGCACCTCCACCTGTGGAGACAAAGTCTATGGCGCTGTAAACACCCGCTTTGTGAATCGCATGGTCCGTATCACCTCCACCCGCTATTGTGAGGGCGGAGGATTGGGCTATGAGTTTTGCAGTTCCAAAGGTTCCATTCTTGAACCTGTCCAGTTCAAACACACCCATTGGACCGTTCCACACTATGGTCTGGGCATCTGCGATAATCTCAGACAGAAGCTCAAGAGATACATGCCCTATGTCAAGCCCCATCCATCCATCCGGTATCTCCTGCCAGGGGACTACCCTTGTAGGGGTGTTATCAGAAACCTCCTGACCTATGAGAAAGTCAACGGGGAGGTAAAGCTTTACACCAAGTTTCTTTGCCTCTTCAAGAATGTCTAAAGCCGTAGGTATGAGCTCCTCTTCAACAAGCGAGTTACCAACGCTGTACCCCATAGCCTTTATGAAGGTAAAAGCCATAGCTCCGCCGATGAAGAGCTTATCTACCCTATTTAAAAGGTTCTTTATTATCCCAAGCTTTGTTGAGACCTTAGCTCCCCCCAAGACTGCGACAACCGGCCTTTGTGGGTTTATCATCGCCTTTTCAAAGTAATTTATTTCCTTCTCAAGGAGGAATCCCATTACAGCAGGCTTTAGAAATTTGGGAACGAGATAAACAGAGGCATGTTTCCTGTGACAGGTTCCAAAGGCATCGCTCACATAAACTTCTCCAAGGCTTGCCAGCTCTTTTGCAAAATTCTCATCGCCCTTGGTCTCACCCTCATGGAATCTGAGGTTCTCCAATAAAAGCACTTCCCCCTCGGAGAGGGTTTCAACCATTCCCTTTACCTCTTCACCCACACAGTCAGGAGCTATGCGGACTTCCTTTTCCAGAAAGCGAGAGAGCCTTTTGGCAACCGGGGCAAGGGAAAAACGGGGGTCTCTTCCCTTTGGCCTGTCCAGATGGGACATCAGTATTATCTTTGCCCTTGCGTCCATCAGATACTCAATCGTTGGTAAGCAAGCCCTTATACGGGTATCGTCCACTATGTTCCCTTGCTCATCAATTGGTACGTTAAAGTCAACCCTTACGAGAACTCTCTTACCGCGGACATCAATGTCCCTTAGACTCTTCTTTTTGTGCATGGAAAGATTCTACCATAAGGATATAAGCTTACCCTTATAATACTTATATGGCTTTTTACCTACTACCCTGGAGCAGAGAGAAGTCCAGAATGGACCTTATGAAAAGAAACCTCTTTGAGGTCTGGAAGGATAAAGAGCTCAATAGGTTCCCGGAGCTGAACCCTCTCAGAGAGGCTCTCATAAGGAGCTTCGGTGTTGAGACTTCACCCCTTGCGCCCGCTTACAGAAGGTACAAGAATAAATTCTGGGAAGAGTTGAGTTTCTGGGCTCTTCCTTTAAGGGTTCAGGAAGATATAAAGGAAAAGGGGCTTGTATTTTCTCCGCTGTTCGGAGTTATCGGTGCTGGGGACCCGATACCCCTTTATGAGCTTAGCTGGAAGGATACCTATGAAGGCAAGGAGCTGAAAGACTTTTGGAGGGAACACCTTTCCCAGCTCCTTGGCAAACTTTTTGAAGGGGAGACGGTTTACGATTTCACCTCAACGGAGGAGAGGGGAGTGGTTAGTTTTCCAGAAGGTACGCGCAGGGTATTGTTTGAGTATTACAGAGGAGACAAACGTGTTATAAACACCTTGCCTCACAGAGCCTATACCCTTAGGTATATCGTGGAAAAAGACGTTACCCTTGAGACCCTTCACAAGATAAACTTTTTAGACTATAAAGTTAAGGACGTCAGGGAAGAGGAAAGTTGTATGAAGGTTATCCTTCAGAGCGAGGGGAAATATATATGATCTCTGTAGTTATACCGACTTACAACGAAGAAGAGAACGTGCCTGTTCTTTACGAGAAGCTAAAAGGGGTTTTAGACTCCCTGAATGAAGAGTATGAGATTATATTCGTTGACGACGGTAGCTACGATAGAACACCTGAGATATTGAAAGAGTTGGCTGATAAGGATAAAAGGGTTAAGGTTATCCGTTTCAGGAGAAATTATGGACAGACGGCGGCTATGTACGCCGGATTTGAGTACGCAAAGGGGGACGTCATTATAACTATGGACGCGGACCTCCAGAATGACCCTGAAGACATACCAAAACTTCTGGAAAAGCTTCAGGAAGGCTATGATATAGTAAGCGGTTGGAGGAAAGACAGAAAAGACCCCTTTCTTTCAAGAAAACTCCCTTCCAGGATAGCTAACTGGATAATTTCCAGAGTAACAGGTGTTGAGCTTCACGATTACGGATGTACTCTGAAAGCCTATAGGGCTGATATCGCTAAGAGGTTCAGACTCTATGGGGATATGCACAGGTTTTTACCGGCTCTCGCCAATAGGTTCGGTGCGAGAGTTACTGAAATCCCAGTAAAGCACCACCCAAGACTTTACGGAAAGTCAAAGTACGGCATAGGTAGGACCGTAAGGGTTATCCTTGACATATTCCTGGTTAAGTTCCTGAACGAGTACATAACGAAGCCTCTCTATGTATTTGGGGGTTTTGGTTTCTTGCTTCTCTGTGTTGGAGTGGTCATAGAGCTTTATCTTACCTTTGTTAAGCTCTTTACCGGTGAAGATATAGGCGGTAGACCCCTTCTTATACTCGGTGTTCTACTTATACTTGCAGGCATACAGCTCCTGTCCACGGGTATAATAGCTGAGTTGATAATAAGGACTTACTATGAATCAAGAGGCGAGAAGCCTTACGTTATTGACGAGAAGATAAATTTGGAAGAGCATTAAACTTAAATTATGAATGTCCTCAGGGGAGAGGAGATACTTGATAAACTGAGGGAGCTTTTCTCAAAGGCGGACAAGAGTGTAAAGGTATGCTCCGCTTGGATAAAGGGCGAAGTATTCAGGGAGCTACTTTCCCAGCTTAAGGAGGGTATCAAAGTTGAGGTGATAGTGAGGGCTTCCTCCTATGAGGACTTAAAGATAACCGATGCTCAAGTGTTTAAAGCAGTTAGAGAGATAGGAGGGAAGGTATATCTGAATCCTAAGCTACATGCCAAATTCGTTGTTGTGGACGGTAAGGAAGCGGTGCTTGGCTCTGCGAACGTTACCCATTCTGGACTCTCACCGGAAGGGAACATAGAAGCTGCCGTTTATATAAGTGAGATCAAAAAGGTAAAAGAGCTTGAAGAAAACTTTGAGGAGATAAAGCTCCAGTCTTACGACCCTTCTAAGGTGCTTGCCTTCGTTTTGAGCCTTGAGACAGCTCGCGAAGGATTGGTCTTGCTCACTAGAGAGATACAGGAACAAACTTACGTGAAGATACCTACTGAGAAGGGGAATTTCTTCCTTGCGAGGATTTTTGATATACGCTCTCTAAACCTGTCTCTTCCAGGACTTGATGGCGACAGCTTCCTTAAGGAGAGCGGATTTATAAGGGAGGTTTTCGGAGAGAGGGAACTTGACTGGAAGGTCGCCTCCTTGTTCGCTAAGTCCCAAGAAGGTGTGGAGGTGCAGGTTGCCAAGTTTGAGGTTCTTGGTGAGTACGAGAGGGAAAGGAACCTATTCAAGACACCTATAAAACCCGTGAGAGCCGGTTCTCCAGTTGAGAAACTTGAAGTAGAAGAGGAATCCCTACGGGCAATTCTTTTGAAGAATCATTCGGGCTACGATATGAGGTTTCCCACCTATCTTGGTAGGCTTCAGGGCACGGAGGTAAAGGCTTTCTTGGATATGGATAAGGTTATATCTATGCATATGGCTGTCATAGGGACTACAGGTTCAGGCAAGACAACCTTTGTTAAGAAGGTCTTGAAGAACTTCCAACAACCGGTAAGGGTTTACCTCTTTGATATGTACGGTGAGTATTATGAGGAGTTAAAAGAACTTGGAAGTGTAAGGAACGTTCAGTTGCCCAACGTTCTGATCCCGGCAGATGGAGATGACCTTAAAAGGATGCTTAAGGAGAGTGGATTATCCCTTTCGGAGCGCTCAAGCGATGAGAAGGAGCTGATGTCCTTCCTCAGGAAGCATGTCAAATCCGAGCTTGACAGGAGCGACCTGAGAGAGAAAAGCCTTGAAACCCTTATTAAGGAGGCAGCCCTACATCTTAAGGACAGGTTTTTAAGAGACTCCCTTTTGGACATTCTGGATTCCTGGAAGAGAACTTACGGCGAGGAGTCGGTAAAGCTTCAGCCTAAGGTGCTCAAAAGCCTGAGCGAATCCTTGAAAGCCCCCGAGAGGATAGTTATATACAACTACAGGGACGTTGATATAACCGAGACAAGGATAAACGTAGCCGGGTTGATAATGAGGGAGATTCTTAAGGAAGCTAAAACCGCTCCCTCAGACAGGCTTATCGTCCTGGAGGAAGCTCACAACTTCGCACCGGAGAGGGGGACTGCGGAAGTTCAGGCAGGAAGAGAGAACTTAGCGTATTTGAGTGCCCGCAGGATAGCTATGGAGGGTCGCAAGCTGAGGCTTGGTCTGGTAGCGATAACCCAAAGGCCGGCTAACATAAGCAAGTTCATACTTTCCCAGCTGAACACCCAGGTAATATTCAAACTCATAACAAAAAATGACCTTGAGGCAGTTGCCCCCTTCTTTGAGAGCTCCAAAGATGACGTGTTTAACCTGCTTCCGTTTTTAAAGCCCGGAACAGCTTATATAAGCGGACTTGCCGTACCTTTTAGCTTCCTCTTCCAGATGGAGGAGATTCCTTACTGGTGATACACTCGGTCGGCGAGGATTTAACAAAAGGGTTATCATATAAAGCCGTGAAGGTTAGTGTCGGTATAGTCGGTTGCGGTGTGGTCGGGACTGGAACCGTAAAACTTCTCCTGACTAACAGGGAAATCCTCAGGAAGAAAACAGGTATAGATTTCCAGCTTACGAAAGTGGCAGACCTTAACTGGGAAAGGAAGAGAGAGTTTGAAGTTCCAGAGGAGCTGAGAACGACCGATTATAGGGAGGTCATTGAATCCTGCGATATAGTCGTTGAACTTGTTGGAGGAAAAGAGTTTGCCAAGAAATTGATGCTTGAAGCCCTTGAAAGTGGCAGACATGTTGTAACAGCCAATAAACACCTCCTTGCCTTGGACGGAGAGGAAATTTTCCTAAAGGCTCAGGAGAAAGGGCTCAGGGTTGGTTTTGAAGCCTCCGTGGGAGGAGGTATACCTGTTATAAAGGCTCTCAGGGAAGGTCTTGTGGGGAACAGGATAGAGACTATATACGGGATTCTAAACGGGACAACCAACTATATACTTACCAGGATGTTTGAAGAGAACCTTGACTTTGAAAGTGCCCTTAGAGAGGCTTCAGAGAAGGGCTACGCCGAGGCTGACCCCTCGCTGGATATAGACGGATGGGATGCAGCCCATAAGATAAACATACTTGCTTCCCTCGCCTTCGGTAGGTACTTTCCCTTTGAAGAGGTACACGTTGAGGGTATCCGCAACATACAGAAACTGGATGTTGAGCTTGGTAAGGAGCTTGGGTATACCCTGAAACTCCTTGCTATAGCCAAAAGGTTTGATGGGGAAGCTGAGGTAAGGGTACACCCAACCTTTATACACTCAGAGGAGGCTCTTGCAAAGGTCTCAGGCGTTTATAACGCTGTGATGATAGAGGGAGATTTCGTCGGAAAGACGATGTTCTATGGACAGGGAGCAGGTTCTTTGCCTACAGCCTCAGCTGTTGTCTCAGATATAGTGGATGCAGGTATAGCTATAGTATCTGGTAATGGAGGGGAGGTAACGCCTGTTGACTGGGAAAGTGAGCCTGTTAAGGTGAGGAGAAACTTCTTCAGCAGGTATTATCTGAGGTTTGATGTCCCAGATAAGCCTGGCGTTCTCGCTGCTATCTCAAGGGTCCTTGCAGACTTCAACATAAGTATAGCGGCTGTTCTTCAAAAAGAGATGGTTTGCCAGCTGGCAGGAAAAAGAGGAGAGCCGGTCGTCCCCCTTGTCATACTCACCCACAAAGCCTACGAGCAGGACGTTCAGAGTGCTCTCAAGGAGATAAGAGAGCTTCCCGTAGTTGTTGGTGAACCCGTTCTTATAAGGGTGGAAGAAGAGGCAGAGTGAAATAAAATTGTTATCTGTTATGGTAAAACTTCTTGCACCTTCAATACTCGCCGGAGACTGGTGGAACATAGGAGAGCAGATAGAAGCCTGCATAAGGGGAGGAGCAGATCTGATCCACTTTGACGTTATGGACGGGCACTTCGTTCCCAACATAACGGTGGGTCCAGAGATACTTTCCCACATAAGAAAGAGGGTAAGCCTCCCGATAGATGCCCACCTCATGATAGAAAACCCAGACAGGTACATACCAGAATTTGTAAAGGCTGGGGCTGATTGGGTAAGCGTTCACATAGAGAACGTCCCCCACATACATAGAACCCTCTCCTTTATAAGAGAGCTGGGGGCTAAGGCAGGGGTGGTGATAAATCCCGGAACATCCCTTTCAGCTATTGAGGAAGCCCTTCACTACGCTGACTACGTACTCCTGATGTCTGTGAACCCCGGCTTCAGCGGTCAGAGATTTATAGAGCGTTCCTTGGAAAGGCTTGTACTTCTTAGGGATATGAGAGATAGACTTAACTCCGATTGTCTTATAGAGATAGATGGGGGAATAAAGGAAGAAAACATAGCAAGCGTTGTAAGAGCTGGAGCTGACGTTGTGGTTGTGGGTTCCGGCATATTCGCTTCGGAAGACCCGGAAGGTCAAACAAGGAAATTAAAGGAGCTTATCTTCTCCGCAACGGCAGTTTGATGTCCTTCATGTTGAATAGGGTAAACACCAGGAACACCTCCCGTAAGTATCCTTTTTCACTTCCAAAGAAGCTCCTCCTGTAGTCGGCTTTCAACACCCAGCATGCCCCCTTTAATCCCAGGTACAGATTTCTGAACAGCTCCTGCTTAGTTATGTTGTCTTTCGTTATTGAGCCGCCGAATATAAATCTCCCTAAGTTCACTTCACCTTTCAGGGTGTATTGGTCTGTGAGTTTCTCCGCTTTGCTATCCTGGGACATAACGTAGCTTGCACTTAGGCTTGTGTTTAAAACCTTGATGCTGGCAGAACTCACGCTGCTCGCAAAGATGCCGAGGTTTGCATCATAGGTTGTGTCTTCGGATAGAGTTAACCAGGTAGTGGGGTAAAGGGAGAGTATCAATCTGAAGGGTAGCAGGCTCTTTTCCACAAGCTTGCTGTCGGTTGGGAATCTGTAAGACCTCAGGAAGTTGTACCCGCCCTCCAGGAAAAGGCTTGAAAGAGTTCTACCCCCGTAACTCAGGCTTGAGCTATATCTGAGCTTGAGGTTGTTCTCTTTGGTAACCTGGTCAAAACCGTCAAGCTGGGGGTTATTGAAGTTCTCTGGAGAAAGGGAGTAAACAAACTCAATGCTATTGGAGAGGGACATATCCTTCCAGGAAAAGCTTTTGAAAAAGGGTAACCTGTTTTCAAACTGAAAGGAGCTTACTCTCTCGTCAGAGAACTCGTTGCTTCCTTCGGTGAAGTAAAAATTATTAACGAATTTAACACTCATATAGTTATTTAGATTGAAGAGTTTTACAGGAAGCTCCGCTTGAGGGATGAATATCAGCCTTTTCGTTCTGAGCCCTTCCTCTCTGTGAAAATTTGTGAAGGTACTGGTTAAGCTCAAGAACACGGGACCGAACTGTTTTGGTCTTGAGTAAAAACCGAACTCAGGCAAAAGGTTTAAGGTTGCCCTGTTGTCATCTGAGGTCAGATCATAGTAGTTTCTAAGGTTGAATGAGAGGAGATAGTCTTTTTCAAGCCTGCTGTAGGTTATGTAGGAGAGTGTGTACGGCAAGGTTCTGCTCTCATGAGCGAAGTAAACGTCCTCAAAGAAGTAAGGGTCTGAGGGTATATCAAGTCCAAACTTCCACCCTCTGAACCCAGTATCAAACTCAAGCCTGAACCTGTTTTCCCTGAAGGTTTTAAGGTTCCTGCCCTCCCACCATTCAGCGGGAGGTGCCGGTTCTTTGTAATAAGAAAGCCTGAAGTACAGCCTGTCCTTAACGGTGAAAGCCTGTCTGTACTCAAGGGATAAGCCTTTTGCCTGTTTGTCCCTGTAGTCTAAAGTCAAAGTTGCGTCCTTGTCTTCAGATATAGCCCAGTAAAAGGGCTGGATGTATACGAAGTTATTGTATGTATTACTGCCCAGCATAGGAGGTAAAAGACCGGACCTTCTCTCCCCCACGGGGAAAACGATCACAGGACTGTAGAGAATTGGTAAATTGAAGAACTTGAGGGAGTTGCTGAAGGAGAAGACATAGCTGTTAGTGACCTTTGCCTTCCAGAAGCAAACCTTCAGCTCCTTTTCATCAGGTGGACAGGTTGTCACCTCACCTTCATGGATCTCGTACATGTCCTCGGATATCTTGTCTACCCTCTTTGCATTAAAGTAGAACTTGTTAAATTTCCCCTCCGCATCCAGGAAATATCCCACCTCCTTTTCAAGGTCTATGTAGGCTTCTTTTCCGAGGACTTCAAGGGTTCCGTCTTTTCTCCTTATGTGGACATTGCCGTAAGCATAAACCTCCTTGCTCTTCGGGTTGTACTTTACTCTTTCAGCCTTTATCGTGTATTCCCTGTACTCGGCTTCAACGCTACCTTCCGCTATCAGGTTTCCCTCTGTATCGGTGAAGAGTTTCTCGGATAAAATCTCAACGCCCAGAGATACAGAAACAAGCGTTAGCAGAAGAGCCAGCCATTTAATCACTCAAATATTTTATTCTCAAGCTCTCGGAGACTGTGGAATATGTAGTCTGGTTTAAAGTTTGCCCTCTCCAGCTCCTCTTCTTTATATTTTCCTGTTGTCATAAAGACAGTTTTTATACCGAGTTCTTTCGCCCCAATAAGGTCTGTGTATATATCGTCACTTACAAGGTATACCTCTTCCCTGGGGAGTCCTTTTAGAGCAAGCTCTATAAAATCTCTGGAAGGCTTGCCCAGATTTGGAAGCTCCTCCTTGTACTGGGTTGCGTAGGCGAGCATCTGTGCCACAGAGCCCGCTCCAGGGAAGTACAGCCCGTCCGAATCTTTCACTATCCGTGACAGATTCACGGGTATTATCTTTGCCTTCTTCAGGAACACCGCTGATGTGGCAATCTTTAACTTCAAGAAATCTATCTCCTTATCCTGCCCAACGACTACAGCATCAACCTCGTAGCTCTCTCTCACGTTGAATCCTTCATCCTTTAAAAAGCTTGCCAGCAGGCGAGTTCCTATAACGAATACCGAACTTATGCCTTTACTCCTAAGATACTCTGGCAATATTCCTACAGGGGAAACAAAATCTTCAAGGTTTAGAGGGAGACCCTTAACTCTCAGTTTGTGGACTATAAGATTCGGGGAACGGGTAGAGTTGTTGGATACTACTCTAAATGGAATTCCTTTATTTTTGAGATTTCTTATGAACTCTGGAGCATACTCAAAGGGGTTAAATTCTTTGTCCCTGGTGAGAACTCCATCCATGTCTATGAGAAGCGTAATCATGATTAACTACCTCGGAACTTCTATCCTCTGAAGTATACTTTTTATGGCTTCCTCCTTGTCTACCCCTTCTCTTACGATTATCCTGTGGGAGAGAACCGGAACTGCCATTTCAAGGACATCCTCTGGAACCACAAAATCCCTTTCTTTGGAGTATGCCAGAGCACGGGCGCACTGGACCAGGTGTATTGCTCCCCGCGTGGATATGCCGAGAATTATGTTCGGATCTGAGCGGGTTTGAGAGACCAAGTCAACGACCATTTCTGCTATCTCCGAGGATACATAAACCTTTTTAACCTCTTGTGTAGCATTCAGAATCTCCTGAGCGTTGGCTACCTCCCTTATTAGATTCACCCTTTCAAGGGGGTTTGTACCCATTACTATCTCTTTCTCAGTTTCACGGTCTGGATAGCCCAGAGAGAGCTTAACCATAAACCTGTCCATTTGGGATTCAGGCAGTGGGTAAGTACCGTAGTGCTCCAATGGGTTTTGGGTAGCTATCACGAAGAAGGGTTCAGGTAAAGGATAGGTTTTACCGTCAACAGTAACCTGCCTCTCAGCCATAGCCTCAAGCAGAGCGCTCTGGGTTTTAGGTGTAGCTCTGTTTATTTCATCAGCGAGGACTATGTTGTTAAATATCGGACCGGGTTTGAATACGAACTCCCTTTTAGACTGGTCAAAAACCGAGCTCCCGGTTATATCCGAGGGCAGGAGGTCACTTGTGAATTGAATTCTGGAAAAGGATAAGCTCATGGACCTTGATAGGGCAAGAGCAAGGGTGGTTTTTCCAACACCAGGTATGTCTTCAATCAGTAGATGTCCTCCGGCAAGGAGACAGACAACAGCTCTCCTTATCTCCTCTTCCTTCCCCCTTACTACCTTCGCTATCTCCTCAACCACAGCGTTTATATTCATTTCAAGTTAATGATATACTAAAAAGTTCATGTACGAAAGGGTCCTTTTCGTAGCCCTGATATTTCTGATCGCCTATGTCCTTAAGTTATCAAAGGTTTTCAAAGAGGAAGACTCAAAACCTTTTATAAATTACGTGATTTACTTTTCGCTCCCTTCCCTTGTCCTTTCAAAGATAAGGGATATTGAATTTACGGGGGAGGTATTGGGCGTTGTAGTTTACGCCTGGCTCATTATAGTAGCTTCCGTGGTTCTATCCTTCCTGGTGGGGAAGTTCCTCCGCATGGAGGAGAAAACCTTAAAGACTTTCGTTCTGGTTTCCTCCTTCGGGAATACAGCCTTTTTAGGCTATCCCTTTGCCTTTGCCCTTTTTGGAGACGAGGGTTTGAGGTTTGCAGTTCTCTACGACCAGCTTGGTTCTTTCCTTTTGGTGGTTTCACTTGGCTTCTTGGTTGCAACCGGAAAGTTTTCCTTTAAAGAGGTTTTACTCTTCCCACCTTTTTTAGCCCTTTTTATTGCCTTACTGACGAGAGGTTTTGAATTGCCACCTGCCTTTAATCTTTTCCTTGAGGTTTCGGGTAAATCTTTAATTCCGGTCGTTTTATTTGCCATAGGCTTGAGGTTTTCTCCCTCACACCTCTTTGATTCTCTCAGGTATGCAACCCTATCTATACTTGTGAAGATGGTTGTGGTCCCTTTAGTAGTGTTAGCTCTATTTAAGACCCTCGGGCTTACAGCCTTGAGTCACAGGGTTGTATTACTTGAGAGTGCTATGCCCCCTATGGTAATGGCAGGTGTACTTGCCATAAAGTACGGGCTTAACGAGAAGCTTGCTGTGTCGGTGATATCCCTTGGAATACTGCTGAGTTTCATAACGGTCCCTTTCCTCATTAGCTTCCTTTAACCAGCCTTGTATTGCTTTTGTTGTAGATACATCTCTATTATCTCCTGTTCGGTCGTGGCGTCCTCAGGTCTCTTATCAAACCTGTACTTTCCTGTAAACCTTGGAAACCTGAGTCCGAGTCCCCTGCTGGGCTTGACCTTATCCCACGCGCAGGTGTGAACAGGGCTCAGTGTAAGCTCTGCACCTGTTATCTCAAGAACTAAAAAGGGTTCAAACCACATGTCTGCCGAGAGTATGGAGTTTACCCTTGGGTGTCTGTGCTCTATCCCGTGCTCCTTCAAAATCCCGTCAAGCTTTTTAAAATCGTCTTCCGTAAAGCCTGTCCCAACTTTACAGACAGTTTTAAACTGGTCTGTCTCAGAATCGTAACAAGCCATCAGCAGGGAGCCGAAGTATCCTGCCCTCTGCCCTTTGCCATAAAAAGCTCCGACCACAACAAGGTCCAGAGTGTCAGCGAGATGAGATTTGTAGTCCCTTTTGTACTTTATCCAAAGGAAGCCCCTTTTGCCTGCTTCATATATAGACTCCTTTGCCAGAGACTTACAGACTATACCTTCACATCCCTCCTCTATAGCCTCGTGGAAGAAAGACTCCAGTTCCTCAACGCTGCTTACAACCTTTCTGGTTGCAAGGTTAACTCTATCTGTTGTTTTTACAACCTTCTCTAAAGTTTTTCTCCGTTCTGGGTAGGGTTTAGTAGTCAGGTCTTCTCCGTCAAGATAGAGGATATCAAAGAGAAACCCAGCAACAGGATATTTAAGTATATGAAAACGGCTGACGTACTTTACTCTCCTGTTCATAAGAACCTGAAAAGGTTGTATTTGCCCACTTGAAGGTTCTATAACGACACATTCAAGCTCAACTATAAAGTCGTAGGGTATAGCTCCTTTCAGGAACTCTATAAGGTCTGGAAACTGGTGGGTTATGTTCTCAAGCCTCCTTGAATACAGCCAGAACTGGTCTCCTTTCCTGTGAGCCTGTATCCTCTCTCCATCGTACTTATATTCGGCTCCGCATCTCCCTCCAAGCTTCTTCAGTATCAGAGAGGGGACAGACATCCTTTCGGCGAGCATAGGTCTAACGGGTCTACCTACCTCAATCTTTATAGTTTTTACCCCTTCAAGCCCTTTTTCTACAAGAATCCTCGCTACATACCCAAGGTCTGAAGTAAGGTTGTAAGCCCTCTCTATATGAACCCTGTTTTCCTGATTCCCTGTAAAGGCAACCGCCAGGGCATCCATTATAGTGTTGTCACCTATTCCGAGTCTCAGTCTCTCAATCACCGTTCTGAGGAGATACTTAACCTCTATGGGTGAGGCTTTTGATAGTAGTTCTTTAAACAACTCTACTTTCTTCTTCAAAGCTCCATAGCCTGAAGTTTTTGCTATCTCACTGAGAGTTCTGTAGACCTCTTCAACACTGAGCTTATCCTTTGGTTTAAAACCTTTCTCTTCGTAAAGGGCTTTTCCCGCATCTCCAAGGTCTCCAAGCTCAATGGTTTTCTCCTCGGTGGTGTGTTCGTCTATTCCTAATACCTCTGCAAGGGCTCTCATTGCCAACTTCTCACCAAAGTTGTAATCAAGCCCTGTGTACTCAGGAGCAATCCGTCCAACTGAGAGGTAAACAACCTTGTCTATAAGCTCAGGCGGAGTTTTCTTGAAGAGTTCCACAAGAGATTCCGTCATTTGAACCCTGCTTGTAGTCTCCTCAATTTAGGCGTAGAAATTTGCGAGCTCTGAATACTTCATCTGGATAAAGTTTACACCCTTGTAATGCTGTATGAGAAATCTTGAGGCTCTAAGTAGTTAAGGACGTATCCGTTGACCTCCGCATAGGGGTATCCGAAGAAGGGGAGTGGTTTCATTAGCTCCTGTTGGGGTTCAAGGTTTCCGTCCCTCAACCAGTTAAAGGCTACCCAGTGAGGGTCCCAGTTTCCGAAGAGGTATCTTTTGGCAAACTCAAGCCTTTTGCTTCCCTCCTTTAACTTCTCCCCAAGCCTCATCTTTGTTACATCGGCAGGGTCAACGGGAATCCACTCGCCTGCCCAGAATTCAGCTCTGCAGTGCTGAGCCTTCGTAAGGTCCTTTGAACCCCTCTTTATGGACAGGCTTTCAGATACGTAAGCGGGTTCAACCCTTAAACCGAATACCTCCCTTGCGGGTATGCCTACAGACCTACACAGAGCCACAAATATGGAGCTCTGGTCTGCACATTTACCGCCTATCCTTCCTTCTCTTTCATAGACCTCAATGAGCTCGTTTACGTTTCCTGGTCCGCAACCCTTCACTTTTGGGTCTCTGTACGTGTTTTCCACAACCCATTCATATATGGCGTAAGCCCTCTCAAGGGTGCTCCTTTTGTCCGCAGTTATCCTCTCGGCGAGCTCCTTTACCTTTCCTGTGGTAGGAAGGTGAGGGGTAGCCTTTAGATAGGGCTCAAGAGCCTTTGGAGGTTGAAAGTTTCCATCTATCAGACTTACGCGACGGGTTCTATACTCCACCGAAAAGGTAGCCTTCATAGACTTCTCCCCTTCAAGCTTCCCAAATTCCGCATAGAGTATGGGAGTTCCGTACTCCTTTTCTCTTATGACCTCGGCTCTCTCAAAGTTACCACCCAGGCTGAGTCCCTTAAGTTGTTGATATTCAGTGTTTACAGGTACTGGAATCCAGAGTCTTGCCTTTCCCCTTTCCTTTATCCTTACACTGCAGGTAAAGGTAACCTCCTTCCCTGAAGCTTGCATGCCTATGGTTACCTTTGGAAAAGCCACAGCAAGAAGACTGCCGAGTACAAAACTCCTCCTTGAAAGCTTCATGCCCTCTACCTCCCGGTGTTTTTAGAACAATATAAGTCCTAGGAGGATATATGTATTTCTATTTTTTCTAAAAAAGGAGCTTCCCTCTTATGACTTTCTAAATCCTGTACTCGCTTACCTCCCTGTTCTTCTCATAGAGCTTTGTCAGGTTCTCACTCCTCTTGGTTATCCAGCTGTTCCTGTATAGGTGTATCTCCGGCTTCAGAGGCGGGACACCCCCTCCTCTGAGGACCCTTATCTCCCCTTCTTTGCCTGCAAAACTCTCCTCAAGATACTTCCAGAAGACTATATCATCAAAAGCCCATGGGAGAAATCTCTTCCCCTTTACCTCTCCAAACAGGGTTGTGTAAGTACCCTCTGTCTCTCCGATAAGAGCCATGGGTATCTTGACGGTAGCTCTCACTGAGAGACCATAGTCATAAGGAGAAGCCACTATAAGGTGTTCAAGCCTTTCTGCAAGTTGCTCTATGGTTTCTGGCTCGTAATACTCTGTTATATCCTCTCCGAAGACCACAAGGCTGTTTATCTCCCCCTTAAGAGCCTTCTGGACAACCTCATCTATATCTGAGTAAAGTTCCTTAACCCTTTCGTAAAGCCCGTAAACGTTTCCATCCTTCGGAAGAAGGAGTATCTTATGCCCCTTATCCTTAAGGGCTTTCAACCTTTCCCCCAATTCCTTAGCCTCTTCACCTCTGAAGGAAGCTGCGTTCACTACCACGACACCGCTTCCCTCTAATCTTTCTATATCTTCAAGGTTTATATCCTCAGGCTCAAACTTCTCATCTCTTACCCCCTTTCCTACCCTGTAAACCTTACCTTTTGTATAGTAGGAAAGTACTGTTGCGGTTGAGGTTATGTCATCTCCCACAAATACGTAAAAGTCTGCCTCTTTTATCTCATCTATTGTTGGGGGTCTATAATCTCCCAGAGCCTCAGCGAGCTTGAAGAAGTCTGTCGTCTGGGGCGCGGTTATGTAACTGCTGGTTGCTTTTGCTATGCTGACGACGCTGTCTATGATCTCGTTGGGTACGTATCCGGATAAGACAAAGGCGGTTTCCCTCTCGTGGACTCCGAGGATTGAATTTAGTAGGTTTACAAGGTTTCCAACGCTCTCTTCTCTTCCGTGGGCGTAGGGCTTTAAAAGCCTGTCAACGTTTAGTGCATCGTATCCGAAGAAAGCCTTCGCACAGATGTTGAGCTCCTCCGTGGGCTTGGTTCTGTAGACTTTCCTCTTTGACCTCCAGTCTCCCACACCGAACTCAAGCTGAATCTCACAACCTACAGGACAGAGGTTACATCTGGTTGTTTCCCTCTGAAGAAGCCAGCTCCTTGACCAGAACTTAAAGGGTTTAGATATGATGGCTCCAACGGGGCAGACGTGAACGCATATCCCGCACATCTCGCAGGTGGAGGTATCCATGGGTCTGACCGTTGGAACTATATTGGAGTCAAAACCCCTGTTCTCCACATAAAGGGCATGAGCACCTACAACCTCATCGCATGCTCTCGTGCATCTGTAACATACCACGCACCTGTTAGAGTAGTATTCAAGAAAATCGCTCTCCCAGTCATACTCCTCTCTCTCTTTTTCCAATGCCGATATGGGAACGACCTGCCTCTGGGGTCCGTATATTGCCCCGAAGTTCTGGAGGTCACATTCTCCAGCCTTGTCACATATAGGGCAGTCAAGGGGGTGCCTTGTCATAAGAGCCTGAAGGAGATACTTCTGGTTCTCTCTCACCTGTTCGCTCGTGTGGTGGGTTCTTATCACCATCCCTTCCTGGACGGGTGTGTTGCAGGATATGACAAGTCTGTTTATGTTCTCCCAGTAAACAACACACATCCTGCAGGCACCGGCTATGGACAGCTTTGGGTGATAGCAGAAGTAAGGTATGTCTATTCCGTTTTCCAGGGCAGCCTGAAGGACCGTCTTTCCCTTCTCAACCTCATACTCTTTGTCGTCTATGACTATCTTCACTTTTTCAGCCATAACCTTCCTCCGTGCAAATATGATACTTAAAAATTTCCTTCATGTAGTTACAACCTTGATGGTAAAGGTCATATATTTAAAAGCATGAAGAGGAAACCTGCTGTAGCTGGAGCGTTCTATCCTGCTGATGTCGGGAAGTTAAACAAGCTTACAGATTTACTGTGTGGGGAGGAAGTCCAACAGAAGATGAAAGCAAAGGCTGTTCTTGTTCCCCACGCCGGATTAATATACTCAGGTAAAACCGCCTGTGAGGTTTACAAGAGGGTGTCCATACCTGAGAGGGTCATCCTTTTGGGTCCAAATCACACAGGATACGGGACTGATATATCAGTATATCCTGGAGAAGCTTGGGAGACACCTTACGGAGACGTGCCGATAGACGAGAAGCTGAGGGAACAGCTCCTTCAGTATCCGAGGGCACAGCCTGACGAGAGTGCCCACCTGTATGAGCATTCTTTGGAGGTTCAACTACCCTTCCTGTTCAGATACGCGGAGCGTCCTTTCAGAATACTTCCGATAGTTTTAGGATTTCTGGACTACGACACCGCCAGGGACTTCGGCAGATTTCTGGGGAGTCTTCTTCAGGGTATGGATGCCCTGATAGTTATAAGCTCCGACATGTCCCACTACATACCTGCGGAAGAGGCGAGAAGGAAGGACGAGATACTTATATCAGCTATGGAGAGGCTTCAAACGGACGAGCTTTACCTGAAGAGGGTTCAATACAACATAACTATGTGCGGTTTCATACCTGCCGTTGTGGGCATTGAGGCAGCCAAGGTCTTAGGAGCGAGGCAGGGAGTTCTCATAGACTACACCAACTCCGGAGAGGTAACGGGAGATTATGAAAGGGTGGTTGCCTACGCAGGTATGGTGTTTGTTTGAAAAATTCATATATTATTCTCTCCATGATAGACACCCACTGCCACTTAGACCTCTTGAAGAAGGAGGACTTTGAGGAGACCGTTAAGGACGAAAGCCTTGAGTATCTGCTCACCGTGGGCTACGACAGGAAGACGATAAGGAACGCCCTCAAGCTCGCTCAGGAGTATGAACACGTTTACTGCGCCATAGGCTTCCATCCCCACGAAGCAGACAAAGTAACCGACGAGGATATAGAGTGGCTAAGGGAACTCGCCAAAAGCAACCCCAAGGTGAAAGCCCTCGGAGAGATGGGACTTGACTTTTACAAGAACCACTCCGACAGGAAGAAACAGGAGGAGGTCTTCAGAAAGCAGCTCGCCCTCGCAAGGGAACTGGGGCTTCCCGTGGTTATCCACATGAGGGACGCCGAGGAAGAGACCATAAGGATACTTAAGGAGGAGAGAGCCTACGAGGTCGGGGGAATAATGCACTGCTACACGGGAAGCTACGAGACTATGAAGAAGGCTGTGGATTTAGGCTTTTACATATCCTACTCGGGAATTCTAACCTACAAGAACGCCGAAGGCGTCCGTGAAGTGGCTAAGAAAACTCCTACCTCAAGGATACTTTTAGAGACCGATGCACCATTCTTGGCTCCCCAGCCCGTTAGAGGTAAACCCAACAAGCCCCCCTACATATGGCACACCGCCAAGGTCCTCGCCGAACTTCTACCCAACACCTCCTTAGAGGACGTGGACAGGATGACCTCAGAAAACGCCAAGCTCATCCTGAACATCGGAAACAACGGGAGGAGAGAGACGATAACCTACGTTATAAACGGAAAGCTCTACATAAACCTCACCAACAAGTGCAACCTCCACTGCGTCTTCTGCCAGAGGGAGAGGGAGAGGAACTTCATGGTGAAGGGATACTGGGTCTGGACGAGTAGGGACCCTTCTGTGGAAGAGGTGATAAAGGAACTCGGAGACCCCACCCACTACGAGGAGGTGGTCTTCTGCGGATACGGGGAGCCTACGCTCAGGTTCTCTGCCCTGAAGGAGATAGCTAAATACGTAAAGTCTAAAGGCGGAAAGGTCAGGGTAGACACCAACGGGCTGATGTTCACCTTCATACCCAAGGGGAAGCTAAAAGAACTCAAGGGTCTCGTGGACGTCTGGTCCGTATCCCTCAACGCTCCCGATAAGGAAACCTACGAAGAGGTTTGCAAACCCGCCCAGCCCGATGCCTTTGAAAAAGTTTTAGAGTTCATAAAGGAGGCTCTGAAGGAGGGTTTTGAGGTAGTCGTCTCCGCCGTAGATTACCCCGGAGTGGATATGGAAAGGACCAAAAAACTCGTGGAGGAGTTGGGGGCTAAGTGGAAGTGGAGGCATTACGAGGTGGTGGGATAACTCCAAACCCCTCCGGTACCTTCCTCTCCTCAAGCCTCTTCAACTTCCTCTCAATGATATGCGGTGAATACTTTTTAACGTAGTAGTCTATCGTTTCAACCCTTATCCTTATGCTCCCCGAAGGTCTTGTCTCGTCAAGGTCTCCGAACTTAAAGTATAGTGTCCCTGAATATTCCACTATCTTCTGAACCGGAGTGTAAGTGGGCTGGTCCATTCCGCACTCATAGCTGGAAAGCCTCACTACCGCAGTTATCCAAGGGAACCTCGCAGCAAACTTTGCGCCCCAGATTATCTCGTTGGTGTTGGAGCTGTAAGATGAGGTCCAAACGTCCGATATGTCAAAGGGACTCTTTATGATACCCGCCTCTATTTCCGCTCCGAAGAGCCAGTCCATCAGGTCTTTATCGGTTGGAAGATATTGACCCCAAACGACCGGATATCCGAGGCTCTGGAACTCCACATCTATCTCGTGTCCTATGCCTGGGTCCATGTGGTAAGGTCTTGCGAGTATGAGTATGCAGGGGTGGTTGTTCTGGGCACACCACTCTAAAATCTCTCTCGTTTTCTTTCTCATCTCTGAATCAAATCTCTTTAGCTCTTCAAGACCCTTCTTAACAGCCCTCTCAACTTCCTCATAGCTGACGTCCAAAGCATCCTTCAAGGACTCATATAGCTGCTTGGGGAGGAGGTGAGGTTCTGCAAAGCTGACGAAGGGATTCACAAACTTAACCCCGTGCTTTTCAAACTCGTTACACTCCTTTAAAAAACCAGCCTTTATGTTTTCAACGCTCATAGGAACCCTGGTACAGGAAAGGGTATCCACGACGTGACCTCTGAGGAAGGAGGGCAGCGAATAAACCATTGGGGCGAGTATTATATCCAGTTTCTTTGTAGTCAGAAGCTCACCTATGTGCCCTGCAAGAACCTTCACAGGATAGCAGGAGTCCATACCTATCCTGCCCTTCCCGTACTCCCTGAACTGCTCCTCCGAGGTATCGGAGCTAAAGACTATGTTCTTTGCGGGAATACCTAAAGCTTTCAAGAAACCTATCCAGAAGCGGTGGGTTGACCAGACGTTAAGGAACTTCGGTATTCCCACCCTTATATGACTTCTATCTTTTTTTAACTCACCGCCTTCGGCGGTCCTTCTCTTAAAAAGGCTAATAAAAGGCATGTCTTATACCTCCACCCTCGTGTTGAAGGCTTCCTTATGAACGAACTGGGCTACGTTGGGGAATCTCCTCCTCACCTCTTCCATCTCCTCTTTTATAGCTTTCAGCTCGTTCTTGTCCTCAACAAGTCCCTTGGGGCAGGAATTGTTCACGATTATCCTCACCCAGCCCTCTGGAAGGGGAACCTTGGACCAGGGTCTCCCCTTTCCTCCGGGTAGCTTCACGTCTATGAAGGTCCTCCTGCACTCTATCGGACACCACCTGCAGACCGTATCCTCGGAGGTGGTGCTCTTATACTCCAGAGTCTCTATAGTCTCAAACCCTCTGAACCTCGTCCTTCCTGTCTTCTCCCAGTTTTCAAGGGCTATAAGAGCCGCACCTATCGCTCCCGCCTCACCCGAATAGGGATGGACTACCACCTCGGCGTCGGGAATCTTTGACTTCAGGAAGTCCACCTGAGCCTTTACCACCGCAAGGTTCCTGTGGGTTCCTCCCTGAAGGATAAACTTCCTCCCTATCTCCTTGAAGTTGGTTATGTTTCCGGCGTAAATCCAGACGTTCTGGGGCAGAACCCAGCACAGAGCCGCGAGAATCTCGTCGGCGTTCCATCCCTTCCTCTGCTGGTTCACTATATCGCTCTGGAGGAAAACTCCGCAACCCATGGTGAGCGTTGGCATGGCACGGGCTGAGAAGGCGCGCTCGGCTATCTCCTCAAGGGGTATTCCGAACCTCTCCGCTACACCCTGAAGGAAGGCACCGTTCCCCGAACTGCACTGGGAGTTAAGCCTAAAGTCCACGACCGCCCCGTTCCTGAGGATTATTATCTTTACATCCACTCCTCCCACGTCACATATGCAGTCCGCATCGGGGAAGAAGTGAAGTCCTGCGGCGGCGTGGGCGACGGTCTCCACTATCGGAGCGTCCGCACCTATTATGTCTTTGAGAAGGTCCTTACCGTATCCCGTTATCCCGACTCCCAAAACCTTCGCGTCCCCTATCCTCTCCTTTATCTCCCTGAAGAGGAACTTGGCGTCCTCTATGGGGTTACCCTTACTGAGGGTATAGACCGAGAAGAGAACCTCTTTATTTTTAGACAGACAGACCGCTTTCGCGGTGGTAGAACCAAAGTCGCAACCTATGACGACCTCTTCAATCTTACCTGTGTAAGGCTTTCTGTTCCTGTAGGCAAAAACCTGCGGCTCGTAAACCCTCCTGAACTCCTCAAGCTCCTCTTTCGTCTTCCAGAGTCCCTTCCTGCCCTCCTTCTCCTTCTGCTGGTGCTGTCCCTCCTCAACCCACCACCTTAGTCTATCCATTCCTTTATAGACTCCGTTTTCTTCGGGTTCACTCTGAGCGGTGAAAGCACATCCGAGGGCGGCGTAGTAGAGGGCGTTCTCGGGAACGATTATTAATTCTTGAGGTTCCTTCCCCTCCGGAAGGGGGACGTTCCTCTCCTCCCAGAGCCTCGTGAGGTGATGCCTCCACGCCTCCTGAAGACCCTTAAAGAAGAGGTTAGGTCCTCCTAAGAGTAGGACGTAGGGTCTGGGGGTGTTTCCCTTCGTGAGTATGGCAAGGTTCTGATATACGACCGCTTCAAATAGGCTCGCTATTATCTCCTCAACGGGGACACCCGCCTTAACGAGGGTGTTCACGTCCGCCTCGGCGAATATGCCGCACTTGGAGCTAACCTTGTGGAGCTGGTAGCCGAGATAACCCATCTGGGAAAGTTTCTCGGGAGGAATCCCCAACTTCCTCGCCGACTTCTCTATGAAGGCTCCCGTTCCTCCTGCGCAGGCGCTCTGCATGAAGACCTGTCTCGTTTTCCTGTCCCCCTCTCCGTGGAAGAATATGGTCTTCATATCCTCCCCGCCTATCTCCGAGACGAACCTCACTTCAGGGTGGAGCTTCTCAACGGCGGTAGCGACCGCCACCACCTCCTGAACGAAGCGGGCACCTAGCATCTCCCCTATGATCCCCGCTCCAGAGCCCGTTATGTAGACCCTGTCCCTTCCCGGAGTGAATCCGTGTTCCTTCTCTAACCTCTCTAAAAACTCAAGAACCTTCTCCGCCTGCTTCGTGTTATGCCTCTCGTAATTCTTATCTACTATCCTCCCTTCCTCATCTATGAGAACGTATTTACAGGTAGTTGAGCCAACGTCCAGTCCTAAAATCATCTTACCCCTCCTAAACCCTCCCCATCAGCTTTGCCACGTGCATAACGTAGTTGGCGGATGTCCCCGCATAGCCGTAGTGGGGAACTTTGTAGGTAGCCTTCCTCAGCTCAGGTCTCTCATCCTCGTAGTTCCTTATATCTTCTACACTCAACCCGGTTCTCTCCAAAGCCTCTTCAAATTCCCTCTGTGCGCGCTTCTTAGCTTCGGTGAGTATCATCTGGCATCTTGAGAGGGCGTGAACTTCAGCATCTCCCTTTATTTCAATGGGAGCGTAGAGAAGGTCCGGATACTTACCCAAGACTGCCTGCATGGCACCTATAGACATGGTGTTGGGCATGCACCCGTAGGGAGATAGCTCGCATATCATGTGGGCGTGTTTATTTAGATGGGCATACAGGGCTTTACCTATAAGCATGTACCCTTCACCACCCGCGAGAAAATGATGGAAGTAAGGTTTTGCTAAGCTTCTTAACTCTTCCTGAGGTGGAAGGGTGTTTGGTATGTTGTTCAGGGCTTTCCTCAGCCTGTTATAGGTGAAGTGGTACAGGTTGAGAAGAAGTTTTATAACAGCCTTCTTGAGCCAGAACTTTTCAACAAACTCCCTGCTTTCCTCCATTTTCCATAGGCTAAGGTATATGAGGTAATCCATCCACACCGCTATCGGAGGAGGTATCACCTCAGCACCTTCCTGCTCAAGCCATCTCTTTATGTTGTAGTTCCCGTCTCCCTCGTGAGTTTGGAGCCAGAACTCTCCTGTTATCTTAACCCTCGGTTTTACCCTAAGCCTATCAACCTCTACTTTGTCCCAGAGCTCCCTGACCTCCTTAAGGACCTTCACGAAGTAAGGTGTGGTAACGTGCCACAGGAGTGAGCCCCACTTCTTACCCCGCGAGGGTCTATTCTTTAGCCTATCGTAAATCAATTCTATGCTCTCTTTAAGAACCTTATCGGTTTCGCCAGGGATAACCTCGTAGGGACGTATCGCGTACTCCATATCTGTCATCAGGTCTCCGAGAAACATTGAGTAGACAAGACCAAAAGTAAGGGGCATGGTTATCTCCAGTCCACCTTCGTTCTGCTCCATCTGAAGCAGATCCAGCAGAAACATGCGGAAGTCTTTAAAATCCAGGTTCTCAAGCACCCTTTCGTAGGATTCGTGATACTGACCGAATCTGCAGGGTCCACAGGCGCCTATGGTTACGAATACGTAGCCCTCTTTTACACCTTCCCTACCCTCTCTTTCACTCTTCTCTTTAAGGAATCTTGCCAGATTTCCGGCTGTAAAGGTTGTTGGACAACAAGCCCCTGTATCTATCAGCTCTTTTCCTATATCAAGGTCAGCCCTCTTTATTTCAGGAAGCGGTTCTGCTTTGTATCCTGCATTTTCAAGGGCGCCCTGTATAAGCCTCTCATGCTTCCAGGTAAGTCCCCCGTAAACTATCTTTACTTTGCCCCTCTCTTCCCCCTTGAGGGGTCTGGGTCTGTATGCTCTATACTGCTGAATTACCTCCATGGCTCTCACCTCCCACTGGTTTCCAAACTCCCTTCATTCCCAGCTCAATTATCTCCTTTGCTACCCTGTACGTATCAGGGTTTTCCTCATCTAACAGACTGGATATTACCTCCTTCAAAGCTCCAAGTATGCCTCTTGCGATCAGATGTGTATCGCACTCCCTTATCAACCCCATCTCTATGCCGAGCCACAATGAGTTTTCTATGAGGCGCGTAACCTCCTCAAAGAAGTCGTTTATCACCCTGAAGAGATCAGGGTCGCTGTTTCTCTGCAGTACTATCCTTGCCAGCTCCCTCTCTTCAAGGGCAAACTCTATAACCCTTTCCACGTTTTCAATTACCTGCTCAACGGGGTCGTGGAAGGGGTCTATCACCCTTATCCTTTCCTTTAGCTCCTCCACCACTTCCTTGAGAAGCTCTTTGAAAATGTCTTCCTTACTCCTGAAGTAGAGGTAGAAGGTTCCCCTTGCAACACCTGCCTCATCTATTATGTGAGCTATCTGGGCATTATGATACCCCTTCCTTGAAAAGACCTTCTTTGCAGCCTCTATAAGCCTCCCTCTTGTGTGAACTGACATGTCAGTCTAATTTGAGATTATATACAGGATTTCACGGGTTTTATGATTTAGCTCAACCTGTGTCTAAAACATAGTTATAAAAGCATCTTTTGTTTACCATATTTTCATGAAGTTCTTTGAGAAGCTCGTCGGCAAGAGAGAGGAGAAGGTAAACTTCAAGGAAACCTATGAGTTTGGGGACCTTAAACTTTACCTTACGGAAAGCCTTGAGAGAGACCCAGATGCAAAGATAGAGGAGTATTGGATTGAGGCGATAGACTCCAGCGATGATGGGTATTGGACCTTAGTTGGGAGGAGGTATGGTGTTTTCCAGCTCTACGACTGGAGAGGAAAGCTCCACAGACTTCCCGCAAGACCCCCTTCCCAGTCCGTAACGGACATAGTGTTCAGTGGGAAGTACCTCGGTATAGTCGCCTCTCCATACCTTGCTATCTATTATCTCAACCAGCCAAAAGACCCTTCCTCCTGGAAGACCGTTAGGATATCTCAGGAAGGGTTAAGACCCACGGGTGGACTTGATATAAGGAACGGGACTTTGGCTTTTGGTGTGGTTGGGGAGAAGGTTTACACAATAGACCTTTCTGGAGACCTGTCTCAGGAAACCGTTGATTTTAAAAGCACATTTATATACAGAGATGCCGAAATAGGAGACCTGAAGGTCATAAAGATTCTGCCCAGTGCAAAGCTTGTCTTAGGAGGTACCCAGGGTACAGCCATATACAGCATAGGTGGAAACCTGCTCAAGAGGTTGGATTACGCCCCCTCAAGAGCGCTTGTAAACGTTGAGGATAAGCTGTACATTGCCGATAACTCCCAGAAAAAGATATTCATATACGACCCGAATCTTGACAACCTTGAAGCTGAAATACCCTTAGAACACCAAGTTTCTACAATGGATATTTCTCCCGATGGCAGGTATCTATTCTCAGCAGACCTGGAGGAGAACAGACTTGGTATTTACGACCTGTCATCAGGGGAGTTCCTTGACTTTATAGAAGGTTTCGGTTACAGCGTAGTGAAGGTTTCACCTGATGGTAGCCTGTACACGTCCAGATATGAAGATGCGGAAGATAAGAGACTGTACTACCTGGAGAAGTTTGAGACCAACCTCATAGACTTCATATATACGGAAGACAGACAGAGGCAGATAATCAAGAATGCGGAGAAACTGTACAAAGAACTTTTAAAGAAGATAAAGACTGTAGGTGAAGAATCAGAGCTTGCGAATATAAAGGAATTTATTGAGTTAGACCGTATAGACATACCCATAAAGAGGGTGAGGGAGCTTATAAACGATGCAAGAGATAAGCTGGTTAATAGGTCTTACGAGATTTTTGTAGAGAAGATAGAGAACAAGCTCAAGAATAACGATATAACCGGGGAAGACTACAAGGAGATAGAGAGCAGGATAGAGAAAGCTGAAGAGGATTGGAAGGAAAGGCTTGAGGAATTAAGGGAGAGGGTGAGAGAGCATTTCCAGAGAGAGCTTGAAAATTACTTTGATAAAGTGAGAAGGGCAATAGCAGGGACAAATACAACGGACATAAGGGAGCTTGAAGCTCTCCCTGAAGTTAAGGACACCCGTGCCTTTATCTCCAGGCTCCCCCGTGAGTTTTATAACCCAGCTTTGGAAAAACTCGTGAGGATACTTCAAGAAAAGCTAGTTGAGGACAGGCTTAAAACCTTTTCAATAGAGCTGCTGAAGGAGGAGGTCAGGTTCGGTAGGGAAACCTTCCCAAGATTTAGGGGACGGCCTGTAAGACTTAAGTGGAGGATAAAGGTAGAGGATAAACTTCTTCAGGAGGGGAAGGTATTTGGAAAACTTGTATTTGAAAGGGAAGATGGTATCTTGGCAGAACCCAAGAGGTACAACAATGTCCTTGCCCAGGAGGAGTTAAAGCATTTCCCCTCGTGGGTAAACAGATATCTTAGACACCTGAATGGACTCTGCTCCATAGAAAAACCCAGGGTTCCCGAATTTGTCTCTTACGAGGAGACCCCCTGGTTTGTCCAGAACCTTGAGAGGTTCACGTCCCTTGTGAAGGAACAACTTGATTTTAATGAAGGCATACTCATACTTGAGGGCGATGCCGGCGTTGGTAAGAACTTCCTGGTTGAGGTCTTTTCCGCCCTCACTAACAGACCTCTCTTCATTGTTCCCTGCAACTCCAAAATGGAGAAAGAGGACATAACCTTTGTCTACGAGTTTGACCCCAAGAGGGGAACGAAGAGGGTTTACTCTGACCTGGTAAAAGCTTTACAGACCCCAGGAGCTGTCATATACCTTGACGAGATTAACACCCTTCCTCCATCTCTCGTAAAGATATTCAACCCCCTCTTTGACTACAGAAGATACCTTGTCCTATCTTATGGGGAGGTCATAAAGGCGAGACCAGATGTGATCCTTATCGGTGGAATGAACCCCCAGAACTATTTGGGTGTATCGGAGCTACCTCAGGATATAAAGACGAGGGCTGACGTTATGTACGTTGATTATCCACCCTTCCAGGATGAGAGGGGTTTTTACTATCCTGATGAGGCTATGATTCTGAAGGACTACCTGAAACATGTAGCGTCTTTGAACAAGGAAGAGTTCACCTATCTATGGTATTTGGTGGTAAACGACGTAAAAACTACAAAGGGTGAAGAGCTGAGAACTCCAGAGCGGGAGCGTGAGATAAATCTCCTCTTTGAGCTTCTCAAAATAGCCAACGAGATAAGGAAAGCCTACAGAGCTTATCAGACCCAACAATCTGAGGAACCGGTGGAGTTTGTGTTTTCTATAAGGGATACCATAAGGTGTGCCAGAAGACTGGAGAAGTTTTCAGATGCAAAGACTACAGTTATAGAGACTATAATACCCAAGATAAGCTCCCCCCTTGAGAAGGAGATAGTTAAGAGCATAATTGAGAGGGTGTAGTTAGAGTAACTTACCCTGTTTCTTCCCTGTTATAAAGTAGGAGCATAAACCTCTATAGCTCTCAGGAGGGTTTCGTTCATGTGGTTGTATTATATATCTAAAGCATGTCCGAGTTTGTAATCTGGGGAAGAAACCCGATAATAGAAGCCCTCCGGGCTGGGAGGGAAGTTGAGAAGATATACGTTGCCCACGACTCCCATCCGCCAAGGGAACTTATGAAGCTTGCTAAGGAAAGGGGAATAAAGCTCCAGAAGGTTTCACGCCAGAAGGTTGAGGAGCTTGCCGGGACAAAGAAAACCCAGGGTGTTATCGCCCTTCTTAGCCCTGTATCCTACGTGAACCCTCGGGAGTTGTTTTCTGAAACCTTTAAAAGAAGTTCCTTCTTCGTGGTTATAGACCACATAACGGACCCTCAAAACGTAGGAAACCTGTTAAGGACCTGTGAGGTTCTTGGCGGAGTTGGTGCTCTCCTATCAAAGGAAAAAACCACACCTGTAAATCAGACCGTAATAAAAGCTTCCTCGGGAGCCGTCTTTCACCTTAAACTCTCAAAGGTTTCAAGCTTGCATAGGGCTTTGAGGGAATTCAAAGATATGGGCGGCTGGGTTTTCTCCATAGAAAAGGGGGGCAAAGATATAAGGGACCTCCAGATAGTTCTCCCCTGCGCACTCGTTTTAGGCTCAGAAGACAAAGGGGTTTCAAAAAGCGTTCTTGATATCTCAGACGAGGTACTCACCATACCTATGAGGGGCAGGACGACCTCTCTGAACGTGGGAGCGGCAGGGGCTATAGCGATGTGGGAGGCTGTCAGGAGGGTGATTTAAGACTATCATATACCTATGAGGGAACACCTTTTGGACAGTACCTTTGTTGTTATAGACCTTGAAACCACAGGGTTTGATGTTAAACACGCCGAGGTTATAGATATAGGTGCTGTCAGGGTGGAAGGGGGAATTATAACGGATACCTTCTCAAGCCTGATAGACCCAGGATTCTTCATACCTGAAAGGATAAAGGAGCTTACCGGTATAACAAACGCGATGGTTGTTGGAAGTCCAAAGATGAGAGACGTACTTCCAGAATTTATGGAATTTGTTGGTGACGGCATTGTAGTTGGGCACCATGTTACTCAAGACATAAAATTCATAGACAAGTACACCCGCCTTTACATGAAGGAGAGGTTCAAAAGACCTTATATATGCACCCTTGAGTTATCAAGGAAACTCCTTACCTCACTACCAAAGCATTCTCTGAAGGACGTTGCAGACTACTTTGGTATTGACTACTCCCGCCTACACAGGGCTCTGGACGACGCTGTAATTACCGCTCACGTGTTTATGGAGCTTTTAAATCTCCTCTGGAGCAATTACGGAATAGGAGATTACTTCTCCATAAAGAAGTTGGCAAAGACAGGCAGGTTTTAAGATAGGTATTCTTTAACGTACTCGTTTATATCTCTGACTATCTCCTTCTGCCTGCAGGTTATGTAAACCGAGAGTTTCGTTTCCTCCTGAGGGGTGGTATTTAAACGGAAAACCACAGAGCTACCCTTTGGAGGGGTTCTTATAGCCCTCACTATTCCTTCTGTGTTCACCTCCATATACTGCTTGTTCCTGCAGTCTTCAAGTTTAAAGCTCAGTTTCAGAGCCTCGCCCTCTTCAAAGGGGAGTTCCCTCTTGGGAATGAACACATTTACGTGGTCTATGGATATATCAAGTATGTACCCGAGAAGGTCAATACCTTTTTCGCTGTTTATTGATACTTCAACTATATCCTTAGGTTTCACCCTTACAGAGCTTCTCTTTTCCTCTTTGCCCTCGGCTCTCTTGAATCTCCACAACTTTACCCTTTTACTCTCAGGTTCTATAACCTTTACCTCACCGTATATACCTTCTCCGAACTCCGGGTGTTTTAATAGGGTGAATCTATCTATAGCTATAACACCGAGTTGTGTCAGTCCAACTTCCAATAGGACTCCATCCTCTTTAACATCCATTATGGGAACAAAACTTCTTATATGAAGCCCCTTATATATGTTGAAAAGCTCAACACTCTCACCTTTCTTCTTAAGGTCTTTGAATTTCTCAAGTAGTTTCTTGTTCTCTTCACCCTCAGGTTCTACGTTGCTGAAATCAACAGCCTTTTCCCTGTGAGATATAAGACTCCTTACCAGAGAGCTTATATCCTCATAGTCCTCTATTATCTTCTTGGAGCAGCCTTCCAGGACCTCATCTATCCTTGCCACGATGCCTCTAACGGCATCTAAAGAGCTTTCTTTGTGGAAACACTGGATTGAAAAATCCCCTACCAGCAGCAGGAACGCTTTCGTGGAAATGAACTTCAGGTCAACGCCCCTTGCTTTCATCTTCTCTATAAACTCCACACAGCTGGAGAGGTCCATGTCCTTAGAGAAAAATGTTTGGTGGTACAGGTTTACAAAGAAGCTTTTTAGCTCCTCCTGCGGAACATCCACCTTCAGGGCTGAGCAAACCTTTAGGGCTGTGAAGACAAACTTCTTCTCGTAATTCCTCAGATAGGCTTCCCAACGGGAGATAAAATCTTCCATACTTTTAATATCGTGGCGAGCGGTTTATCTTTCATCCTTTGGAGTGGAGGTAAAGACAGTTACCTCTCCTATAGGAAGGCTATCTCAAGAGGGTTGGTGGTAAAGTACGCCCTTTCCTATGTTGAAGAAAGAAGTAGACGTTTGATAGGCTGTTATCTGCGAGAATCCGTAATAAGAGAGCAGGTAAAGAGGCTTGGGCTGGAATTCATACCAGTCTATGGAAGTAAGAGGAAAGGGGACTTCGGCAAGAAGCTCCTTGAAATCCTCAGCAGGATAAGCCCTGTTAGCGGGGTCTTTGGAGATATATACCAGTTGGAGCACAGGATGTTTATTGAAAGAATCTGCTCGGAGCTAGGTATAAGGGCTGTTTTTCCCTTGTGGTACATGGATGAGGAACTGCTTCTAAGGGAGGTTCTGGAACTCTCAAAGCCTTTTGTAGTGTGCAGAAGGGTCAGGAAACTACCCACAAAGTTTCTCGGTGTGTACCTTGGAGCTGAACTCCTGGAGTTCCTCCATTCAAGAGGCTACTCAAAGAGCGGGGAAAATGGAGAGTATCAGACCTTTGTAATGGAGTGTAAGGACTTTAAGCTTGATTTAAGCTTTGGTAAGAGATTTCGCAGGTCTTATTATGAATGTATAGATATGGAGGTAAAGTGAATGAGAGTATTTGTAACAGGGGGAACGGGTTTCGTAGGTAGGTATGTGGTCAGGTATCTGATGGAGAGAGGGCATAAGGTTGTCCTGGGTGTAAGGAGTCCAGAAAAGGCAAGGGCTCTCTTCGGTGATAAGGCTGAAGTGTACAGCGTTGACTTCTCCGATAAAGCTTCTCTGAGAGAAGTCCTGAGCCTTTCAAAGATAGAGGCAGTGGTTCATCTTATAGGGATACTTTTTGAAAACAAGAGAAGGGGTTTAACCTTTGAAAAGGTGCATTACCTTTACTCCTTAAACCTTTACCAGACCATGAAAGAGCTTGGCATAGAGAGAGCCGTTCATATGAGTGCTTTGGGAACTCATGATGAAGCACCCTCTCGTTACCACCAGACTAAGAGGTGGGCTGAAAAGCACCTCATGGAGAGCGGGATTAGATACACAATCTTTAGACCGTCTTTGATACTTGGACCTGAACAGAAGCTCTTTTATGACATGGACAGCATAACCAGAGTGATCCCCATAGTTGCGTTGCCTGGGGGAGGCAACTACAGATTCCAACCAGTTGATGTGAGAGATGTAGCACAGTGTTTCGTTGCTTCCCTTGAGAAGCCGGAAACGGAAAACAGTATATACGAACTGTGTGGAACGAAGCAGGTTAGCTTTAGGGAACTTCTACAAGATATATTCTCCCGCTGGAACAGAAGGGTTCTTATGGTTCCACTGCCCAAGTTTTTGATGTACTATATGGGAAAGGTTGTTGAGCTCTTCGTTCAGCCACCGCCCTTTTCCTCAGACCAGATACTCATGATGTGGAAAGACAACGTGTGTGGAATTCTGGGAGATGCCCAGTCAGATGGGGTCCAGAAGGTGCTTGAAAAGGAACCGGTGCCCTATGAGGAATCCCTATCCTGGGCTCTTGAGGAGTATAAAAAAATTATCTCTTCTTGAGAATCACGTTCTTTATTAGGTAGTTCTGTCCTATGTTCAGTATGTTGTTTACGGTCCAGTAAAGGACAAGTCCGGAGGGGAAGTTGGCAAACAGAAAGGTGAAGGCAACAGCTGATATGTACATTATCAGGTTTTGTTTTGGGTCAGGATTGGGAGTGAACTTCTGCTGTAGTATCATCGTGAGTCCCATAATCACAGGTAGTATATAGAAGGGGTCTTTGTCTGCAAGGGAGTGTATCCACAGCATTCCCGAAAGCTTAAGGTCAACGGTGATTATGAGGACCTTGTAAAGGGCAAAAAATACAGGTATCTGGACAAGTATAGGTAAACAGCCACTCATAGGGTTGAACCCTATTTCTGAGTAGAGTTTCATCATCTCCTGTTGCATCTTTACAGGGTCATCCTTGTATTTCTTCTTTATTTTTTCAAGCTGAGGAGCAGCCTCTTGAAGTTTCATCATAGAGGTTGTGCTCTTGTAGTTTAATGGGAAGAAGACAAGCCTCAGAAGGAAAGTGAGTATAACAATGGACAACACCCAGCTTCCTGTGTGTTCGTATACCCAGTACATAAAGATGAAAAGAGGTTTAACGGCAACCTTGAGCATCCCCCAGTCCAGCAGGTCTGATAGTTCCAGCTCCCTAAGACGGGAGTAATACTTTGCTCCCATATAGAGTGTTAGAGGTTCGTCGTATCCAACGTATGTGAAGGTTATCTCCTTTTCCTTCTCCTCACCCTCAGGTTTGTAGCTCACCTTGTTTATCACAACGTGGCTTATCTTTCCCTTGAAACCCTTAAAGAAGTATCTGCTCTCCTCACCTGCAAACTCAATATTTCCCTCTATAAACTCTCTTGCCTTTATGTCATCCTTGTCAATCCTGAGGACCTCACCACCAAGTTTTAAAACCGGACCCTCATGGGTGTAAAAGGAAGCCTCAAAGGGATGGGTGCCCACAAGGACATAGACCTTCCTATTCAGGTTGCTTTTGACTGTAAGCTTTACGTAAAAGTCTTTGAATTCAAGCTCCTTTGTTAGCTCCTTTCCCCCTTTTTTGAAGGTGAGTATGAGTTTATCCTCTCTTTTTTCTATTTTGTATTCTCCGAAGTTAAGGTCGTAGTCAATATCAGGGTTTCCAGTATAAACCTCAAGGGGGTACACATTGAGCTTCTTCTCAGCTTCAGTTATCAGGTCAAAACCGAACTGCTTGTCCACAAAGCTTACAATTCTCCCTCCTTCGGGAGAAACCTCTATGCTGAAACTTCCTACATCGTATTTTAGTGTCTTTACAGGTTTCTTCTTCTCCCTGGTTGTTCCAAGCATAAGCTGTGGTGCGGAGGCTTTTTCTTCGGGCTCAGTTTTCTTAACCTCCTTTGCTGTTTGCTCTTGTTGAGGTGGAGGCGTTTGTTGAGGGGCGGGTCTTAGGAAGTAAGAGGAGAAAAGTTCATAGCCTAAAAGGAAAAAGGCTATAAGGGTCATGGCTATAAAGATTCTCTTAGGGTCTGGACCCTGCTGTTGCGGCATCAAGGTATATCCACACCTCCTTTAGACCAGGGATTGCACCTTAAAATCCTCCAAAAAGCTTTAAGCGAGCCTTTCAAAGCTCCATGTTTTTCTATAGCAAGGGCTGCGTACTCTGAACAGGTAGGGTGGTATTTACAGCTTGGCGGATAGAGGGGAGACACAAAGAGCTGCCAAAACCTAAGCAGTTTTATCAAAAACCAACTCATCTAAGGTGCCAGCCTCTTTCTCCCCTTTTGCCTTCTCCTCTTGATTACCTTCCTGCCAGCCCTGCTCTTCATCCTGGCGAGGAAACCACTTTTCCTCTTTTTCTTTCTGTTGGAGATGTGCGGCTTTAAAGCCTCAGGCATAGGTTAAACCTCCTCTCTTAGAAGGAAGGCGGAGCCTTCAGAAGCCCGCCTTTCCGGTAAATATACCTGTAAATACGAATACTATAGAGAAAAGTAGAGCGTAAAGAGCAAGAGTTTCAATAAATGCCAAGCCTATGAACATTATGGTTTGGAGCCTTCCACCGACGTTGGGGTTCCTGGCTATGCCTTCCTGAGTTCCCCTGACGGCGTGCCCCATTCCTATACCAGTTCCCAGCGCTGCCAGACCTATGGCTAAACCTGCTGCGAGAGCGAGAAGTCCGTAAAAGAGTGCTCTGTCTGAAGAACCACCTGCAGCTCCTTCTGCGGCAAAGGTGAGTGCCGGTGTAAGGGCAGTTAAAATTGCGAGCGCCTTGCCTTTCATTGCTTACCTCCTTTTACTTTATTATCACAGATGGAATATCTAACTCATCAATAATTCTACACATTAACGGAGTTGGCTGACAGCCCCATAGGACCATATCGGGCTTCTTGTCTTTCACAAACTTTGGCACTTCCTCCTGTAAGTCACCCGCAACACTCTCTATGATAATCTTTGCTTCCTCACTACCTTTTACGTGTTTCCAGGTGTGGGTTACTTTATTCCTTACTCTTTCCTTCGCGTTCTTAACCGTGTCTGGGGGTAGAGGTACTCCAAGGGAGACACTTGCCTTCTCAAGTCTATATAAGTCTTCAAGGACGACAAAAACGCTCACTTCGGCAGAAAATAACTCTTCATACCTCGCAAGCATATCAAGAGCCTTTTTACACTCTGGTGCCCCATCTGTAAGAATTAATACTATTCTCATATCAGTGCTCCTCGTGGGCTACAGCTCCTGCCAAATAAACTACGGAAAGAATCATAAAGACATAGGTCTGTATAAATATGGCCAAGAACTTTATCGCTACTATAAATACCAAGGCTACCGGAGATACAGCCATCGTAAGGGGATTCTTAATGGCTATACCAACCAGGGCTAAGAGGAGTATAGCACCACCTTTCATGTTTGCGAACAACCTCAAGGACAGGGTTATAGGTCTTGCTATGTGGGATATTATCTCCACTACAACGAAAAAAGGTGCTAAAAACTTTATGGGTCCAAGAAAGTGTTTGAAGTAAGCCAGACCGTTAACCCTTATACCTTCAAAGTTATAAAATAGAAACACTGTCAGAGCCATAGCCAGGTTCGTATTCATATTTCCCGTTGGCGCATCAAGTCCGGGCACCATTCCCAAAAGGTTTGAGAAGAAGATAAATAATCCCATAGCGGCTATGAGCGGTGTGTACCTTAGCCCTTCATCCCCTATGTTGTCTTTCAGCATCCCCCTTACGAATCTTAGATAGCCCTCAAGGAGAGCCTGATACTTTGTCGGCTTTATGGAGGGCTTACCACCCAGAAGTATGAGGGTTAGGGATATTCCCATTGCAACGAGACCAAGTATCACGTGATTCAGGCTTACCCCTTCCATTCCTTCAGCTCCTTTCTTTTCGGCTGGAAAATTATATCATAACAGCCTTCTGATTATGGGCTAAAGGTTTATCTCGGCTCTGAGTATGTCATGGAGATGGATTATCCCCTCCGGCTTTCCCTCGCCGTTGACAACTATGAGTACTGTTATCTTGTGTTCTTCCATTCTTCTCAACGCTTCCAGAGCCATCTCCTCCGCCCTTGTAGTTTTTGGATTCGGAGTCATGACATCTCTTGCAAGGCTTGAGTTTAAGTCTCCCCCTCGCTTTACGAACCTTCTTAGGTCACCATCGGTTATTATCCCTGTAAGCCTTCCCGAACTGTCAACTACCGCTGTTGCTCCAAAACCCTTTGAAGTTATCTCAAGGACAACCTCCTTCATAGGGGTATCCTCCCTGACAACGGGGAGTTCCTCCCCTGTGTGGTAAAGGTCTCTTACAAGTCTCAGTTTCCTTCCTAATGTCCCGCCGGGATGTCTGAGGGCAAAATCCCTTTCAGTAAACCCCTTGAGTTCAAGTAGGGTCATCGCAAGGGCATCTCCGAGGACCAGGGTAGCTGTGGATGATGTGGTGGGTGCAAGCTGGAGTGGACAGGCTTCCTTATCCACGTTAAGGTACAGGTGAACATCACTGTACTTGGCTAAGGTTGAATCTCTGCGGTTTGTTATAGCTATAAGGGGGTTGCCAAGCATCTTTATGTAAGGTAAAAGCTGGACGACCTCTGCGGATTCCCCACTGTTGGATATGGCGATAACAACATCTCCTTTGTCTATAACACCGAGGTCTCCGTGAAGAGCTTCGGAAGGGTGGAGGAAGTGGGCTGGCGTCCCAGTACTTGCAAGGGTTGAAGCTATCTTCCGTGCCACATGCCCTGACTTGCCTATACCTGTAACGATAACCTTGCCTTTACAGTTCAGTATAAGTTCAACAGCCCTAACAAAGTTTTCGTCCAGACCTGTTTTTAATCTCTCTAAACCCTCTATCTCCTCTTTTATTACCCTCTTTGCCCTGCTCAGTACATCTTCTGGGTTCATTTCTTCGCCTTATAGTTATCTATACCTTTCTTGATCTCTTCTATGGCGCTCTGGATTCCCTTGAAACTTTCCACCTTAACCCACTTGCCGGGTTCAAGCTCCTTATAGTGTTCAAAGAAGTGTTTTATCTTGTCTCGGAGAACCTGAGGAAGGTCATCAACGGTCTTCACGTTTTCGTACGTCGGGTCAAGCTTTGAGTGGGGTACGGCTATAAGCTTGGTGTCCACACCTTCCTCGTCCCGCATCTCAAGCATACCTACAGGTCTGCACCTTATAACTGAGCCAGGGACAACAGGCTCCCTTGATATTACCAAGACATCAACCGGGTCCCCATCGTCTGCAAGGGTCTGGGGAATGAAACCGTAGTTAAAGGGATAGTACATGGCGGTGAAGAGAAACCTGTCAACGAAGACTGCACCCGTCTCCTTATCCACCTCGTACTTTATACCGCTTCCCTGGGGTATCTCAACGACCACGTATATGTCCTCGGGAGGGTTTTTGCCTGCAGGGATATCCTTCAGTCCCATCTCTTCACACCTCCTTCATCTCATAATCAAACGTAGTATATCGTTTATAACAACGAATGCCATAAGAGATATTATCAAAGCAAATCCTACCTTCTGCCAATACTCCTTGAACTTTTCTGGCAGGGGCTTTCTCCTCAACGTTTCTATGAGGAACAGGAGTATCAACCCTCCGTCTAAGACCGGAAGGGGTAGGAGGTTGAATATCCCCAACTGTAGGGATATGAAAGCCATTGACGATAGGTAGGGGATTATTCCGCTTTCGGCAGCCTGCCCTGCAAACTGGGCTATAGCTATGGGACCCCCAAGGGTCTTTACAGATATAGCTCCGGTAACGAGACCTCCAAGAACTTTGAAGGTTAACACTACAAGCTCTTTGGTTCTTGTAATAGCCAGACTGAGGGATTCACCTAAAGGGTGAGCTTCCTTTAAACTCTCCATATGGGGAGCTATCCCCAAAACGGGTTGCTTTGTCTGGGGATGCATAGCAGGTATAACCTCTTTAGTTAGTATCTTTCCGTCCCTTTCCACCGTGAGTTTTATTGAGTTTCCGTTGCTTTCTCTTATGAGCTTAACAGCCTGATACCAGCTATTTACAGGTATACCGTTAACCTTTAAGATTCTGTCCCCCTCCTTTAGTCCTATCTGCTTGGCAGGAGAAGGTCCTATCCCCGGTAGTTCATCAAACACCCTGCCTATCACCGGTGGAATGTGTGGGTTTATACCAAGACTCTCCTGTCCAGTTTCAATCTCTGGCGCCTTTGCCGTTAGGGTAAGAGTTTTACCGTCTCTCTCAACTACAATTATTAGCTCTTCTTTCTTCCCAAGGGCGTTCTCTACTATGGCTCTCCTTATGTCCTCCCACTTTTCAATCTTTACACTTCCTATCTGGATTATCTTGTCTCCCTGTTTTATACCCGAACTTTGCGCCCATGAGTTCTCCTCAACGTAACCTACCAGTGCCGGCTCTTTCATGTACTTAGGTACGTCAACCCCAACCCAGAATACAACCGTGAACAGGGCTATAGTAAGTATTATGTTGAAGAAGGGACCTCCAAAGGCTATGAGTATCTTCTGCCAGTTGGGTTTTGCGGAGAATGCCCTTTTATCTTCAACCTTTTCCTCTTCACCGTAGAGCTTTACATAACCACCAAGAGGTATAACCGCTATCTGATAAAGGGTTTCTCCAAACCTTTTGGCAAGTATAGGTGGTCCGAAACCAACGGAGAAGACTTCAACTTTAACACCGAACAGCTTAGCCATCAGAAAGTGGCCAAGCTCATGAAACCATATAAGGAATCCAACTAAGACTAAAAAGGCAAGTAAGGTTTCCATTACTCCTCCTTGATTATTTTGAGAACAACCTTTCTCTCACGGGGACCGTCAAATTCTGCAAGGAATATAGCCTCCCATGTACCCAGCGTCAAGCCTCCATCAATTATTGGTATCACCCTTGAATTGCCTATTATCGCACTCCTTATGTGAGCAGCCGAGTTTCCCTCACCGTGTTCATAGTTGGGGTCGTTCCATGGGACTATCCTTTCTAACATGTAGACCATGTCTTTGACCACGTCAGGGTCTGCCCCTTCGTTTATGAGGACGCAGGCTGTTGTGTGGGGAACGTAAACTATACATATACCTTCCCTTACCCCTGAACGCTTCACCGCATCTTTGACCTGCTGGGTTATGTTAACTATGCTGGTATGTTTGGTTGTCCTAACTTTGAATACTTCCGTCATGGAGAGTATTTTAACCTTCTCCCCCAAAATCCTGAAGTCTTTTGCGTATAAACTCCCAGCTCCATGCCTTCTGCTGCGTTAAGGGAAGCTGTTTACCTATGTGTTCCTCATACCCTTCAACCCACACGTATTCTCCATCGGTAAGCAGCTTAAAGTTGTTGGTTCTGCTTGCCCACGTCCAGTAATTGTGGGGTGTTATTCCCATTCCCTTTTTGAAGGTTTCAAGTTCATGGGGGAGAAGGGGTCTTGCCACCTTCTCCTCTTCCTGAGCAACCTCCTGAACCGTCTCCTGTACTTCTTTATCTTCCTTTTGGGAAACCTCTTTCTTCTCCTCTTCTCTCTTTCCAAAGAGTCTTCTTAACTTGTTTAACACGTCTTTATTGTAAGGTTAAACACCACTGCCCGAAAAGGATTTAGCTCATACTTCCAGCGGTTATAATCTTCTTTCATGAAGAACGACCTCCTTTTGAGGGCTATAAGGAAGGAGCCTATAGAGCGTTTTCCTGTTTGGCTGATGCGTCAGGCGGGCAGGTACATGAGAGAGTACAGAGACCTCAGAGCCCGCGAGGAGAACTTCCTAAGCTTCTGCAAGAATGTTGAGCTTGCAGTAAAGGTTTCCCTTTTACCTCTGGAACTCCTCGGAGTTGATGCGATAATAATCTTCTCGGATATACTCGTGCCCTTAGAGTCAATAGGTGTGAAGGTTGATTTTGTTGAGGGGGAGGGTCCAAGGTTAGAGTGGAGCGGGAAGGTCTCAGAGCTTAAAAGGTACAACCCAGAGGATAACGCCTTCGTTTATGAGATTATCAGGAATGTCAAAGAGGCTCAGGATGAGGTTCCCGTTATAGGCTTTGCAGGAGCACCCTTTACCCTTGCAAGTTATGTGATAGAGGGAAGCTCAAGCAGAGATTTCAGAAAAACCAAACTCTTTATGTGGGAGAGGGAGTATGACTTCAAGAAGCTTATGGAGATTCTCAGCGAGACCCTGTACAGGTATATACTAAAGCAGATAGAAGCCGGAGCGGACGTTGTTCAACTATTTGATAGCTGGACGAATTACTTGAGCAGGAACGATTATGAGGAGTATGTATTTCCCTACGTGCGGGAGCTGATAAACAGGATAAAGTCTAAGACGGATACACCACTTATTTACTTTTTTAAGGGCTCATCCTCTTTTATAGACCTTGCGAAGCAGACCCAAGCTGATGTTCTCTCCGTTGACTGGAGTGTTGACCTGTCCTTAGAAGCGGTCAGGAATGATAAAGTTTTGCAGGGCAACCTTGAGCCGAGCGTCCTTTACGCAAAGGAAGAGACCATAAAATTTAAGACTCTTGAACTTCTGAACGGAATCCCCCGTAAGACTGGATACATATTTAACCTTGGACATGGGCTCGCTCCCGATATGGAGTTTGATAAGGTTAAGTTCCTTGTTGATACTGTTAAAGGTTTTAGAATTAATTGAGGTATGCTTAAGCTCAACTTTAACGAGGAAGGTCTTATACCCGTGATAGCCCAGGACTACAGAACCGGAGAGGTACGTATGCTTGCCTGGGCAAACGAGGAGGCGGTCAGGAAAACCCTTGAAACAGGCTACGCCCATTACTATTCAAGGAGCAGAAAGGAGTTGTGGAAGAAGGGTGAGAGTTCCGGGGAGCTCCAAAGGGTATTGGAAATAAGGGTTGATTGTGATGAGGATGCTCTTATATACATAGTAGAGCAGGAAAAGAACAGGGCGTGCCACACCGGTGAAAGGAACTGCTTTTTTAGGAACATTCAAGGTGAAAGGATAGAAAAACCCCTCCCCTTTGAGGCGCTTCCAAGGTTGCAGGAGATTATCCAGAGGCGCCTTGAGGAGAAGCCCGAAGGTTCATACACGGTTAAGCTAGCCAGCGAAGGACTGGACAAAGTCATTCAAAAATTTGGTGAAGAGGCTGTGGAAACTCTGATAGCCCTGAAAAACCGTGAGAAAGGGGAGATACTTTATGAGACGGCGGATATGCTTTACATGCTCTCCTTGGCTCTTACCCTCAACGATATAGATGTGAAGGAAGTAATGGAAGAGCTTATAAAAAGGATGAAGTGACTCTAACCAACCTTTATGGGCTCTCCAATCCTAACGAGACCAGTCTCGGTTATCTCTAAGAAATGGGTTTTTGTATCGTGTCCGCAGAGTCTGCACCCGTCTATCCTGAAAAGCCTTACTATATCGCCTATCGGTCTCTTGTAGAGGGATTCTTGTGCCCTTGTCATTATCAGCTCCTTAGCGAGGACCATAGTGCAGTCAACTATGTGGCTAACAGCGTATCCTCCGGCAGCCTCTGCAGAAAGCTCTTCATGTCCGCTCCTCTTTTGGGAGACAAATAAAGCCGTTTGATACCACTTCTTCATGAAGTTGAATAGCTGCCTAACCACAGTTCTTGCAAGCATCTCCTTGGCTTCGTATAAGCCCGTGACCGAATCTATAACCGTGTGTCTGACTTTGTAGTTCTTTATCGCAAAGGCAAGGGTTGCAAGCAGGTTGGGTATGTTGTCTCTCAAGCTCGTGTGGCTGGCAGCGTCTATCAGAATTATCCTGTCCTGGATGCTATCAAAATCAATGCCCATGGCGGTAGCTCTCTCTTTAAGTCCCATGGTTACAAAGGGAGCGGGACTCTCAACGGTTATGAAGGCAACGACGTCTCCCCTCTCTGCTTGTTTCACTGTGTATTGTTCAGCCATAAGAGACTTTCCTGTGTCTGATACCCCTGTCAAGTTTACTACGGCGTACTCAGGTATCCCTCCGAGGGGCTTCTTTACCACCTTGCCCTTTTCAAGTTCCGTGTGAAAGAAGAGCTCATCAAGCCCCTCTATTCCCGTTGGGATACCTCTGAGCCTGGGAGCCTTCTTTATGGCTTCTCCCGCCACCCATATACCTTCTTCAATAACTCTCGGCTTTTCGTACTCCTCCTCTTTACGAAAACCTTTTTCTTCCTTGTCCATTTTCCCCTCCAACAGGATAAACTATATCATTAAATGTAATTCCGGAGGTCTGAATATGAAAGTCAGCGTTTATAAAGGAGAGCTCAGAGACTTAAAGATAAAATCTGCGGTAGCTTTCGTTTATGAGGACGAGTTACGCACGCTATCCAAGCTTGGCAGGGGTGTATCAACGAAAGTCAAGAAAGCCCTTTCCATAGAAGATTACAAAGGAAAGGAAGGGGAGATTGAGAAGGTCCTTTTACCGGGTCAGAGGATAGAGGTAGTGTATGTGATAGGTCTGGGGAAGAAGTCCGAAGCTGATACAGATACCTTCAGGAGGGCAAGTGCGGTTGCCGTAAAGAGGCTCAAGAAAGATAAGATGGAAGAGTCGGTATTCCTACTGCCCGGTAGGGCTGGTGGCAAACTTTCCCAGGCGGTGGCTGAGGGGATTATCCTTGGTGATTACAGCTTTGATAAGTACAAATCAAAAAAGGAAGAAAACGAGTTTGAAGTAAAGGAGATACGGATTTACGAGGGAGATGAGGAGGCTGTAAAGAAGGGCTTGCTGCTTGCCGAGGCTCAAAACTACGCCAGAAACCTTGTGAACGAGCCCGGGAACGTGATAAATCCCATCACCCTTGCAGAGGAGGCACAGAAACTTGCCAGGGAGCACAACCTAAAATGTAAGGTTTATGACGAAAAGGACATACAGAAAATGGGTATGCTCGCCCTGTGGAGTGTGGGTAAAGGCTCCGCCACACCTCCAAGATTCATACACCTGACCTACGAACCTAAGGGCAAGGCGAAGGACAGGATAGTTATAGTGGGGAAAGGGCTGACCTTTGATAGCGGTGGTCTGAATATAAAAACTGGAGACTATATGAGAACCATGAAGATGGATAAATCGGGAGCCTGCGCAGTGCTCGGTATAATGAAAGCCATAGCTCAGCTTAAGCCAAGCGTTGAGGTACACGGTATAATCGGTGCTGCGGAGAATATGCCCTCTGGGACAGCCTACAGACCAGATGACATAATAAGGGCAAAGAACGGTAAGTATATAGAGATAGACAACACCGATGCGGAGGGTAGGGTGACCCTTGCCGATGCCCTGTCTTATGCCTCGGAACTGAAACCCTCAAAGATAATAGATATGGCTACTCTGACCGGAGCTTGTATGGTAGCCCTTGGCGAGTACACAGCCGGTCTATTTACGAACTCTGGGAGGTTCGCACAGGAGATAAAGGAGGTTGCCAGGGAGACCGGAGAGAGGGTATGGGAACTACCTATGGACGACAAGAGGCTCAGGAAGAAGATAAAGAAGGGACCCGCTGACGTGGTGAATACAGGGGGAAGGTACGGTGGTGCTATAACTGCAGCTATGTTTCTGGAGGAGTTTGTCGGCGAGGGTATAGAATGGGTTCACCTTGATATAGCCGGTCCTGCCTGGTCCAGGGAGAGCTACGGATACTACGTAGAGGGAGGAACAGGTTTTGGAGTCAGAACGTGCCTTGAGTACATCCTGAGGCTTGATAAGAGATGAGAGTCGTAGTGGTTGGAAACGGACCGGCTGCTGCCAGCGCAATTGAGGCTTTCAGAAAAGTAGATAAGGATAGTGAGCTTATAGTCCTTTCCGATGAAGAGTATCCTACGTACGCTCCCAACTGCATGGAGAATGTTATAAGGGACGATATACTCCCGGAGGCTCTCTTTTATAAGGGAGGGGAGAAGTTTTATGAAAGGTACAGGGTGGACTTCAGACCCAAGAAGGAGGTTGTAAGGCTAGACAACAGGAGGAAGGTGGTTGTTACCAAAGATGGAGATGAAATTAGATACGACAGGTGTCTCCTCGCGGCTGGAGCTTACGCCTTTGTTCCTCCCATACAGGGCATTGAACTGGAAGGTATCACAACCGCGAAAACCCTCAAGGATGCTTATCAGATAAGGGAGTGGGTAGTCTCAGGCAGGGTTAAGAGGGCGGTTATAGTGGGTGCCGGTCCCATAGGCATAGAAGATGCTGAGACATTGAGGCATATGGGTGTTGATGTTTCTGTGGTTGAGATTTTTGATAGGGTTCTTCCACGTATGCTTGATAGGGAGATGGGGAAGATTTACGGGGATACCCTCCAGAAGGAAACCGGTATAAAGGTTTACCTTGAGCACCAGGTTGTCGCATTTCACGGAAGCGGATGGGTTGAAGCGGTGGAGATAAAACCTCGTGGCTCAGACAGCAGCCTTTTCATTGAAACCGACATGGTTATAGTGTCAACAGGGGTTAGACCGAGAACCTACCTGGTGGAGGGGACAGACATAGCCATACATATAGATAAAAAGCTCAACCGTCCCATAGGAGGTATTTTAACGAACGAGTATCAGCAATCTTCAGACCCTGACGTGTTCGCCGCGGGGGATATAGCTTCAGGTGTGGACGTCTGGGGTAATCACAGGTGGATAGCTCTCTTCCCTCCTGCCCAACAGGCAGGCTACGTGGCAGGCTTCAACCTTGCGGGGAAAAGGGTGAAGAATCCTGGTCTTGTGGACTACAACGCCGTTAAGACGCGCTCAGTGACTGCTGGTTCAGGGGGACTCTTTGAAGATGCGGAAGAGGAGTTCTTTGTAGAGAGCGGGAATTACCTTGTAAAGGTTTTTCTCCTGGAAGGTAAGGTTAGAGGCTATCAGTTTGTTGGGATTCCGAGAAAACCCACCCTAAACCCCCACAACAAGCTCCTTAAGGCGTTTAACGGGAAAATCAAGACCTGGGAGGAGAAGGTCCTCTCCGATAAGGGTTTCGGTCTTGAAGCTTCTGGAGTTATATTCCACTGCTTTTTGAAGCTTCACAGAGAGCTAAGGGGTTTTACAAAAACCGCTGTTGAGAATATGCTGATAAGGGCTCTGGCTAACCCTGCCCTTGACCTTCCTCTTTATATTTAAAGACAACTACCCTGTCTTTACCTTCCCTCTTTGCCTCGTAGAGTGCTGAGTCCGCCTTCTTTATTAGAGTTTCCAGGTCGTCTCCCTCTTCAAGGATAGATATCCCCAGACTTACCGTTGTCCATATCTCCTTTCCGTTTACCTTCACGCTTGAGTTTCTAAAATCCTTTCTTATTCTCTCAGCAACCATAAAAGCTCCCCTGTCGTCCGTCTTGGGGAGTAAAACTATGAACTCCTCTCCGCCGAACCTTGCGGATATGTCTGAGCTCCTCAGGTTTTTCCTTATAACTTCTGCAAGTTGTTTCAAGACAAGGTCTCCAACGTCATGCCCGTACTCGTCGTTTATCCTCTTGAAGTTGTCTATATCCATCAGTATTAGGGACAGAGGCTCTTTATACCTCTTGCTGAGGTCAATCAAAGCTTTTGCCTCTTCCTCAAAGAATCTCCTGTTATTTAACCCGGTTAACGGGTCTCTGTAAGCGAGCTCTTCAAACTTCTCCTTTTCACTTTTGAGCTGGTTTATGTGGACTTCAAGCTCCTGAGCCATAGTCAAAACTGAGCGCTTAAGGGTAAAGAGCTCGTCCCTCGTCTTCTCCTTCCTGAGATGCTCGTTCAGTTTAGGTATGTCCGAAAAGTCAAGTTCCTTGAACCTATAAGCCATATTCTTGAGCATGGTTATGTCACTTACAAGCCTGTTGAACATAAGGAACAGTACCGTGGAGAGAGCCACTACAAGTATGAAGGTGTAGAACAGGAATACAAGCGGGGTGAATATTAGCTCCCTGAGGGTCTCGGAAAAGTCCTTTACAAACACTACCCTCCCTACGGGTATGGAGTTGTCAACAACTATCGGCACGTCTATAACCAGAGTTTTAAAGCCGTTGATTAACCTATAACCTGTTGAGATTTGTAGGCTCTGTAATACATCAGGGCTGTACTTTCCCTCAATTACAGAATCGTCAAGAACGGTCTTTCCTGCTATGAACCTGTCAAAAAACTCGGGTTCTTTCTCTCCAAGCCTCTCAAGGACGTATCTATCGTAGATTATCAACCAGTTGAGCTCCTTTACGCTTACGGTAAAATCAAGGACTTTTAAAAAGTCGGTACCGTAAAATTTGCAGTTTTCAACCCTTCCCACCAGAAGCCTGTTCCCAAAGAAGGTAATGTAAGTGCTTGCCCTCCTCACACTGCACTCAGGGAGTTCAAAACTTACATCTCCCGCACTCTTTGCAACAGCCTTTTGGGCAAAGGTGTAAGTCTTCAAGACCTCACCGTATATCTGCTCAACGTTTTTATCCATGTGATGTTTCACGATTAGAGTGAAAATCAGTATGGTCACGAGGAAGAGGGAAAGGGATACCGATACGGTCGTAAGTATTAACCTATTTCTCAGAGACATTATCCATATAATATTCAAGCATGTTTATCCTTTTTGGAGGAAGCTTTGACCCTGTCCATATAGGGCACCTTATAGTGGCAAGGGATGTAAGGGAGAAGCTACAGGCTGATAAGGTCGTTTTCCTCCCGGCTTACCGTGCACCCCTGAAGGAGGAACACAGGGCAAGCCCTGAAGACAGACTTAACATGCTCAAGTTAGCTATTGAAGGGGAGGAGGGTTTTGATATAGAGGACTACGAGCTTAAGAAGGGTGGCATATCCTACACAGTTGAAACCCTTGAATACCTGTACCCAAAGGTAGGTGAAAAGCCTTTCCTAATCCTGGGTGCCGATAGCGTCCTGAAGTTCCATCTCTGGAAGGAACCTGAAAGGGTTCTGGAGTTATCAAAGATTATAGTTGTGGACAGAGAAGGTAAGATCGGAGAGGTTAGGGATTACATAGGAGAGAACTTCCCGTGGCTTTCTGAAGGGGAAGACTTCCTCATGCTTAGCGTGAGGAGGATAGACGTGTCCGCTACGGAGATAAGAAGCAGGGTGAGGGAAGGGAAGAGCATATACTGCCTGGTTCCCGATAGGGTCAGGAGATACATAGAGGAAAGGGGTCTGTACAGATAGTTAAAGGGGGAGCTCCCGTATCCTCTTAAATATATCAATTATCAGGGAAACATTCCTCTTTGTGGCTGATTCACCTATGCCAAGCTCCTCTATAATCTCCTCTACCACCTCTCTGCTGACCCCTGTCGCGCCGCTTATGAGGTCTATTAGGTAATTGAGCTGTTTCTCGGTGGGTAGTTCACCTTCTGGGACTTCCTCACCAATATACTTCCTCAACTTCTGGTAAAGCTGGGCTAAAGCTATGCTGTCCTTAAGGTTATAAAGGGCTATGGTATCGTAGTTACCTTTGTAAAACTCCTCCGGGACCTTGCTACCGTCAAGTATATCTTTGGGAGTATATATTCCAAACTTCCTGCAAATGAAATCAAGCTTATACCTCTTCTCCCTTTCCCCGTTTGAGAGGAAACGTAGAAGGTCAAAGTGAAACTCCCTGTCCCTCAGGAATCTCTCAGGTATGTCAATCCCATGTATCATAGACCTTAACTTCAAGACGTAGCCGTCAAAGCTATAACCGTTGAAACTCACAAGTCTATCCGCTGTACTTGCCTCCTCCCAGAACCTTGCTATCAACTCCTCCTCAAGCTCATAAAGCTTACCCTCAACGAAGTCAGCCCTAAAGGGTAAATACCTTACCCTTGTGGAACGTCCCTCGGCATAAAATACCTCTTCCTCTCTCTCCTCCGATGAAAGGTCTGACATGTAAAAAACAAAACTCTCACCGATATCCCCGTCGTGTATGTAAGTTCCCGCAACGGACACTATAAATAGAGTGAAAGGGTTCAGGGAGAACTCCTTTGTTACTTCCTCTTCGCTTCTCTCCCTTGCCCCTCTTGAGCGGAGGTACTGGTAATCTCTGTAGTTCAGCCCATTCAAGTCTGGAACCGTTTCAATATCAAAGGCTAATACCCTCAAAACTACCCCTCCTTTAATATAATTTAACGGGATGCAAGATAGTATTCTGACTATCAATGAAAACTCCTTTATATCAGGAAAGCTATGGCTTATGAGGCTGAAAGCTCCCCAACTTGCCGGCAGGGTTAAAGGTGGTCATTTCGTTATGATTGAGGTCTCCCCAACCTACGACCCGATGGGGCGCAGAGCTTTTGCCATTGGCGACGTACGAGGAGATGAGATTCTGATATTTTACGATGTGGTTGGGAGGGGAACATACCTCTTGTCTACTATGAAGAAGGGTGATAAGGTCAGGGTTTTTGGTCCTCTGGGGAAGAGGCTCTTCAGTTATGAAGGGGAGAAGCACCTGCTTATTGGAGGAGGTGTTGGGCTTGCAGGGCTATCACTTTACGGGAAAGAGCTCAGGGCTATGGGAAAGGAGGTTGTGTTCGTTTACGGAGCGAGGTCTGCGGAGCATCTCGGTATGCTTGACTGGTTAAGGGATGAGAGCTTTGAGTATGTGATATTTACAGACGACGGGAGCGCAGGTAGGAAGGGGCTTGTAACTGATATCTTGCGAGAGTTTGATAGGGAATGGGTAGTTTCAGCCTGCGGACCGAAGCCCATGCTTAAAGCCCTTTCTAAACTTTCTCAGGAGACCGGACATAGAGTCTTCATGTCCCTTGAGGAGCGTATGGCTTGTGGGTGGGGAGTGTGCTTAGGGTGTGTGGTTAAAAACCCACAAGGTGCATATCAGAGGGTGTGTTATGAAGGTCCTGTATTTGAAGCCAGTGAGGTAGTGTTCTGATGTTTACAGGACTGGTTGAAGAGCTTGGTGAGGTCTTTTCCATAAGTAAAGGTCAAAGAGGTGGAGCTCTTGAGGTAAAGAGTTCCTTTACCGATGTCAGGCTTGGAGACAGTGTGGCTGTGAACGGAGCTTGCCTCACGGTTGTCAAGCTTGGAAAGGGCACCCTTACCTTTGAGCTTTCTCCAGAAACCCTTGATAGAACAAACCTGAAATTTTTGAAAAAGGGTGACCTGGTTAATCTGGAGAGAGCGCTTCGGGCAGACTCAAGACTTGGTGGACACTTCGTCTTGGGGCATGTGGACTTTACGGCAAGGGTGTTGAGCTTTAAAAACTTAGGCAGGCACAGGGAACTCTTAGTTGAAGTTCCTCCTCAGCAGAGGAAGTTCTTCGTTGAAAAGGGCTCAGTGGCGATAGACGGGATTAGCCTAACGGTCAATTACGTCGGGGATAGCTCTATATCAATAAACGTCATACCCCACACCTATGAGAACACAAACCTTAAAACCCGAAAACCCGGAGACATTGTGAACGTTGAGGTAGATATACTCGGGAAGTACGTGTTGAACTACCTGGATTTGAACAGGGGAAATATCGGACAGAAGCTGGAGAAGCTTTTTTAAACCATCATCTCTTCCACAAAGCCTATGTGGTGTCTGCCTTCCTTGAATTCCTTAGTTTTCAGAACGCGCTTGTGAAACTCTATGTTTGTCTTTAAGCCTTCACCGGATATTATGAACTCACCCAGTGCCCTGAGCCCACGTTTTATAGCCTCTTCCCTGGTGTTCCCCCAAACTATAACCTTTGCGAGAAGAGAGTCGTAATAGGGAGGAATTTTATAACCTGTGTATATGTGGGTATCAACCCTCACACCTACACCACCCGGCAAGATTAACTCTTCTATCTTTCCTGGCGATGGAAGAAAGCTATCTGGGTCCTCCGCATTTATCCTGAACTCAATGGCGAAGCCGTTCCTTTTTACCTCTGGGAGTTTTAACTTCTGTCCACTTGCAACTCTAAATTGCCACTTTACTATGTCTACGCCCGTCACAACTTCCGTAACTGGATGCTCCACCTGTATCCTGCCGTTCATTTCCATAAAGTAGAAGTTTCCATCCTCGTCCATGAGGAACTCTACCGTTCCTGCGCCCTCGTACCCTATCTCCCTGCAGAACTCAATTACCGCTTCCTCTATCTCCTTTTTCTTACTTTCATCAACGGACACGCTCGGTGCTTCCTCTATGAGCTTCTGATGCCTTCTCTGGATTGAACACTCCCTCTCTCCGAGGACTACAACGTTTCCGTGGGAATCGGCGAGAACCTGGAATTCAATATGTTTTGGGTTTATTATGAACTTCTCAACGTAAACCCTCCCGTCGCCAAAGGAGACTTCAGCCTCTTGAACGGCAACGGGAAACTTCTCCCTTAACTCCTTCTCGTTCATGACAATCCTTATTCCTCTCCCGCCTCCTCCGGCAGATGCCTTCAATACAACCGGATACCCTATCTCGCTGGCTATCTCTAAAGCTTTCTCCAGGTCTGTAGCTCCAGAGCTCCCCGGTACAAGAGGTATCCCTACTTTCCCCGCTATCTCCTTAGTCTTTATCTTGTCTCCTATAAGGTCAAGGGTTACAGGAGAAGGTCCTATAAACTTTACACCGCTCTTTGAGACTATCTCGGCAAACTTTGGGTTCTCTGCGAGGAACCCGTACCCAGGATAGACCGCATCAGCCTTTGATACTTCAACAGCTGACATTATCGTGGGAACGTCAAGGTAGCTCTTGGCAGGTTCCGGAGGTCCTATGCGGATAGCTTCATCCGCAAGCCTTACATGTAGAGAATTTTCATCTGCCTCTGAATACACAGCGACGGTTTTTATCCCGAGTTCTTTACAAGCCCTTATAGCCCTAACAGCTATCTCTCCCCTGTTAGCGATTAATACCTTCTTAAACATCCGTCAGACTATCTTACCAGAAGAAACCGAGTTTAAGAGAGTACCTATGATGAGTTCAACCTCCTGGTCTTTAAGGTATGGGTGAACAGGTATGGAAAACACCTCCCTTCGGAATCTTTCCGCGTTGGGCGTCGGTAAGTGCTCGGCGTTTCTGAGTTCATGGAGTAGGTAGGTGTAATATACCCTTGCGTCTATCTCCCTATTACCTAACTCCTCAACCACTCTCTCCCTTTCAGGATGCATCAAGGTATAGAGATGATATACATGATAGGAGTGGGGTCGCTCCTTTGGGGTTTTGAAGTGCTCAGAGAGAAGCTCCGTATATTTCTTGGCTATAGCCCTACGTCTTTCATTCCTCTCCTTTAACTTTCTCAGCTGCAAGGTTCCTATGGCAGCCTGGAACTCTGTTATCCTCACATTGAAGGCAGGATGCTCTCCGAAATCTATCCACTGCTTTATCTTCCTGGCTATCTCCGGGTCATCGGTAGTGAGCGCTCCACCTTCTCCCATGGGGACGTTCTTGGATGCATAAAAGCTGAAAGCTCCTATGTGTCCCCAGGCTCCTGCTTTCTTATCTTTCAGCTGTGCACCGTGAGCCTGGGCAGAGTCCTCAACCACATAAAAACCGTACCTGTCCGCCAAGAACATTATGTTTTCCATATCAGCCATGCCCCCGTAGAGGTGCACAGGCATAACAACTTTTGGGCTGTATCTCTTCACTGCGTCTTCAAGCTGATTCAGGTCCATTGTAAAGTATTCGTCCACATCAACAACAACAGGCTCACCACACGCTAAGTAAACGGAGTCTATGGTTGCCATAAAGCTCATAGCCGGAACTATAACCCTGTCACCCTTATCAACACCAAGAGCCTTAAGGGCTATAAAGAGGGCTACGGTTCCCGAGCATACTGTAAAGCAGTGCTCTACTCCCAGAAATCTGGCAAACTCTTCCTGAAAAGTTTGGGTCCACCTGCCTCTGGTTATCTGGTGGCTTTCAATTATCTCTAAAACTGCCCTTTTTTCCTCTTCTGAAAATGTGGGTTCTACAATCCTTATCATGGCTATAAGGGAGATATTATATCAGGGAAGTTCACCTCCCTCCTGCTCCACCACCACCAAAACCCCCTCCACCACCGAATCCCCCTCCAGAACCTATACCGCTGGAGGAGGAAGACACGACAACAGCCTTGTAAGCACTTCCAAGGTCTTGGTATACGTTCCCCAACATCAATCTCATGTACCTTCTCTCCCACAACTCCGGTATCTTGACCTTCAGCTTGTCCATAGCTTCCTCAACCTTATCGGCTACACCTAAAGCCACTGCGTATATCAACCATTCCTTCCAAAGGTTAACGTCCTCAGGGGCGTACTTCTGAAGCATTGCCATATCTGAAAGGAAGTTCCTGAAGGCTTCCCACTCAAGCTTCTCTTTATAGTAGTTTTCTTTCCATCTGCCGAAGACCTGAGGTGGCATTAAGACCCACGGAAGGTTAGACACCAAAATCCCCCCGATAGCAAGGATAACAAGGTCATATACGTAAACGCTTTCCTTCCTGAATAGGGTTAAAAGCACAGCCACAAGAAGAGCGAGGAGAAAGGCTGTAGCTATCCCGAGCCTTTTAACTATGCTGTGTCCTCTAGTGCTGAGGAAGGTTTTAACAAATTTCGGACTGCTGAACTCAAACACCTCCTTGAAGTCGCCCATCAGCCTCTGCAATCCGTATTTGTTCTTCTGGTTCTGGTAAGCACTTATAAGCTTCTTCATTTCCTTTGAGGAAAACTCACCGTTGCCGTACACAGAGTATCTTTCTATAAAAGAAAGAAGTTTCATTTCGTAAAGGTCGCTGGATACCTTGCCCAAGTTTTTTATCCTTATGTCATCACCTTCAAACCTTATCTGAAGGAAACCCCTCTTTTCAAGGTCAAGGAGTGTGGCATAGAAAGCGTTCTCGTCCGCATGTGTAGAATTACCGTGGAATAACATGTTAACCAGCCAGGGTTTCCTTTCTGGGTTAGGCACGTAGCTTAGGAACTCTGGAACCGTAAAGTTTTTCTCTGAGCCGAACTTCCAGTAGAGCACCAGTAAGGAGAAAGGGACGCTGAGCACGTAGATAACCAGAAAGGTTTTAAGGGTACCCCTCACGCCATGGAGAAACCCGTAAAGCCTATTCGCTCCTTCCGTTCTCGCTTCCACACCGGTTACATATCTTGGAAACCCTTCTATATCAATAGGCTTTAGGAGCATCTCTACCTCAACGAGTCCATCTGTGGGAGCTTTTCCCTCTATCAGCCAAAGCCCATCAAGCTTTTTGACCGAAAACTCCGGCAGGTGAGGGTATAACCTCTCAACGGCGTTTAACCTATCCTCTACCCTTATCTCAACCCTTTCGTAGTATATGTGTCTGTCTGCGAGTTTCAGGTTCAGGTGCCTTTTGAAACTATCAAACTCAACTGGCGGAAAGAGCTCATACTCAAAAACCGCCGTGTAGGAGCCAGGTTTGAAGGTATTTAGGTTGACTATTCCCGCTTCATTTTTCAGAGCCTTTGACAGGACTATTTCATAAACCTCCGGGTTTTCCTCACTTAGATAAACCTCCCCCTTGTAATCCTTCACGTAGGGCACTCCGTTACCTTTAAAGCTCCTGATTTTTATAAAAGGGTGTTCCAGTTCCCCATCAACCAGAAGTGGGGCTCTCCATACGCGGTAGAGCATCCTAAACCTGCTTTCATCTTTAACCTTGAACACGTACGTTTCTCTAAGGCTCAATCGTTGGGAAATCTCAAGCTCTGCCCTGTAAGTTGCAGTAAGTCCCCCAAATACAGTTCTTAGGTCAAACTCTGACAGAACAACCAGCAGGATGGCAAGCAGGAGAGAGAGAACAATCAGTCTGAAGAGCTTCTTATCCTCGCCCATTAAAGGCTCCAGCTCACGTCAGGCTTCTCCTTCACTTCCTCTTCAAACTCAAGGTATTCCATCTTCTTAAAACCAAAGTTTCTCGCTATCAGGTTGGAGGGAAAGGTATCCGTTTTGGTATTGAACTCCTGAACTATGTTGTTGTATGTATATCTGTGTCTTGCAAGCTCGTCCTCTATAGACTTTATAGAGGAGGTCAACTCCTTTACGACCTCAGAGGTTTTCAGCTCAGGGTAAGCCTCAACCGTAAGAAGGAGGTTTCCAAGGAGGCTTCTTGATTCCCTCTCTATACTGCCCAGTTCGGAGGGTGTTGGGGGTTTGAGTACGGAAGACCTGAGCTCTGTGACCTTTTCAAGGGTTTCTCTTTCAAACTTAGCATAGCTCTTCACAGAGTCAACAAGTTGGGAAATCATGTCAAGACGTTTCTTTAGAGCTACCTGAACCTGTCCAAGGGTGGCTTCGGCCCCGTTCTTTAGAGTCTGGAAACGGTTATAGGTGCTGATTACATAAAAACCTGCAAGAGCAAGAACCACAAGTACGACTATGGTAGCTATCTCCATCTTTCCCTCCTCAGGAGCCCTTCAACTCCTTTAAAATTTCAAATTGCCTCTCCATAATGTAATCGCTGATTATATCCTCCTTCTTTAGGTCAAGCTCATAGCTTATACCAACCCTGAAGACACCTTCCCGTTCCTCTATATGCCTAACTGTTGCCCTGGTTTCAATGTCTCCCTTTGGCAACTTTAGGTAAAGGTCTATGGTATCACCGCTAACCAGTTCCCCTTTATCCTTGAGGTAAACACCGACACCACCCACGGATATGTCCCCCACTATTCCCAGAGTTTCCCAGCTCCCTTTCCTGAGCCTGACCTTCATGGGCTCCCTTGGAGTTACCCTTACGTATCCTCTCCTCTCCTGGGGAAGGTCAACAAAACCGATTAGCTCAACCTCCATGACCTCGTTCCTGTTATCTATATCCCTTATCACTGCGGCAACCGTCTTGGGCAGGTTAGGGTGTTTTATGTATACCTCTTCATCTATATTGAACACCTTTAAGTCACAAAGCTTCACTGTTAGCAATCCCTCCTCCATGTCCAGTATCCTGGAACGACAGACAACGGGGACTTCCTTGTAGAAGGTTATTAACTCTATGCTCCTGTTCTTCCTGTTAAACTGGTTTTCAAAGAACTCAATTATCAGCCCCCGCTCACCCTCAACCTTTGGCTTTTCCCTCCTCTCCGTAATTTTGCCCAGCTCGTTCGCATACTTCGTGTAAGCCCCTTCAACTTCAGACATGTACAGTTCTATCAGGGATAGGAAGACCTTGACACTTTTATGACTTGCGTGTGTGTTTATCACGTGGTCCGTGTAATCCTTTAGCATTTCCAGGAGAGTTTTTGATAATGCGGTTCTTAGGTCTATATCGTAACTTGCGAGCTGATAGGATAGCTCTCCAATCTCCCTTAAGGGATTTCTGTTAAAGGAGAACATCAGTAGGTACAACTTGTCTATAAGCGTGTTCATTCCCTGGGCGCTCAACAGCTTCGGCTCGTCTCTACCGATATTATTGGAGAACACCTCCTGAAACTTCTGCTTGTATCTTACAAAGAACTCCCTGTCTGGAAAGAGTCTCTCAACTATATCTCTGAACTCCCTCTGGGATTCCATTGATTAAATTATATGTTCTCTGAAATTTATGGCTTACCTTATGTAACTCTCAAACTCTTCAGGGGGAACGGGCTTCCCAAAGTAGTAACCCTGGGCGTAATCGCATCCAAGTTCCTTTAAAATCTCAGCCTGCTCTCTCGTTTCAACCCCTTCCGCCACAGTTTTAAGACCAAAGCTCTTCGCGATATTCACGGTGGCTTTCACTATCTCAAGGTTGTCTTCGTCTTGGGGTATACCCTTTACGAACTCCCTGTCTATCTTTAGAGCGTAAACGGGGAGTTTTTTCAGGTACGCGAGGGAGGAGTAACCTGTCCCGAAGTCATCTATGTACGTCCTTATACCCCTCACCGTAAGGATTTTGAGTATCTCTATCATCCTCTCTACGTCCTCCATGACAGCGGATTCTGTTATCTCAACCTCTATACTCCCAGAACCTTCTCCACACCCAAATATGAGCATCATGAAGCTCTCCGCAAAGAGGGGAACCTTCATCTGCAGAGGGGAAACGTTCACGGCTATGGATAGCTCTATTCCCTTTGACCTCCACTCCTGTGCCTGTCTGCAGGCTTCCCTTACCACCCACTCCCCAACCTCATGTATGAGCTCACTCTCCTCCAGGAGAGGTATGAACTTTATGGGGGGGACTATCTCTCCACCTCTGTTCCACCTGAGGAGAGCTTCGGCACCAACCACCTTCTCCGTTCTCAGCTCAACCTTAGGCTGGTAGTAGAGGAGGAACTCCTCCCTCTCCAATGCTCTTCTGAGTTCTGTCCTGAGCTTGACCTTCTCAAAAACCTCCCTCTCAGCGGTTTCTGAGTAGTAAACGGTCCTGTTCCCACCAAACTCCTTAGCCCTCTGGAGTGCTGAGAGGGCTTTTGAATAAAGCTCTTCTATCTCCTCCGGAAAGGAGGATACACCTGCGGAGAGGGTTATAAAGAGCTCGTTTGAGTTTATCTTGAAGGGTTTTCTAAGCCTGTTTCTTATCCTCCTGAGAAGCTTTTCCGCAGCTTCCCCTGCGTCCTCGGCAAGGAGTATTATGCCGAACTCATCAGCACCAACCCTGCCGATAAGGTCAGACCCTCTTATCTCCTTCTTTAACCTGGTGGCTATCTCTTTGAGTAGTCTGTCAACCTTTTTGTGTCCAAAGGCTTCATTAAGCTCCGAAAAGTTATCTATATCAAGGAGAAGGAAGGCAACCTCCTTCTTATCCCTCTTTGCCCTCTCAAGGACTGTTGGTAGCTTGCTCAGGAGTGAGGTTCTGTTCAGGAGACCCGTCAGGGGGTCATAAACTTCAAGGGCTTTGAGTTTCTCTTTAGTCCTTAAATTCCTCAGACTGAAGGATATGTCATGGGCAACCTCTCTGAGGAGCTCAATCTCTTCCTTAGTGAAGTCCTCCTCAAACCACCTTGATATGAGCAGGTAAAGACCGTTCTCCTCCATAGGCACGCAGGCTGAGGTGTCGCTTTCCAGGAACGTCCCCTCCTCCGCTATGGCTTTGTCCTCCCCTTTTCTAAAAATACCCACGTATCTGAAACCTCCCTCCCTAATTATGCTTACGGCTGAGCTAAAAAGCTCCTCCTCTGAACCTGCCGTTGTGGTAATGAAGTTTATCCGGCTGAGGGTCTCATAAAGCCTGTTTAACCGCCTTATAGCTTCTTCTCTCCTTAGTCTCTCCCTTATGTCTCTGAATACTCCCACAACGTAAGTTCTTTCCTCGTGTTCAAAGGTTCCGTAGCCTATCTCAACGGGTATCCATTCTCCCGTTCTCTTGTTCTCTACGTACTCAACTTCGGTAATCCCTGCTCCCTTCTCTATGTACCTACTGAACTTCTCTCCAACGGTGTGCCTTACCTCCTCCGGGTGGACCCAGAGGGCGTCCCTCCCTATAGCTTCCCTTTCGTTCTCAAGACCGAGGAGTTCAAGGGCAGAGGCATTCAGGTCAGCTATCCTACGCGTTTCAAGGTCAACCACTATTATCGCGTCTCTTACAGAGTTCAGTATAACCCTGTACCTCTCAGCCTCAACCTTTATGATCTTTGAAAAGAGGTAAGCGTCAAGGGAGAGGGTCAGGTCAAGGATGACCACCTTAAAGAGCGCAAGGAGTGTGGACAGGAGCTTATCTTTTTCCGTTTTTTCTTCTATTACGGGCAGGACAGACTCAACCCATTTGGCAAAGGCTCCTGTGTAATACTTTGGCTCAACACCGGCTTTCTCATGAACCTGTCCCACCTTCAGCCTTGAGAGGGCGTAGTCAAGGCTGTATTCCCCTTCAAGGAGTTCCCTGAAGTACTTAGCCTGAGCTTTCTTCAGTCTTTCAATGAGGCCCTCCTCCCTCTCAAGTATCTTTCTCATCTCCTCAAAGGATAATAGGTGTCTGTAAAACTCTCCAAAGAGTTCTGCTATCTTCTCCTCACTAACCTTACCAGATAGCTCTCTCAGGAGCCCTATATCTTCCTCGGACAGGCTTACGTAAGAGAGTCTTCTCTTTATTTCCTCTTCACTGAGTTTAAGGAGTTTGGCTATCCTCTCTATCACAACCTCCAATATACAGAATTTTACAGAAAAAACCAACTGGTTTCCGTCATACAGTGAAACTTCTTGAGGAGTAAAGTAAAAGAGGGGTGGTGCAGTTTGAAAAAGAAAACTTACGTATTTGACAACGCCACGCTTGAAGTGCTCCAAACTCTTAGGGAAGAGCTGGGGAAGAAGGAGACGCAGATAATCCGTGAGGCTCTCAGGCTTTACTTAGACAACCACAGAACCAACGGTGAAGTTATGAACTCTCTTAACAAGCTTGTAGAGAGGATAGAAAACGTTGTAGAGCGAGTATCGGAACTTTCCTACAAACTCGGAAGGTGCGAGGAGAGAACAAAAAGGCTTGAAGAGGAGATAAGAAAGCTTAGAGGGGAAAGGTGATATCATAACTCTATGGCGGATATTGAGAAGGTGGTTATCATAGGTGGGGCTCCGGCTGGTCTTACGGCTGCAGTTTACACCTCAAGGGCTATGCTTGAACCCCTCGTCTTCGGTGGTCACATGTTCGGTGGTCAGCTCATGCTCACGACCGATGTTGAGAACTATCCAGGCTTCCCAGAGGGCATTCAGGGTCCAGAGCTTATAGACAGGATGAGACAGCAAGCTGAGAAGTTCGGAGCGAGGATAATTTACGAGAACGTTGTTAAGGTGGATTTCAAGACAAAACCCTTCAGGTTATGGGCTGGGGAGAAGGAATACCTCGCTGAGAGTGTTATAGTGGCAACTGGTGCGAGACCAAGGATGCTGGGACTTGAATCGGAAGCCCTCCTGATGGGGAAGGGAGTATCTTACTGCGCTGTCTGTGACGGAGCCTTTTTCAAGGATATGGACGTCGTTGTGGTTGGTGGAGGGGATTCGGCTATGGAGGAGGCTCTCCACCTTACCCAGCATGCCCGGAGCGTGACGGTTATCCACAGGAGGGACAAGCTGAGAGCTTCAAAGATAATGCAGGATAGGGCTTTTTCTAACCCGAAGATAAAGTTCGTTTGGAACAGCGTTGTGGAGGAGGTATACGACGTCAATAAGGGGAAAGTCACAGGGGTTCTCGTAAAGGACGTAAAGACCAATGAGCTCAGGGAGATTAAGTGTGAGGGTGTTTTCATAGCCATAGGGCACATTCCGAACACTGACATTTTCACAGGGCAGTTAGAGCTGGACTCCCAGGGATACATAAAGACCCACGACTTCGTAAAGACCTCCGTTGAAGGTGTTTTTGCAGCAGGGGACGTTCACGATAAGAGGTACAGGCAGGCTATAACGGCTGCAGCCTTTGGATGCATGGCAGCCCTTGAGTGCGAAAGATACTTAGCTGAGAAAGGTATCATTTAGGCAACGACCTCCCCGTCTTTAAGGCTTACTATCCTGTGGAAGAAAGGTTTTAAGTCTGGGTTATGGGTGGCTACTATGAAGGTGATACCCTCCTCCTCGTTCAATTTCTTGAAGAGTTCAAATATCTTCCTTCCCTCCTCCCAGTCTATGTTTCCCGTCGGCTCGTCGGCAAGTATCAGCGCAGGTTCACTTATCAAAGCCCTCCCTATAGCGACCCTCTGTTGCTCTCCGCCTGAGAGCTGGTAGGGTTTGTGCTTTAGCCTGTGGGAGAGTCTCAGAAAGTCTAAAATCCTAAGAGCTTTCTCCTCTGTGTCCTTTATATCAAGGAGCTCTCCAATTATCAGAAGGTTTTCAAGTACGTTGAAATCCTCCAGAAGATAGTAAAACTGGAAGATGTAGGCTACCTTTCTCTTTCTAAACTGGGCAAGCTCATCCTCTCCCATACCGCTCAGGGATTTCCCGAACAGGAGAACCTCACCCTCTGTGGGTTTGTCCAGTCCACCCACGAGGTGAAGGAGGGTACTCTTTCCCGAGCCCGAAGGACCCATGACACCCACGAACTCGCCCTTGCCTACCGAGAAACTTACCCCTCTCAAAGCTTTAGTGCCATCAGGATAGACCTTCCATAGGTTTTCCGCTCTGACTATCTCTTTCATGTTACTCATTCCTCAGTATATTGACCACATTCTCCTTTGCCGCTCTGAAGGCAGGAAGAAGGGAAGAGAAGAAAGATAGAAGCAAGGTTCCCATAAAGGTTGCAACGAGGTCAAGGGTCTTTATATGAACGGGTATGTAACTCATCATGTAAACCTCTTCAGGCACCCTTATAAGCCTGTATTCGTTTATAAAGTATGCGAGTACAAAGGATACGATAACACCTAATGTGGCGCCTACAAAGCCTATACTCAATCCTACGGAGATGAATATTCTGAGGATACCCCTACTTTCCATACCGAAGGTCTTTAAGACAGCTATGTCCCTTACCTTTTCCTTAGATTTTACAAACAGGAGGCTCGTTATGTTGAAGGAGGCTACCAAAACCATGAGAAGCAGTATCAGGAACAGGGCTAACTTCTCAAGCTGAAGAGCATTGAAGAGGGGTTTATTCAGGTCTATCCAAGAGCGGACAAGCACAAGCTCGTTGCTTATCAGCTTTTCTATGTTCTCTTTAACCTCCTGAGCCCTGTAAGGATCATGTATGTAAATCTCAATTCCTTCAAAACGCATACCCCTCTTAAAGAAAGCTCTGGCTTCCTTTTCATCCATGTAGGCTATGACGAAGTCTTTATCGTAAGCACCGGTCTGGAATATACCACCTATGTAAACTTCCTTAGTCTTGGGTATAAATCCTGTGGGTGTCCTTATACCTGTGGGAAATATAAGGACAGCTGAACCTCCCGGAGATACACCCAGAACATCTGCAATACCCTTTCCTATAACAACGTCTTTAAGCTCACCCCTTATCAGGTGGCTACCTACAAGCTCCCTAAAAGCTTTTTCCCTGTAGTTTACAGCCTTAACTGTAACAGGTTGAAGTCTATCTTCCCTGCCGAGTATGGCGCTGTACAGTGTAAAGGGAAGAGTGTCTTTAACACCGGGTACATTCTCAATTTTCCTCCTTATACCTTCTAAATCTGCCTCTCCTATGACGCTTACGATTACGTGGGGTGCTGTTGAGAGTATCTTTTCCTTTAACGAGTCCTGGAATCCTGTGAACACACCAAGCGTGAGCAATATTGCGCAGACACTCAGGAAGACCCCCAGAAAGGATATCAACGTTATAAGAAGAGTGCTGCCTTTAACTGACAGCAGGTACCTGAGTGCGAGCTTGAATGTGAGACTCATTCAATAAACCTCAGAGCCTGTATTATCTCCTTCTGTCTGTTAATTACGTACCTCCTTATCTTTGTAAGCTCCTCTTTTGGAAAATCAACCTCAAAACCAAGACGGACGTAAATGTCTTTACCCAAGCCAACCACATTCTTCAATCTACCTTTGCCAACTGCGGTACCGTTTTCTGGCAGGTGTATCTTTAGGGGAAACTCTACCGATTCGTCTTCTTTCAGCTCCTCTATACTATCCTGCAAAAACTTTACAAACTCTTTGTTCTCGTCAATTTTCAAGGACAATCCTATGCCCCTTTCACTTATATCCTTTACCGGGAGTTCAAACTTGTGTCCATCAAAGGTCAGCTCAACAATCACAGGTCTGTTGTCGTCAGGTTCAACACGAACGGAGTGTCTTTTGATGAACTCCGGAGGTTCAACGAAGTTTTCCAACGTAAGAACAAGCTCTTTGCCAAGGTTGCTAAAGACCTGTGTTTGAGCGTACTCCTTTGAAGATAGTCTTATGTAAACCGGGTCAAGGGTTGAGAAGGCTGCCCTTATGTGGGTCTTTCCCCAATCAAATCCCAAGAGCCTCCCCTCGTTGTCAACCCATTTTAATCTCAGTTGGACCTTTACAGGAATCTCTTTGTATTTGGTCACTATGTCATACTGGTCCCCAACTTTAAATATCTCCGAAACCTTCAGCTTATCCATAGGATTTCAATAGTATAATCAAGATTTAATATGCTTGACACAAAGAAGCCAGGTGCTTATAATACTCCTCTGTCTTTATAGGCTGCCCCCATCGTCTAGCCTGGCCTAGGACGCCGGCCTTTCACGCCGGAAACGCGGGTTCAAATCCCGCTGGGGGTGCCATTCACTTTCAAATTATGAACTGTCCAACCTTCAAGCTGAAATAAAACTTCCTGTCAGCCCTGAAGGGTATATCTTTATCTTGTATGAAGACCGTCCCCGGAAGATTTGAATTGAAGACCAAGCTCAAGCCTGCAGGAGACCAGCCAAGGGCAATAGAGGAGCTACTGGATAACCTTGAGAGGGGTGTAAGGGAACAGGTTCTCCTTGGAGCCACGGGTACAGGGAAAACATACACTATAGCCAACGTAATAGCTAACTACAATAAGCCTACCCTTGTGGTGGTTCACAACAAGATACTTGCGGCGCAACTTTACAGAGAGTTCAAAGAACTCTTCCCGGACAACGCAGTGGAGTTCTTCATATCCTACTACGACTACTACCAGCCGGAGGCTTACATACCCGAGAAAGACCTGTACATTGAGAAGGATGCAAGCATAAACGAAGTTCTTGAAAGATACAGACACTCAGCAACTATATCTGTCTTAGAGAGAAGGGACGTTATAGTGGTTGCTTCCGTTTCCTGCATATACGGTCTTGGCTCACCAGAACATTATGAGAGTATGAGGATAAGGGTCAGTAAAGGTTCCGCTTTGAATCTTACCAAATTTGTGAGGAAACTTGTAGAGCTGGGGTACGAGAGGAACGATTATGCCTACAAGAGAGCCACCTTCTCTGTTAAGGGCGATGCGGTAGAGGTAATACCCTCGGAGGCTGAGGACTACACGGTCAGAATAGAGCTCTGGGACGATGAGGTTGAGAGGATAGTCCTACTGGACACCCTAAACAGACATCAGATAAAGGAACTTAACGAGGTCTCTTTCTTCCCGGCGTCTCACTATATAGCCCCCAGACCTACGGTTGAGAAAGCCCTTGAGGAGATAGAGAGAGACCTGAGGGAGAGGGTTGACTGGTTCAGGAGACAGGGTAAGCATGTTGAGGCTCAGAGGCTCTATCAGAGAACCATGTACGACATAGAGATGATAAGGGAACTTGGACACTGCAAAGGTATAGAGAACTACTCAAGGTATTTTGACGGACGTCAACCCGGAGAGCCACCCTTTACGCTACTGGATTACTTCCCAGAGGATTTTCTCCTCGTCGTTGATGAGTCCCATATGACTGTACCCCAGATAAGGGCGATGTACAACGGTGACAGGTCTCGTAAGGAAAAGCTTGTTGAGTACGGTTGGAGACTCCCCTCAGCCCTTGACAACAGACCTTTGAAGTTTGAAGAGTTCCTTGAGAGGATAAACCAGGTGATATACGTGTCTGCAACTCCTGGAGACTGGGAGATAGAGAGAAGTCACGGGGTTATAGTTGAGCAGATAGTCCGTCCTACAGGTCTTGTTGACCCAGAGGTTGAAGTGAGACCGACCAAGAACCAGCTGGAAGACCTCGTCAAGGAGATACAGGATAGGGTTAGGAGGAACGAGCGTGCCCTCGTACTCACGACCACAAAAAGGCTCGCCGAGGAAGTGGCTGACTATTTAACCGAAAGAAGAATTAAAGCCACCTATATGCACTCTGAGCTTGACGCTATAGAGAGGGCAAGGATAGTGAAGGAACTTCGGGAGGGCTCCGTTCATGTGGTTGTTGGTGTAAACCTCCTCAGAGAGGGACTTGACCTTCCGGAGGTATCTCTGGTTGCTATACTGGAGGCTGATAAGGAGGGTTTCCTTAGGAGCTACACCTCGCTTATACAGACCATCGGCAGGGCTGCGAGGAATATAAATGGAAAGGCTATCCTTTACGCTGACAGAATTACAAGGTCAATAGAAAAAGCCATAGAGGAAACAAACAGGAGAAGAAGCAAGCAACAGAGATATAACCAGGAGCATGGCATAACCCCCAGGAGCATAGTGAAACCCATAAAGGAGCTGCTTGCTCTTGAGGAACTTGATTACGTCAAGCTTCCCATAAAGCTTCCGAGAGGTATAAAAACTGAAGAAGACCTTATAAAGAGAATTGAGAAACTTGAAAAGGAGATGTGGGAGGCGGCAAAGAACTGGGAGTTTGAAAGGGCTGCAAAACTTAGGGATGAGATAAAGAGTTTACGGGGTTACCTTAACCTCAATTGAGGTTACTCCATAAATATCTGACCTTCTATGGGCTGAACGCTTATACCCCTTTCCTCAATGAACTTTATAGCTTTCTCTATCTCTTCAGCTTCACCGTCCATTTCCACTGTAAGTATGCCTGTATCCTGGGTAACCTTCGCTGTCCTTATGTTTAAAACCACATCAAAGTTTTTACATACCATACAGAGAACGGGCTCCTTAACAAGCTCCTCCGGGTATATCAGCTGAAGCCTTACCATATTCATGATACCTTATGATTATAAGCTATAATACAGCTCTCATGAAAGTCTTGGTTACAGGTAGCGCCGGTTTTATAGGCTGGAAGGTCTGCGAGGTTCTTCTGGATACTGGATACGAGGTTGTGGGTGTTGACAATCTCAATGACTATTATGACCCGAGTGTAAAACTCTGGAGGTTAAGACAGCTTGAGAATAGAGAGGGTTTTAAGTTTTATGAGTTAGACATAGAGGACTACAAAGCGCTTGAAAGACTCTTTTCTTGCGAAAGGTTTGATGCGGTTATAAACGAAGCTGCCAGAGCAGGAGTAAGGTACTCTATGGAAAACCCGCACGTTTACATAAGCACCAACGTTGCAGGCACCCTTAACCTCCTTGAGCTCATGAAAAAACAGGGCATAAAAAAATTTGTTCTCGCTTCAACCTCATCCCTTTATGCGGGACAGCCGATGCCTTTTAAGGAAGAGCTACCCGTAAACACACCCATATCACCTTACGCAGCTTCAAAGAAAGCTGCCGAAGTTCTCTCCTATACCTACCACTACCTCTACGGTATAGATGTGGCTGTACTCAGGTACTTTACCGTTTACGGTCCTGCGGGCAGACCAGATATGAGTCCTTTCAGATTTATATACTGGGTTATGAAAGGGGAACCCATACAACTTTACGGGGACGGTTCACAGGTAAGAGACTTTACCTACGTGGATGACATTGCCAATGGTACTGTAAAAGCTTTAAGCGTAAAGGGCTATGAAATAATAAATCTGGGAAATAATACTCCTCATAAGCTCACGTATATGATAGAGCTTATAGAGAGGTTCACAGGTAGGAAAGCGAAGATAAATTTTGGAGAGTTTCACAAGGCTGACATGAAAGAAACATGGGCGGACATAACAAAAGCGAAAAATATATTGGGCTGGGAGCCAAAAACCTCTTTAGAGGAAGGCATTGAGAGAACGGTAAGGTGGTTTGAGGATAACTGGGACTGGATTGAGAGCATCAGGGTATAGGCGGGACGGGACTTGAACCCGTGACCTCCGCCTTGTAAGGGCGGCGCTCTCCCAACTGAGCTACCCGCCTTAATGGGAGTTCTTAATTATAACCCAATTTATCCTCAACGCTCAACGGCTTACGTATTTGATGGTAATTTTCACATATATGATGCACTTATATATCATATAATTTAAATATAAAGACCTAAATTATAGTTAGAGAGGGGGGTAAGTATATGAGACTAGCCCCAAGAATTCCCTTTAAAAGGGTAATCTATGTAAAATGCAGGAATGGGTGGCTTAAAGCTTCTGGGGAGGACATATCTCTATTTGGTGTTAAGTTCAGCCTTGAGAGATGGGAGGAATGTGAAGATAAAGACTGGGTAAAACTTAGGATAAAGTTTAACGGCAGTGAAGCAACCCTAAACGGGAAGATATATAGGAAAGAGAATAGCATTAGGGGTGTGGTTCTTTTCAATGAGGATGATTCCTTCCTTTCTAAGACGGTCGGACGTATAATAACGACCCGCATAAAGGACAGCAGAACCTGTCCGTACTGTAAATCCCAGGTTAATGATGATGATGATGTAGAGTGCCCAAATTGTCATATGCCTCTTGACTTCACAAAAGTTGACCTTATAAAGGCTCTCCGACGTATAAAGTTAGGGGATATACTGTCCGGTAAAGTTCCAGACCTGATAAAGGGACAGATTTGCCAGGAAGAGAAGGTAGAGTTTATAGGTACCTGCGATTGTATGAAGAAGGTCTTTGATCTGATAAGGAAGTATGCCCTTACGGATTATCCTGTTTTGATACTCGGTGAGACGGGAACAGGGAAAGAGCTTACAGCAAAGGCTATTCACGAGAAGAGCCCTCGCCGGAATGGACCCTTTATAGCTATCAACTGTGCAGCTATACCTAAGGAGCTCCTTGAAGCCGAGCTCTTCGGGTACGAGAAGGGAGCCTTTACAGGAGCTGATAAGCAGAAAAGGGGTAAGATAGAGGTTGCGGACGGAGGCACTCTATTCCTAGACGAGGTGGGAGAGCTTCCCCTTGAGCTCCAAGCCAAACTCCTCAGATTTCTGGAAGACCTATCCTTTGAAAGGGTAGGTGGCACTGACAGGATTAGAGCGAACGTTAGGGTAATAGCTGCTACAAACAGAAACCTTGAAGAGCTTGTTGAGAAAGGTCTGTTTAGAGAAGACCTCTACTACAGGCTGAAGGTGTTGACCATTGAACTTCCACCCCTAAGGGAGCGTGGGGACGATGTGATAGTTATGGCAAAGTACTTTCTTGAAAAATTTACAAGAGAGCAGGGTAAAGAGATATTGGGCTTCACCGATGACGCCCTTGAGCTTATAAAGAGTTATCAATGGCCCGGAAATGTAAGAGAACTCATAAACACCATCAGGAAGGCTATAGTCTTAACTGATAAGAAATACATTGATTCTGGAGACCTTGACATAGATGTAGAAAAGCTCTCAAAGGATATAAGCGGTAAAGGTATATTCAACCTGAAGGAGCACGTTGAAAAACTTGAAAGGGAATTGGTTGAAAAGGCTTTCAGGATCACCGGGGGGAATATAAGCAGGATGGCTTCTATGCTTGGTGTGAGCAGACCCACCATCTACAAACTTATGGAAAAGTACGGTCTCCTTTAGAATCCCCAGTAAAGCTCAACTCCTGCGTAGGCACTGTTTCCCTTAGAGCTATTCTTATAACCGCCTCTCAACCCTAAGGACAGACCATAAAACTTTAACTCTACGATAAGTCCGCTTTGAATGGCGCTGTAGTCCTTGTTCCCCTGACCTATGACCTCTCCACCGATATTTAAGCTTCTGTTAAGTTCCTTTTTCAACCTTGCCCTTGACCACAGGTAAGAGGTGGCGGAGCTGTAGCTTGCTATAAAGTCTGCCCCATAGCCTTTTCCAAGGCTACCGTAAGCTTCTATCTGGGCAAGTAAGCTATCCTTCATACCTTTGACCTCAACCCCTGGTATATTCGGGCTTACATCGGTATCCCTTCTCTCCCAGCCTGCCCATAGGGTAAAACTCCATGCGTTGTACCTTCTCTTTACACCTCCTGATAGTTGAAAGGCAGGTGCTTCAGCTCTCACGTTTGTACCGTTTTGCTCAAACTTATAGACCAGATAGTCTCCCCAAAACTTGGCAAGAAGTGACGTTTTTGAGTTAACTGACTTCTCAGCCATTAAACCAACGTAGGAGTATGACTGCCCTTTTGTATCAGCCTCAGAGCCTGATAAAAAACTGAGAGACTGAGCGTAAGAGCATGAAACTAAGAATGCGGTGACGATTATAAAATTTCTCACGATTTACTCTCCTTATCAGGTTGTTACCTGCATATCCTGTACTCCAAAGTCATAGCTTGGTCTTTGCACCAGAACTACTCCGTATCTGTATGCCTTTATGCCGTAAAAATTTATCTCCTTTGACCAGAGAATTTCTCCGTTCACGAGGCTTTCCTCGCCCTCACTGACGACCTTTAGTGAGATATAACGGCTTTCTATAGGTTTGTAGGTCAGTATCCTTAATCCCTGTTCACTTATATCCTCCGTTGTATAGGGAACAAAATCTCCGTTCACAAACACAAGACCCGGTCTATGGATTTCCAGTCTCTTGGTTCTTCTCTTGGGGCGTTTCTCTTTTAGATAGGAGACGACGAGGGATATCGGAGTGTTTGAGGGCTTATCATGTTTTTCCATATACTTCTTAAGCAGAAAGCGGAAGTTAAAGAGATTTATAACCTTTTCCTCCTCTGGGGTTATGTTGTTAAATCTGACACCAAGCTTAAAGAGTCCTGACTCCTCTATCTTCTTTGAATACAGAACCTCCCCTTTGAGATTAAGCTTCCTGTCCTTGAAACTAATTTGTACCTCTATATTCTCACCCCTTTCAAAGCCTATCTGAGATAGGAGCGCTGTGCCTCTTTCGTGGAGGTCCTCAACGGTGACGGCTGTATGAGTGTTCTTGATTCTCGCTATGGCAGGAAAGTTCGCCGGAAACCTGAACCTCTCCCTTTGGTGTCTTTTGTGTAAGGTCCAGAACAGACATGCCCCGGCTATTCCAGTATTCAAAGAAGCCCAGAACATATTTGCCACGTAAAGGTCCTTGTTTGGAAGAACTTTAAAGTTCACGAGGGCGTAGAGAATACCCACTGCTCCAGCGCTGAGAACCCCAAGCTGTGGCAGAACTTCCCTTAAAGGTACTTCCCTTCCGTTTTCCTTACTGGTTACCCTGAATCCTGTCTTCCTTTTTAGGAAGCTAAAGACCGATTTTATAAAGGTAAAGAACCTTGCCATGTTGTACTGTTCAAGGAGCAGAAACTTTCCATGACCCCTTGACATCTCATCAAAAGCCCACAGGGATAGGAGTATGTGGGGCAGGAATACAGGTAGAAACTCTTTCAAGCCGACACTTATGGGAAATATCCCAGTAAGTAAGACGACTGCGGGAGCCGTGTAATATATCGCCTTCTGAAAACCGTCAAAGTAAGTTGTCATAGAGGCAAGGTAGCTTATCCTCTGAGGCAGACTCAATCCCCTTCTAAAAATTGGGTTTTCTTTGCTGAAAAGAATTTGCATAGCACCTTTTCCCCACCTCTCTCTCTGAGTTCTATAGGGAGAGAAAGTTGAGGGTGCCACTCCGTAAGCGAGGGTTTCTGGGTGGTACACCGACTTCCACCCTTTTGCATGAAGCCTTATGGCTGTGTGGATATCCTCCGTCACGGTTCCTGTGGCAAAACCGCCTATGCTTTTAAGAGCCTCTCTCCTTATGACTGCGCAGCTACCGCAAAAGAAGGCTGAATTTATCCTGTCTTTACCCCTAAGTATCACCTTATAGAAGAGCGACTCCTCGTGCCATAACTTTCCTTTTGCAACCCTGTGCTCATAGGAATCTATATTGTAAAAATCCTGAGGGGTTTGAACGAAAGCTACCTTTTCATCCTCAAAGTATCCGAGGGTCTTGTGCAGGAAGTCCGGTTCAGGGACATGGTCGGCATCAAAGATAGCTATGAAGTCTCCTTCAGTGCTCTGAAGTGCGTTGTTAAGGTTGCCGGCTTTCCCTTCCGTATTCTTATCCCTGGCTATGTATTCACATCCCAGCTCCGCGCACAACCTTCTTATCTCCGGTCTGTTCTTGTCATCAAGGACGTAGGTCTTATGAGGGTACTCTATGGCGAGGGCTCCCTGTATGGTCTTTTTGAGTATATCAGGACTTTCGTTGTAGGTTGGTATGTAAACGTCAACCTTTAAACCAGCCTTTGGTGACTTTGGTTCTCTTTTTGGAAACTTCCAAACCATGAAGAAGAACATCAAGCCTGCTAAGAATCCGTAAACCTCAGCTCCGTAAACAAGAAGGGAAAAGAACATGGCATCCTTGTTCAAGGTACCGAGTCTCCAGATAAGGTAGTAAAGGGAAACTCCTACCGATACAACAACTAAGGCTCTTCTCAGGCTATCTATATCCATGCGCATATGTTTTACCTCCTGGTGTTATATGTGCAATTTTCATGCCAGTAGCAAACTGTTGCTAATAAAGGCTTTTCTTTTAGGGCTATTTTTATCATGTGTATAGGATGTTTACACTATTCCGCAAGTGTATGTGTCTGCTTAACGAATCCTGTGTAAACACTCTTTACAGAATGTAAGTCTTCTTTACACAAAGTCAAAACTTTATAGGTATCCTTAGCTCAACCATATAGTCAGGTGCATCCTCTGTAAGTCCTATGTAAACTGCAAAACTTACTGGAACTGAAGGTGACACAGCCATGCCTGCCCCAAACTTGAAGAGAGCCGAGTTTAGCGTTGAGTTCTGAACCCTCTTTTTCCCCGTACCGTTGTCTATGTATGTTGAGAGGGTGTAGTTCTGTATAAACTGGGTTGAGAGGGAGAAGGTGTAGCTTATGGCATAAGCCATACCAAGGCTTAGGTTTATCGTATCCCCTGGGTAAACGTACTTAAGGAAACCGGTTTCCCCTTCATCTTCGGTATCACCGTCACCGTTTAGATCTGATTTAACAGTTTTGTTCACCTTCTCTTTAATGTTGTATATGTATCCTAACCCCCCGAACACCACAACTGGGTCAACGCCCTTTATGAGATTTATACCTGCTCTGACCGAGTAATAACCTGTTCCCGTTGGAACGTCGTTATTCGGGTCTATATCAAAGGGGCTTTTACCGGTCTTCGTCTTTACCCCGAGGTTCAGTATTACCGCCGGTCTGCTTACGGTTTCCTTCACTGGTTGAAAGCTCACACCAAGGGCTACGTCTCCAAACCCGAACCTCTCCATGTGTTTGTCTCCCGTTGACTGCCCTGTACCTGTTGGGACACCTACCATGTCATATCTGTAAACTATCGGCAAACTGACCTCAGCCTGGAAGTTATCCCTTATCCCGTATCTGAGCATGAAGGTGTTTATGAAGATGTTCCTCTTAGCGGTCTGTATACCAAACTTCCCCAGCGTAAGGAAAACGGGGTCAAGTATGGCGAAGCTCTCCAGGAAAATCTGGTTTGCCGAATAGTAAGTGTAGGTGAAGTTTTCTTCAAACTCAAACTGTCCACCCTTTAAAAGTACGTAGTCTCTCTCAAACTGTGTGAGTGCCTGTTCCGGCTTCTGGTTTGCAGTCTCCTGGGTAAAGGAAAACCCTGTCAAAAACAGGGTAAAAAACAATATTCCCCATACTCTTTTCATATCAACCTCCCCCTAAATTTTATAGAACTTTAAAAGTCTGTGCTGTATCTGTAAGTTGGAAGCATCTGATGAACAAGCTCACCTCTCAGATAACCTGCGCTTACCGTCTGCATATCCTTTTCTGTTATTGCGAGTTTGTTGTCAGTTTTCCCCTCTTTAGGCTCTATCACAAGGGCTATGTTTTTGTACCAGATTCTCTCAAATTCTTCTGGTGTGAGAATGGTGTTCCCGAAGGCTGGGTCTGCTATGAACACCCTACCCTTATAGACACCTCTGAACACGACAAAGTGTTTGTAGTTCCCTATGACAACGGTGACAATCGCGGGCTTGTTCAATTTTACAAGTCCCTTTATATCCGTTTTTATGCCGTAAGCCTTAAATCTATAGCTCTCTGCGAATCTTTTCATATCAAGCAGTGAAAAACCTTTCCTTTGAGCTATCTTCTCCTTGTCCCCTATCTCAAACATCCTGTGGGTAACCTTCTCCTCTTCTACGGGGACTCCCAGGTAGTAGTTGAAAATAGTTGCAACCGTGGCAGAACCGCAACTGTAGTCAAGCTTTTGTCTGACAACATTTGTAAACTTAAGCTCCTGCGCAGTTTTTACCTTCACCTTCACAGAAGTGGCTACACCTGTATATGTTCCCAGTGGTAAGTACATACCCGACTTTGGGTCCATGTGGGAGCATCCTATAACAAAAAGAAAGAGAAAGGGGAGCCACCTCATGGCAGCGTGCTCCCGTTTATAGCGTTGAGAACTGTGTTTACGTTGAAGGTTGGGTTGGTCAGTGAGGATTCAATGATTATGAATATGTTGTAGGAGTTGTTTACCGCTGAGTTTGAAGCATTTACCGGATTCCAGGCGTTTGACTGGGCGTTGTCCGATATAAGCACGGAACCGCTCATATCAATGTAGTCTTTTATGTTTATGTTCTGTACAAGGTTCCCCAGCGTGCTGTTGATTATGTCTCCTACAGCGCCGTTTATTATATTAAGCCCCTGGGCATGTACCTCATCAAGCTCTCTGTCGGACAGATACTGAATCTCACCCGCCTTCGGGAAGGATAAAAGCAAGACTGTCAGGAGAGCCGAAAGTAACATCAACTGTCTCATTTTATTTCCTCCTCACGACATCTCCGCAGACCTGATAGATAATCAGCTCCTTCCCAGCAATCTGCCAAGATATCCTCATGTTTATAAGCGCGTTTCCTTTCTTGCTGTACTGCCTCTGGGCGTTTATGGCACTGGACACTATAAGGTCGTTCATAATTTTGGGGAGTCTCTTCTCCTCCTTGGGGTACTTCACCGTATAGACGTAGCAAGTGCTGTCAATGAGCTCGTAAGATTTGAAGCCTCCGTCCCCAAAGGAGACAATAAACTTCTCCTGCGCTGAAGAAATGCCCAAAAATGTCGTTAGTACCAGAAGCAGTGTCGCTGTTGTAATTCTCATCTTCTCCTCCGTTTGAAAAAAAAGGGGGAAGGGGCACCCCCCATGCAAGTATTCAGAATCCTATGGGTATAAAGAGTGACCCTATCTCAGCATTTCCAGCTATAGCTGTGTTGCCCGATGCCTGGTTGGAGAAGTTCACAGATGTCTGGACGTTGGTCTGGGTTACGGAGGAACCTGAGACTACACCGTTCACTACCGCAAGGTTGGTTCCACTGTTGACCGCAGAGGTTGCGGCGTTCACTATCATCCATCCTGAGGCATAGGACTGAGCGTTATCGTTCAGCTGGACAGAGTTCATGTTGTTGTCCTGGTCCGTCTGGGAAAGGTCCGAACAGAAACAGTTCTCAATTATCTGTCTCTGCTTGTTCAAGTTAATTGCAACTGCAAGGGCGTTAGCCGTTGCATAGTTGTTGTGGTTGCTGGCAAACTGCTCGTTGGTTTGGGAAACCGTGCTGTCATCTACATTTCCGTCAACAAATAGAAGGTTGAGACCTGAGTTAACAGCCGACTGAGCCATGTTGGTCATGAAAAGAGCACTTGCTGATGACTGAGCATCATCGTTGAGCTGGACTGAGTTGTTGTTGTTATTTTGATCCCCAATAGTGGCATGGACCGTGTGTACGTACTGACCGGGCTCACCCGCAATCTCAGCGTTGGTGGCAACCGCTATATCTTCTGACTCAGGGTTTCCATTGTAGGTTCTCGCTTCGTTGTCAAAGTTCCTTGCACTCTGATAGTTACCCTGATGAATCTCGGATGTTGACACGGTCGTTGCGGCCATTACGTTCATACCAGTGTTTCCGGCTGAGACCGCCGAGTTGGTCATATCAAGGGCGCTTGCACCGGACTGGGCGCTGTCGTTGAGCTGCACTGAGTTGTTGTTGTTGTCCTGCTCCTCTATGACTCCCAAGCCAACGAAATCGTCAGCTACCGCGTTATGTACGTTCTGAGTCTGCTTGTTGAGGTTGCCTGCCAGAGCTACACCGTTATCAGCTTCCGCACTCGCAACGTTTACATGGCTCTCCGCAGTTTGGGAGTTGTTCTGAGTCATTAGGGAGTTGGAAAGGTTAGCCATAGCCATTACGTTTAGCCCGCTGTTGTAGGCTGAGTTTGCAACATTCAGCATTGAAACGGCGCTTGCACCGGACTGGGCGCTGTCGTTGAGCTGCACTGAGTTGTTGTTGTTGTCCTGGTCGTATATATTGTTGGGCTCGCCTTCTGACTGGTACTGGTTGTTTATGTTCTGGGTAACACCAAGCTCCGCATTACCAGCTACTGCAATGGGTTGATCACCTGCTTGTGCCTCAGCATAGTTGCCCATGTTCTTAGCAACTTGGGTGTTGGTCTGATGTCCTTCCGTTGAATCCACATCACCCGCAACGAAGATGTTCATACCTGTGTTCACCGCAGATATGGCTGCGTTCTCTATCATGAGCCCTGAAGCACCGGACTGAGCGCTGTCGTTGAGCTGCACTGAGTTGTTGTTGTTGTCCTGTTCCCTGATATTTCCGTTGTTATCTATGGACTGGGTTTCCTTGTTGAGGTTTCCTGCTATAGCAAGCTCTTCCTCAGCATCTGCGTTGTTAGCCGTGTTTACGTGATTCATAGCAACCTGAACGTTTGTCTGAGAGAAGTAATAGTTGAAGTATTTGGTATCTCCGTTCTGGGGTGGTGGTTTGGGTCCAGGCTCGGGTCCATCGGCAAGCAAGTTTACTGCTGCGTTAAGGGCTGTCTTGGCAACGTTTATTATTCCTCCAGCCTGAGCCTCAAGCTGAGCATTGTCATTCAGCTGGACAGAGTCAAGGTTGTTATTCTGTCCGTTTATTTCTGCAAATTGCCTGTTGTCGTTTTCAATTACCTGAAGACCCTGTGCTGATACGTCCTCAAGCTCTTCCTCGTTGAGGACCTGCATGTCTCCTGCCAGCGCTCCGGCGCTGAGTACTCCCGCTGAGAATACTGCTGAAAGTAAAAACTTCTTACTCATGATTGACACCTCCTTAAAGTGCTCTTAAATTTTTTTGGTAGAAAGGCTCTCTTAGGCGCTCCGGCGCCTCTTTTATTCTTTTTTTCGTTAGCTACTCGGGTGCCATGTGTTTGCCTCCTCTCCTCATATCTACACCTCCTTAAGGCTTGATTTCAATCTCAATCCTGTCTACCGTCCCTCCTCTCATGCTGTGGTTCTTTGCTTCGTCCCACAGGATTATCTTTGAGTCAGATACGGTATAAACCCTCTGCTCGTACCCTGCAAATACCTCATCAAGTATCGGGTCTCTTACACCTTGCAGGTTTGAGCCTTCACTCGTCCCCTCACCATCGGAACCGAAGGTGATACCAGCTATCAGAAACAGGCTGAGTAGAAAGGCTCTCCTTATCATGCTGAAAATATATGTGCAATTTTTGTGCCAAAACTCTAAGTTATTGGCAGATATAACATTTTAAGCTTTATGGGTTTTTTAAAAACACCCCAGGTTTGTAAAAAATTTTTACATTCGGATACAGGTTTAAAAGAGAAAAGTGCTGAAATTGAACGGTTTGAAGGTAATGTTAAAAAACTTTACACAGTGTCAAAAAAATTTACAGCTCTACAATTAAATTACCGAATTTATCCACCTCAGCGCTTGAACCGGGAGGAAGCACAGTTGTTGAAGAATACTCCACAACTATAGCTGGTCCAAAAATCCTGTTGCCCCACCTGAGGCTTTCCCTTTTGTAAACTTCCGTTTTCACCGTATTGCCTTCAAAGAAGCTGTTAGTACTACCGAGCAGGGCTTCCGGATTCCTTTCTGGAGCTTTCTCCTCAAAACTTGGAATAACAGGCTTTGGGGTAGAAACCTGTGCCCTTAATCTTATGTTCACTATTTCTGTGTCCCTATCGTGGCTGTATCCGTAAAACCTCCTGTGCTCTCTGTGAAAAGTCTCCTCATACCCTTCACTGAAGGGTACAGTGAGCTCATAGGATTGTCCTGTGTACCTCATGTCAAGGTATCTATCAAGGAGCACATCGTTTGCTGTGAAGCCTTCCTTTTCCATATCCTCAATTGCCCTTTCAATTAGGGGCTGAAATAGTTCTTCCAGAGAGAGGTAATTCGTTTCTGAGCCTTTGAGCATAACTGTGAGGGAGTAATCTTTAACGCTGTCTGCCAGAAGCATGCCCATAGCGGAGAATATACCTGGATTGGGCGGTACGATAACCCTCGGTATCCCGAGCAACTTAGCAAGGAAAACCGCGTGCAGTCCTCCGGCTCCTCCAAAACTTACAAGAGAGAAGTTTTCAGGGTTGTAACCCCTCTCAACGGAGACCTTCCTGAGAGCCCTTTCCATGTTTGAGTTTGCAACTTCAATTATTGCATGGGCAAGCTCTATGGGAGAAGTATTTAACATCCCCGCCAAACCCCTTAAAGGCTCATTAACTCTCTCAGGGTGCAGTTTCATCCTACCTCCCAGGAAATAGTCCGGCACAAGCCTTCCTAAAAAGAGGTTTGCGTCCGTGACGGTTATATCCCTCCCTCCTCTTCCGTAGCATACCGGTCCTGGCTCAGCTCCAGCGCTTACGGGTCCAACTCTCAGCAACCCGCCTTCATCTATCCAGGCTATGGAACCCCCGCCCGCTCCTATCGTATGTATATCTATCATTGGAACCTTTACGGGAAGCCCGTTTATCTTTGTCTCCGTGGTTACGGTTGGGGCTTTGTCTATGAGAGAAACGTCCGTTGATGTTCCTCCCATATCAAAGGTTATCAGTCTCTCAAAGCCCGTGAGCTTTCCTATATGAAGCGCACTTATAACCCCTCCTGCCGGACCGGAGAGGACCGTTCTCACGGCTTCTCTTTTTGCAACCTCAGAGGAGATTATCCCTCCGTTGGACTGCATTATGTTCAGGCTGTCCTTTTCCTTCAGGTTCTTCTCTAGGTAAGATATGTATCCTTCCATCTTCGGGGAAACGTAAGCGTTTACCACGGTTGTTGAAGTCCTCTCAAACTCCCTAAACTCAGGGAGTATTTCATGGGATAGGGAGACGTGTATGCCAAGCTCTTCTCTGATAACTCTACCCACTTCCATTTCATGCACTGGGTTCGTATAAGAGTGGAGCAGGCAGACCGCAACGGACTCAGCTCCGGAACTCTTTAACTTTTCCACTATACTTCTTACCTCTGCTTCCTCAAGGTCCTCTAAAATTTCACCCCTGTAATTTATCCTTCCCCCCACCCCAAAACGTAACTCTCTGGGAACGAGGGTTTCAGGCTTCCTGTAATGTAGATCGTATAGTCTTTCCCTGTTCTGCCTCCCTATCTCAATTACATCTTCAAAGCCCTTGTTAGTTATCAGGGCTGTCTTTGCTCCCTTTCTTTCTAAGAGGGCGTTGGTGGCAACGGTAGAGCCGTGAACTATCCTTCTGCCCTCGCCTCCTATCTCTTCAAGACCAATGAGAACAGCCTCTGCTGGGTTCTTAGGTGTGGAAGAGACCTTAAGGACTTTAAACTTCCCCTCTCTGAAGAATATAAAGTCCGTGAAAGTTCCTCCTGTATCCACACCGATAAAGAGCATGGGAATATTTTAAAGGTGGAAGAAGCTGCTCACTATCTCAACACCTTTATAAAAGCTTTAGCCCCCCAGGGGAATAGAAGGGAGGAGAGGGCGGCTCCAAGGAAGAGAACCACTCCCGTTCTCTCGTCTATCAGTCCAGAAAGTCTCGCTATTTCAATACCGGCTATCATCAGGGTGAAAGGATAGGAAAGGAGAACGGAGGAGAGGAAAGCTTCCTTCAGGGAAAAACCTCCCGGTATGAGTAAAAGGGAGGGGAGTAACCTTATAAGGAGCATAACCAGAAGAACCTGTCCAACCTCTTTGAGGAGGTCAAGGTCAAGGTTTGTAAGGTTCATTCCCATGCCTGTTTTTATGAAGAAGATCGGAATCAGGAACCCGTATCCTATGGAAGACAGCTTCTCTTCAAGGTCATGCTTCTTCCTTATGAAGTAGGAAAATACCATGCCTGCTAAAAATGCTCCCAGGACACTTTCAACACCCGCTATGTGGGCAAGAACTGCGGCTGTAAACATAAGGGCAAGGCTCAACCTTATCCCTATGGCACTTGGGTCTTCCTCGTAGGTTAGCTTCCTGACTATCTCGGGAAACCACCATATAAGGAGTCCTACGAGACGAAAAGCCAGGAAGAAGAGCAGGAAGAAAAGGGCTACCACTCCAAGTTCTTTGAAGATGGCAATCCACCCTGAGAAGTGCCCTACCTTTTCCATTAAGGTGAGGGCAAAGAGGCTAACTACTTCCCCTATCACGCCCAGAATGAGAACCCTCTTGGCTAAGGGTGTTTCCAGCATCTTCATATCTTTTAAAGTTGCTACCATCAATCCTACGGAGATGAGAGAAAGTATTATTGCTGTGGGTATTCCCGTCCCCAGTATGTAAGCAAGTATGAGAGCTACAATGAAAATAGAAAACACATAACCTGAATATATAAAAAGGAGTTTAGTTTCTATCCTCTCAATAAGGTTAAAATCCACCTCAAGTCCTGCGAGGAACATAAGGATAAGGAAGCCGAATTCCGAGAGGAACATTAGTATCTCTGGGAGTTCCTGACCAGAGCCCAGGATGTGTCCGAGCAGGAGACCGAATATCAACTCCCCTACAGGAACGGGCATCTTCAGAATGCGGGAAAATAGGGGTGCCGTGAATGCAGCGGCGAATACGGTCAGCAGAAGCATTTCAGCGCTCAAGATACACCTCCGGTATCAACAGGGTTGAAAGTTTTGTCTTCCTTGCAAGAACATGAGGTGTATAGGGAGAAAAGAAGCCTGACTTTCTTCCAGGGGTGTAACCTACAGCAAGAAGGTTAAAGTTACCTTTCAGAAGCTTTAAGGTTTCTCTTACCGGGTTTCCCTCCTTCCTCATAAGTTTTATCTCCACGTTTTCAGTTGCCCGCATCCTCTCAACGAAGTTTTTGAGGCTTTCAAGGAGTTCCTTTTCTTCTTTTGTCATCATCTTTTCAATGCTTGTTACGAAAAGTATGAAAACCTTACTCCCAAAAAGCCTTGCGAAATCAACAGCGTTTGGTAAGAGGAATCCAAGGGCGTCGGTGTTTGCCGATACAAGGATGTTCTCGTAAGGATGTGAACCCCTGAGTATCAACGATGGAGACCTCAGCTCTGTAAACACCCTGTCCACTGTGGACCCACCAAAGAAACTCCTTTCATCCTGCAGGAGGTAAAGACCAACCTCTTCTGAAGCCTTCAACTGGGAGCAATCCTCTTCAATCCATTCCCTTACCTTAACCCTCTCCTTTACATAATCAAACTCTTCGCCCGAAACGCCGCAGGCTATGCCTTTCACACCCCACTTGAGTGGGAAGTTTGGAACACCTTTAGTGACCATATTTATGAAGAGTTCTATCTGAGAGGGTTCGCCTACTATCAAAAGTCTATCGTTGGGTTGAACCCTCAGGTCGGTTCTTGGGAGTATTATGCTACCCTCTCTGTAAATCAGAGCTACCCTCACGTTCCTTAGTCTGAGCTCGCTAAGCCTCATGTATGTCGCAGGTGAGCTTTCTGTTATCAGAACTTCTGCAACCTCCCCCTTCCTCAAACCTATACCTACCGGATACTTTACGACTCCCTGCCCTTTGAGTAGGTTCTTAAGAATATTCCCGAGCACGTCTGGAACGGATACAAGCTCTATCTTCAGCTCCTTGAATTCTTTGCCTTCAGGTCTTTCCTTAGCAACAAATATGAACGTCCCCTTAAAGCCGAAGGCTTTCCTGAGAACCCTTGCAATTGTAAGGGTGTCTTCCTCATTTAAAAAGGATATGACCGCTTCAAGCTCTTCAAGGTTTATCTTATCTTTCCACAGCTCAAGGTCTGTTGCGCTTCCAGGAACAACGCTCAGGTTTTCAATGCCCTTTTCCTTCTCAAGGAAGTTCCTGAGTTTCTCTCCTTCCTTTTCAACCACGATAACGTCTGAAAACTGGGACACTATCTCTGTTATCTCCTCCACATATCTACCCAAACCAAGAAGTGCAATGCTCATATTCCAAGCCTCCTTCCAAGTTCTACCGAAACCTCCCTGAGCTGGTTTACTCCCTCTATATCCTTCTCCTTCATGGGAATCTCAACTATAGGAAACTCTTTGAACTTTTCCCTAATCTCTTTCATATACTCCTTCTCCTGTTCTTTCCTCATGGTAAAGAACTCATCCCTTGTGGCGGGAGGAAGCACCTTGTTAACTATGATAGCCCCCACGTTTACCCTTAATTTCTTAAGGGAGTTTACCATTCTGTAAGTTTCCTCTATCGGCAATCTTTCAGGGTTTAGAACCGGGAAAAAGATGGTTTTCCTGGAAAGGAGGAGCTCAGAGAAGGCAAGGAACCTCTTCCTCCTCTCCTCAAGGATATGAATGGCTCTGTCTTCCTTCTCTTTACCGCTTGCAGACCAGAGCTTTTGGGCTGTTCTCTTCCTTTTAAGCAACTCTTCAAGCCATCTACCGATCCTGCTTGCAGTTTTTAACATTTGGAGGGTATGTCCCGTTGGAGCCGTATCTATGACGAAGTGTTCGTAGTCCCCGAAATGTCCCAGTATTAATTTGGTCAGCTCTTCAAGAGTTGCAGCTTCTTCCGTTCCTGGTGTCTCCTCAATACTATGAAAAGCTTCCTTTATCTGGTCAAACACCTCTGCATTGACCAGAGGCTCTATACTCTCAAGGGCTTTCTTCATATAACCTCTAACAGCCTCATAGGGGTCAATTTCACAAACGTATAGATTGGGTAACGCTTGAAAGATTCCTTCACCTTTAACCCCAAGGATATCCGATAGGGAGTGAGCCGGGTCTGTTGATATAATGAGGGTTTTTCTCCCTCTATCCGCAAGTGCAAGGGCTAAGGCAGAGGAAAGGGTTGTTTTCCCTACGCCCCCCTTTCCACCAAAGAAGAAGAGCTTTCTATCAAGCATTTCTAAAAGTTTAAACGCAGGCATGGAAGCCGGTAAAGGCTTTTATCCTTTCAGTATCCGAACATACTTCCCATATAGGCAAAGACCAGGAACCTCGGCAATCTGCCAATGAAGGCGGCTAATAAAAAGGGAATTCTGGGCATCTCAAATATCCCTGCGAGCCAGCATATAGCTTTGAAAGGAACCGGGGTCAAAGCTCCCAGAAGGACAGCGAAAACGCCGTATCTGTTCATGAAGGCTTCCCCTTTCAGGAAGTTTTTTTCACCTAAAAGCTTTTTAGTGAGAGGTTCTCCAAATATTAACCCCAGTGTATGGGCTGTAAGTCCCCCAAGAACGCTTCCCAGGGTTGCCACTAAGGAGGCGATAAGCGGGTTGAGCCCCAGGGCAGTTCCCCCAGCTATGAAAGGGTCAGGGGGGACCGGCTGAACGATGCTTTCAGAAAAAGATATAAGGAATATACCTATATAACCGTAATGCTCAACGAGGTTCTTTGCCCACAGCTCTAAAGATTCAAACATTTAGGCTAAAATATTAAACCATGTCAGCGATAGTTGGGATTCACGGAAGAGAGGTTCTTGATTCAAGGGGAAATCCAACAGTTGAGGCTGAGGTTGTTTTGGAAAGTGGAGCTGTCGGAAGGGCTATAGTTCCCAGTGGGGCTTCAACAGGAGAAAGAGAAGCTCTTGAGCTAAGGGACGGTGATCCCAAGAGGTTTCACGGGAAGGGCGTTCTTAAGGCTGTTGACAACATAAACAGCGAGATAGCCAAGAGACTGTGCGGTATGGAGTCTCTGGACCAGAGGGAGATAGACCTAACACTGATAGAGCTGGACGGAACGGAGAACAAGAGCAGGCTTGGTGCGAATGCGATTCTGGCTGTTAGTATGGCTGTTGCAAGGGCGAGTGCCCAGGAGCTGGGCGTATCCCTCTATGAATACCTCGGAGGAAAGTTTGGGAGTAGGCTCCCCGTCCCTCTTATGAACGTTATAAACGGTGGGGCTCACGCTGATAACCCTCTTGATATTCAGGAGTTCATGATAGCACCTGTATGCGGAGGCTCTTTTAAGGAGGCTCTCAGGGCTGGAGTTGAGGTGTTTCACACCTTAAAGAAGGTTCTCAAGGATAAAGGATTCTCAACTAACGTGGGTGACGAGGGGGGTTTTGCCCCAAATTTGAGCTCAACGACAGAGGTCCTTGATACTCTCCTACTTGCGATAGAAAAATCCGGTTACAAACCTGGAGAGGACATACTTTTAGCCCTTGACTGTGCCTCTTCGGAGTTCTATGAGAGGGGCAAATACACACTGGAGGGTAAGGAGCTCACCTCCGAAGAACTCATTGACTTTTATGAGGAGCTTATAGATAAGTACCCGATAATTTCCATTGAAGACCCTCTATCGGAAAACGACTGGGACGGGTGGAAGGAGATAACAGAAAGGCTTGGCAGAAGAGTTCAACTGGTTGGGGATGACCTCTTCACCACAAACCCAAAAATACTTAAAGAGGGCATAGGTAGAGGTATAGCCAACTCCATTTTGGTGAAGCTTAATCAGATAGGGACTCTTTCAGAGACACTGGATACTATAATCCTCGCTAAGGAGAACGGTTATACAGCTGTTATATCCCACCGCTCCGGTGAGTCAGAAGACGCTTTCATATCACACCTTGCCGTTGCGACGAACGCAGGACAGATAAAGACTGGTTCTGCTTCTCGTTCGGATAGAATTGCAAAGTATAACGAGCTTCTTAGAATAGAAGAAGAGCTTGGTTATGGAGCAAGGTTCTGGGGTAAAGAGGAATTCAGGAGATTCCTTACTAATTAAGCGTTTAGCTTACGGTTTTCTTATCCTATCTTTGGTTAATACGCTTACAAATCTTGTGTTTTCAGACCTTAACTTGAAGAGGGTGGTCCAGTTAAAGCTCGCCTCCAACAGGCTTACCGAGCTTATTGAGGTGGAGAGGGGCAGAAACCTAATCCTGAATGCTGTCCACTCAAGGGTTAAAAGAAATCCAAAGTTTTACAAGGAAAAATTTGTAAGGGAATATCTCCTTATGTTTAAGGAGGGGGAGAAGGTAGTGCCTCTTCCAAAAGAGCTATGGTACAGGTGATTACCTTTTGACCTCTTCAAGTTTCCTGGCAGCAGCGTAAAGAACTGCCTCGGCAACAACTTGACCATCAACGGTGGCTGTTCCCTTCATCTTGGAGAGGGTTTTCTTTAAAGACAGGGTTTCAAGCTCCATAACGAGCTGGTCTCCAGGGAAAACAGGCCTTTTAAACCTGGCATCATCTATACCTGCGAAAACAACCGCATACTTGCCTATCTCTAAATTGAGAGACTTTATCATAAGTATCCCTCCGACCTGAGCCATGGCTTCAAGGACGTAAACCCCGGGAAAGAGAGGGAATCCTGGGAAGTGTCCCTGAAACACAGGCTCGTTCACCGAAACGTTCTTAATCCCTACTATCCTCTTCCCCTCTTCGTATTCGGTGATTCTGTCAACAAGCAGCAGGGGATACCTGTGGGGCAGTATGTCCATTATCTCAAGTATGTCCATGCAGGTATTATATATCAAAGATTACCTCTGCAACGTATCTCTCTCCTTCTTTGGCTACCTTTAATCTATGGTATGTGGCAGCTTTTATCACAAGTTTGGATGGGTGTTTTTGAGGGTCAAACTTTTCTCCCCTAAGTCTTACCTTTACACTGTCATCTTCCAGCTTCAAAACCTCGCATTCGGAGGCAACAAAACCTTTGCTTTCGTGTAGGACAATCGCTTCATTTATAAGGTCCGCAAGGAGGAAGGGTAGCGGAGAACGGACTTGTATTTCATAGCTTTCCTTTTTCTCAACCGTAGCTATATCCGTCATCTCGTTAAAGGTCGCAAGGAGCGCTTTGCAGAAAACATCCTCCAGTGAGTTCCCCCAGACTCTTATTCCAGCGTCTGCAGTTATATCGTCTATGGTTTCGTAGAACATAGTTTTTATTTAAAACCATCTTCTGTAATCAAGTCTTAAGTTTGTTAGTGTTTCCTTTACGCCACCGGCGTTCTGATTAACATTAAATCCGATTGTAAAGTGATCTCTATCTATCAGGCTTCCGCCCAAACCACCCTCAAGTCCGGCGAGGATTCCGTACCGGCTGTTTACTCCCAGATCTACGCCCAAGAAAGGTCTCCAAACCCTCGTGTAAGTTTCCTTGTTTATGTAACCTATATAGACGCCAACACCGGCTGCCAGATAGTCTTCAGGGAGAACCTGATAAGAAGGGTCAGGTAATACGGAAACGGTATCTCCCAATTTTCCACTCGAGGAGTAGTTTGCTAACTGACCGTATCCCTGTATCCTAATGTCCGGATAGTTAAGCCTTAGCCAGCGTTCCAGATATAAGGTGAAGGAAGCCCCCTTACCGAGCTCCGTTCTATCAGAGGAGAGAAATTTACTCCCCTCCAGTTCCAGAGATAGACCCACCCTGTTCGTGATGTTATGGAAAGCGGACAACCGCAGGAAGTCCTTTACACCCCCAAGGTAAAGATATATGGTCTCGTATGTCTCAGTATTGATACCTGTAGTGAAGGTCACGGAAGTCCTCTTAAGCCAGTTAGTTTCGTAACTACCAATCACAAAGGGATTAGCTTTCAATCTTTTGAACACACCTAATTGCAGGTCAAACCGGCTACGTTCAAACCTCTTTGTAAATTTTGCACTTACCTTAAAACCTTCGGGTGCGTATTTCACCACATCGCTGTCTTTACTGAGGGGAAACATCACATCTGCACCCAATTCTGCTCCCCACCCGAGCTGTAGGTCTCTGAGTATCAGGTGGAACGTCTCTCTTGTTTCCGAATAACCTTTTCTGCTGAGAAAGCCTGCAGAGACTCCCATGTTATTGCCATGTTCCATAGTTAGATCTCTGAGCTGTTTGTAGAGACGATAATCGTAGGGGCTGTGTTCAAGGCTCGCAAAGGCGGTGTTCAACGCTCCCTCATACGCAAACAACCTTCTGTACGCCTCAACCTTATCCCTTCTCGGCAGGATGTCCTTCTTCTCCGAAAGCAAATTTTTAATCCCATACCTTTCCTCGTAGTGAAGCATCCTGTTGAGCTTCATCCACGCCTTTTCTTTATAGCCCCTGAATCTTACCAGCCGGCGTTCCTTATCGTACCTTCCTTTACTCAGAAGGTAGGAGAGGTAGACCTCTCTCCATACATCGGAGGGCAGGGTTCTCTGGGAAGCAAACAGAAGCCTCTCATAAGCGGGTGACTTCAGGAACTCGGAAGCCAGATACAGATAATCCCGCATGAAATCGGAATCTTCAGCAACGACCGGGGATTTTTTTAATACTTCAGTCCTTTTGAGGAACTCTTTATGTCTGATCTTTCTTGCTTCGTCTTCCTTACCGACAGCAGTTAAAATCTCTGCAAGAACAAGCTTGTCGTCCATACCTGCCCTTCTATAGAGATCCATAGCTTTTTTACCGTATTGAAGTTTGATGTAAGCAAATATAAAGGGTTCCGGCAGTAGGGTTGAATACCGCTCAAATTTACGAATGGCGGTCTTCAGTTTCTCAGGGTTATCCATATCAAGAAGGGTGTACAGGTAGAAGGTGAGCAGGTCTGGAGAGAAGCCCTTTTCTAATCTGTCTTCCATAATTTCAAAAGCGGTATCTCTCCTGCCGGTTTTTAATAAGGCGCTCACGTAATAGATCAAAAGGTAATCCTTACTCAGCATTAGTTCTCTTTCACTATCCCCTTCAGCTAAGCTAAGTATGGTGTCCCACATCTCGCTCTTATAGGCTATGTTCAGGGCTGTCTCCAGCAGTGAAGGGATTTTAAACTTTTTCCATCCTTCAAGGCTCAGCCGGAGAGCCCTCTCCGGATCTCTGCGGGAAAGCACGAGGGAAGCTCTTTCGTAATCTTCCGCCCTCCCCTCACCTGTGCTTATAAGATTTAAGGAGGCTTTTAAAGCATCCTCATACTCCTCAAGCATCCATGCGAGGTCCGAGAAGGTTTCCCAAAATTCTCCCTCTTTAGGTTCCTTCTGCGCATGGGCTTTCAAAGTTTTATAGGCCTCCCAGTGTCTTTTTTCGGAGTAAAGGATATTTGCTTTTAGCAAAACGAGCGCTGTATCAACACCGTACCTGTTCTCAATTTCTTCGATAACTTCCAGAGCCTCTTTCTTTTGACCCGTATAAAAAAGTATCTCAGCAAGAAGATGCTTTGCCTCTTTATCCTCCTGTGCTCTTAAGAGCTTTATTATCTTTTCAACTTCACCGAGCCCTTTGTATACTTCAAGGGCTAACTTGTACGAAGGTTTCACCTCATCTATCAACTTTTCAGCTATATCGTATCTCTCCAGAGAAAGGGCTAAGGAAAAGGCTCTTTCCGCATACTTCTTATCTCCCGTCAGATTATAAGCCTTTAGAGTTGGTTCTAGAGCCTCCTTACTCCTGTTATTCCATATAAGTAACGTGGCGTACCTATCCCACCAAAAGGGATCCTGGGGGAAGAGCTGTGTTCCTTTCTTTGCCAGTTTGATTGCCTCTTCCTGCTTTCCAGAGCCTATCAGGGCGGACAGGAGCAGCTTCATAAGATCGTTCATATCACCACCCTTTCCGTAAAGAACTATCCTCTCCGGTTTATAAAGGCATGTTCTCAAGAAGGAATCGCGGAACTCTTTGAAGCGACGGATCTCCTTTAGGAGAGTCCCTGCCCTCTCTTTAGTGTTGAAAAATCCGACCCTTATAGTGTACTTACCCTTTATCAGTTCTATCCTCGCATCGGGGTAGTTTTCCACGAGGGGGAAGACGCTCTTCAGGTCATTAAGGTGTTCAGAGCTGGCGAGCTGAAGGCAGTAATACACCTCTCCGAAAGATACGGTCACCAGTATAAGCACAAGTATCAGCAACCTAACCATTCAACAACCCCATCTTCTTGGCTACTTTTTCGGCTATGTTCCCCGCAAAAGCGGAATCTCCTGTGGCAAGCGCCGACTTGACCATAAAACTGGTGAATTCAATGTCCTCAACGTAAGCGGTCGCATATTTCTTTATGATCCTCTTTGCCAGATTCACATTCTTTCTTCCGAGAGCATAGTTCACTGCCAGTTTTATAAGGGCTTTTCTTTTCTCACCTCTCGCCTCTTCTATTAAAGAAAGCAGTAGAAAACCCACATCCCTCTTAACTTTTACAGATAACCACAGAATGTCGTTTATGTACTTATCCCGCAGATCGGGATACTTCTGTAAAAGCTTTGTAAGAACACCCAGCGCCTCCCCGTAATTTTCTGTCTCTAATAGGGTTCTATACTTGAGCAGAGCCCCTTTCTTACTCTCCTCTCCAAGAATGTCTATAAAGGGAAGTGCTACTGAATACTCACCCATACTGACCGCGAGTTCTACCACTTTTTCTACCCAATTACTATCTCCAGTTTTCTTTGCTATCTTCTGAGCCGCATAGAGGGAAACGCCTGGCAAGTTCATGGAAATACCTTCTCTGTAAACGAACTTAAGTATCTCTATATCTTCACTTTTATTCGCCAAAGTATAGAGGGTTTTCCTTATATCACTCAGGACGGCTCTCCTTTCTTCATCTTCTTTAAGTGCAAAAAAGCTGGTCTTTTTTATTCTGTATATCAGCATAATGGCTTCTATCTCTTTATTTTTGTAGTTTGAAAGTGTTTCAGCTACCCGTATGGCTTTATAATATTCCCCTTTCATCAAGTAACTCTCCGCTAACACCCTGAGAAGATCCGGCTCCTTACTGAACTCTGTAACCCTTTCAAGGTACTTTATACGAAGATCTACGTTCGTTATAGTATCGCTGGAAAGGATTTCTTTCATACGCCACCCCGGAAAGAGAGCCAGCATTACACCTATGAAAACAATCAAAAAAGCTATAAACTCCCTAAAAGGGAATATTTCAGTAATGACAGACCGCTTCAATCTCAGCTCTGTAACCTCCTTTATAGGTTTGCAAGCCCGAGGGTAGCCTCTTCCCATTTATACTTACGTTGCAGGGACCCGTATCCAGTTTGACCTCTAACGGAACGTATGCCCTAATAGCGAGGTGTATCCTTCCGTTCTCTCTCTTTGCGGACTCAACCTGCCCGTTGGTTTCCTCAAGATTGAACCAGTTCACCTTCTCCTTTGTAAACTCCAGATAGTAATTTCCGGTGCCGTCAAGGTTTACGTATATATCGTTGCCCCTTTCATAAAAGCCTATTACGCCTTTACTCTTCCTGAGATCCGGATAGCCCATACTCCTGTCAACCCTGAGCGTCCTCAAATGACCGGAGTTTTTTATCCTGAATCCATTCCCCTCCTTAAGTAAAGCGGTCTCTCTGAAGTCTAAGACCTGAGCGGCAAATTCCGAAAGGAACATCGGATTCGTCCTTTCCGAAAGAGCATACTCGTAAACTCTCTTGAGAGCATTCAGGGAAGCTTGTTTTTGAGCGGAGTAGAAGTGGTAATAAATGGATATGGGCTTAAGCCTGTAAGGTTTATCCGTGAGTTTAAAGGTCTGTATAACGTTCATGTAGCCCCAGAAAGGTCCCGTCCAGAGGTTCGTGTACACGTTCTCGTTCTGAATAGGAGCGTAAACCTGAAAGTAAGGTCCGAAGTTAACTCCCATAGGAGATATGTTTCTAAGGAAAGGCTCGGCTTCGGTTACTGTTGTATCTCCCCCGTTTACGTTGAAAATACCGAGTTTGTAAGTAAGCTCCACTTCCTCCCCATCAGGGTCACAAGACCCGGTCCACTGGAACACTTTTACCTTCTTTCCTGTTTCCTCTAAAAGCTGATTTATAAACTCAACCGAACCTTTTATCTCCCTGACAGGATCAAAACTGTAACCCTTTACAGGCAGGTTATAACCGTATTGGAGCTTCTTTTCCGAATACCTGTCCGTTTGCCACGTGAAGGGATGGGAGAAGGAGTGAGAGGCGGGCTCCACATTGGGTAGGGAGAATATACTTTTAGCTATAGCCCGGAGCTTTTCCGATCTGTCGGGATACAATCCGTAAGGAGCCACATCCGCCTCTATTAGGGAAACGGTGTGAGGAATTCCGTAAGCCTTTATCACTTCATCCCTTATTACCTCACCTAAATTTCTGTTGGGCGAGAACTCCGCGTTGCCAAAGAAGGCATCTCCGTCTATGTGGGCTGTAAGTATCCTCCTGCCGTTCTCCGTCGTAACATCCAGTGCCGGGAAAGGATCCTTTAAAAACACCATCCTGAAAATCTCAAAGGGGTTATAAACCCAGAGCTCTTCATCGTTGAGTAAGGAGCCGTCCACTGCATAACCTCCCCAGTTGGTAAGGGCAAAGGGGACGTGCTCCTGTCCTAAAGAGTTCTGAGCCACCACAAGAGCTTTCCCCGCAATAGGTTTAATCAACCTGTCCGTATACCTGAGTATCAGCGGTACTTCAAATCCTGCACCTTCGTAGAAACTTTTTACCCTGAAACCGGAAGGATCTACGTCCCTGTTTCTCTCAACCTTTAAACCGAAACTCTTAAAAACCTCATCATTAGAAAAGGGAAAGTCCTCTATGAAGAATAACCTGAGACCTTCCTCCTTCGCCTTTAAAAGCCACCTGTCAAGATTAACACTTCTGTGGCTTATACCCATAGATACGACTCCTAAATAGCCCGCTTCGGGATAAACCTCCGGAAGCTCTTCGTTCACATCGTAAATTTCAGGGATAAAGCCGAGATACTCCAAGGGCATTTGAATTAACCTATTAACGTCGGCAACCTGTCTTACTTTAAAAACACTTGAGTCGTAAAGAAGTATCACCCTCCGTGGAATCAAATCACACTCCGAGTGACCTATACGGGATAGCTCTCTATCAGCAACGTACGGGATAAAGCCGAGAGCCTTTATCTTAGAAACCAGCTCCTTAGCGAGTTTTCTATCCTTAGGGTCAGCGTAGTCTATAACAACAACAGGTAGCCCGTAACTCTTTGCCCTGCTTAGATATTTAAGCAGATAACCCCTTTCCTCCTCGGTTACCTCCCCGTATTCCCTTTCCTTACCCAAACCCCGGAAGAGACTCTCCGCCACAACGCCATTTATAAGGTTGTGTACCCTTTCAAGTATCTCTTCACCTCTGTTCAGTATTATCAACTTGTCCGGATACCTTGCCCTCAGATTCTTTATAAGTTCTACTTCCGCTCTCTCAAATTCCACATACTCTTCGGGCTTTACCGCGAGTTTATATGAGTCAAGAGTATCCAAGAAAAAGCCGTCAAACCCGCTATCCGCTATGCGCTTAGCAACAACGTCAAGAATATAGTTCACATAACCTTCTTTACGTAAATCGGCGATGTAGGAATCCCACACGGGATTTTTTCCTATTGCGTACTTCTTAATATCCTCGTAGTAATTCCTGAACTTTTCAATCTCACCAACGCTTATGTAACCTATCAACTTGGAATTTCTCCTTAAATAAAAGCTCTTGTTTTTTATAACTTCCATAATTGGCGAATCGGCATCCAAGATTATCCAGTCGTATGTATGTAGGATCTCCTCCGGAAAAATCTTGTGGTGATATAAGAACAGAACACATTTAGGAGAGTTAGCAAAGCTCAGTGTAAAACTAATCAGCAAGCATAAAAGTCCTGTAATGTACCTCACTTAAGAACCTCCTCACGAGAATCATACCGATTACCGACGAGATCAAAAGGGATAGAGCGTATCCGTAGCCGTAAAAGTAAGGACCGAGAATCTGGCTCAGCACACTGAGTAGAAGGTTACCAGAGGCAAATACACCGCTTATTATGAGGATATCCTTTCTCCTATCAAAGTAGGATAGCAAGGCGAATAGAACCATAAAGGAAAGCTGGAGCAAAGCACCTATAAGAAGGATATTGAACATCGGTATGTAGACCAGAGACAGCTTGAAAAGTTTAAAGACCGCTTCCTCTAAGAGCAGAATTAGAATAACGGCTATGCCTTGTGCCCTGAGAGTCTCATAAAAAGTCGCCTTTGCTCCCTCAATCATCTTATTACCGAGCCTGTAAAGATCTTCAAGTCTGCCCCACTCTCTTACAGCCCGGTAATAGTTGTCATACTCGGCGAAGAATTCAGCCTCGATCTTTAGGAAGAATATAGCAAGTCCGGGTACGAGGGATACGTAAGCAAATATGACAGGAATATCGTAAACCACAGATGATCTTATGTTTGCAAACACAGGGTCTCCTGTGTAGGGACTGAACCAGAAAACTAACTTGTCAGCCCATATACCAAAGTTATAAAAAAAGCCGGAGAGCAGAAGGGAATAATGAGACCTCCCTTTTTTCAAAAAGTCCAATTCAAACAACCTGTCGGAGGTGTAATCCCTCACCACCCTGTAGGTAAGCAGAAACAGCAACAGACACTGACCCAGATAAAAAGATACAAAGGTAGCGAAGAGACTTATTCTTGCGGTAAATATCAACGCCAAACCTGTGAGCAGATAGGATACTGCGAAGGAAATCAGAATATGCTTATAGCTCTTAAGCCCTGTAAGGAGGGCGTTTGTTATCCACAATCCTCCAAGGACCGATACGGTAAAGCTGAAAACGAGATGATAGTAGTAAGGTTCTCCTTTGAACAAGTAAAGGGAAGCCAGCATTGCCATAACCAGTGAGATAAACATGCCCAGGGAGAGAGCACCAAAATAGTTAGGTAGAACTCTATCTACCTCCTTTTCAAACAACCTGTCCGCTACATACCGGGTGAACATCAATTGAATCGGTCCGGAAATTATAAGGCTCAGAGCGACAGTATAAGTTATATAAACCTGATAGATTATCGGTATACTTGGGTCCCGGGCAACCGTACTTGCGATTAAGGAAAATATAAATATGGATGCAACTGCAATTACCCAGTTCCCGGCACTCAGAACCGCAGAGTATCCGGTCGCAGCCAGAAGATTTAAGAGACTTTCCCTCTGTAAAATTTTTTTAAGCTCAATGGAAATCCCTGCCACTTCCTACCCCCAAAAAACTTTCATACACGTTCTGGTAGTTTTTTAAAAAGGTTTCCATAGAGTAGAAGTTTTCAACTCTTCTCACCGCAGCTTCCTGACATCTGAACCACAATTCCTTATCTGTGAGCAATCGCTCATAGGCTTCCGCAAGTTTGCTCACATTACCAACGGAAACGACCTCACCTGCTTTACCTATTCTCTTATCCTCTTCGTTGAGTCCCCCGTATATAAGCTGTCTACACGAACCGACGTCTGTGGTAACACACGGAACACCCGCCGCAAAGGATTCAAGAACCACTATGGGCATACCTTCACTAACGGAGGTCAGGGTGGTCAAACCTATCGTGGGGAAGACCTCTTCAAGCTTTCTGAAACCGAGGAACTTAACCTTACCTTCAAGCCCAAGGGCTTTTACCAGCATACGACACTCTTGGGCATATGAAGGATCTTCGTCTTCCGGTCCCACTATCCATCCCTCCGCTTGAGGAAGCTTATCGGTTAGGAGTTTCATAGCCTTTATAAAGGTTTTCACATCTTTGATTGGTGTAACCCTTCCTATCAGAGCTACTCTTTGAGGAACATCTTCGTCAGGTTTCCTGCGCAAAGGTCTGTACTTTGCTATGTCAACTCCGTTCGGTATAACCTCCGTCTTTTCAGGAGGGCATCCCAGTTCTGTCTGAATGTTGCGGGCTCTTTCAAAAAGAGAGTAAACACGGTCGGCAGATCTGTAAGATATGTAGCCCAGGTTGATAAAGAAGTCTATCCATATCTTTCGAACGATATCTATATCGTATTTGTCCATCAGGAAGTCTCGGGCAGATCTAATTTGTGCGGAACTTAATATGTCTATCTTCCTCTCCCGTGTATATATGCCGTGTTCGGTAACGATATAGGGTATTCCCTTGCTTATCCTCAAGAGAGCTCCGAGGAAACCGGCGTATCCCGTTGAAGGGCTGTGGACAACTCCTATATCTTTATCCCTTAACTTATCAAGGGCATTAACGACCACCCAGAGAGGGGTCAAAATGTTCCTTACCGTCCAGAAAAAGTCTATGAAGGGAATATCTGGATCTAAGTTCTCGTAGAGCTCCTCAAGCATATACCATGTTTCCTTCCCGTAAAGAAAGTCGGAAAAAGAAACCTCCTCCCTGTAAAAGTCGGGATCAGCCAGTTTGGGAGACGGGCTCTTAGAAAAGAGTGTAATCAGTTCCCTTACCTGAGGTTTACCTCTCCTCTCTTCGGGAGGGGGGAGACTCAGCTTTGAAAATAGGAAGAAGCTTTTTAGAAATACGAGGTTATCCGGCAGGTCGTATTTTATACCCTCGTAATCCTCCTCTCTGGAACCCAAAAACAGAACACCGAACTTTATGTCCTGCATTCCGGTTATCAGCTGGTGTATCCAGGTTGACACTCCTCCTCTTATATAGGGATAGGTACCCTCCGCTATGAATAGAACGTCTATCCTCTCACCCTTGTCTATCATAGCTTCACATCCAAACCCTTATAATAGAAGCGGCTTTGGGTTCCGAGGGCATTATTCCCCTGAACTTGTTAACCACCTCAAACATCCTCTTAAAATCACCCCGCTTGTAAAGGACCTCAAGCAGGTAAGGTATCAACCTTTCCTTAGGGAAACCTAATCTTTCGGCTCTTTCTAAATGTTCCGCTGCATTATCATAATCTCCTTTATGCAGGTATATTCTTACAAGCAGGAACTCCATTCGGGGATCTTCCTTAAGCTCCAGAGCCTGAAGGGCATACTTCTCGGCTTCCGCGAGGTAAAACTCCTGCAACTCCCTATCGGCGATATTCAAGTAAACGATCTCCCAGTAAAGCTCAGCTAAGGAAAACAATACGGCGAACCGCTCCCTTTTCCCCTTTACCTTTTCCAAATCTTTCTTAAATAGGTTTATCCTCTCCACTATCTCCGATTCTATACGGGACAGGGTGGCAAAGGCTGTGAGCCTCACCTCATCCTCTTCATCCGCCACGGATTCCTTGAGATAACTTATGGCAACAGGGTTATATGTCTTGCTCATATACAGAACCATAACGGGATTCCTTATCTGTCCCAAAGACTCGCCCAGCTTTCTGCCTCTAAACTCAACCTCGGGGAGTAACTCCGGGCTCACATTATCGTATATCACAGGGCTAACTCTCCTCTTAAGCATCAGGGTTATATAAAGCATTAGTCCTAAAACGTATCCTGCCGGTCCCGACAGAAATATCAGGAAGCTAAACGTCCTGATTGACCCTTTTCTAAACTCTTGCTTAATCAGCAACCTTAAGGCAATTGCTATTAACCATGAAGCCAGCCCGTGAAAAACAAGATAAAGTAATACACTCTGTATATTATGGAATTTTAAGACCAAAAGAAGCCCGGTTATTTCCGTAACTGTAGCTATCGGTATATTTTTAAACATTGTTTCTTACCTCTGTAAGTATGCTTTCAAGAGAGGGCTCTTTTACTTCATGGACCAGAACGAGTTCAAGATTGGTGTGTTTGTCCTGAATCCTTTTAGCAAAGCTCTTAGCGTTTAGGGGAGCTGTGAAGGGCAATAAGAAAATCACCAAGCCTTTAGTAGGGATATAGCACACCAAATCCAGCGAACGTACGGAGTGCTCAATCTCATACAGGTCCTCTTCCGTCAGATTTTGAGAGCTAAAGACCACTATACTGCTTAATACACCGAGCTTTCTTTTCAACTCCGCCATCTTGTAGAGCTCTTTTACAAACTCGTAATCACAGTATCTGCTTTCCTTCTTGTACAGAGGGGCTATATTCTTAGCGAAGGTGATATCCTCCACAATATACTGCATAAGTATTTGGATGTAGGTAAGTACTTCTTCGTTGAGATTGACAAAGAGCATGTCCTTGATCACAAGTAAATACCTATCCCTTTCTGAAGAAGCAACAATAACTGCAAGGTATCTTGATTCTGTATCATCCTCTCCTTCAAGTACCTTTTTAAGGGCTTTAGGAGGAAGATAGTAGCTTTCTTCCGATTCAATAGCCTCCTTTATTGGCGGACTTTCAAGATCAAGGTTTTTTTCCATACCGCCTATACCGGCGATGTAATCTACCTTATCGTCTACGAGTTTAAATACACCCGCTTTGTATACCTGAAAGTTATAACTCAGTATAGATAGGAAAAACTCCACGAGGGCTTTATCCTCTTTATTTATCAACATCTTCTCCCTTAACTCCTTTATCATTCTTCTAAGACTGTAAGGTTTTACTATGTAGTTAAACTCCAGCTGGTCGTGGGACAACTTAAGTAAGAAGAGCTCTTTTTTGAGCCTGTCAATATGCTCCTGTAGATAATCCCTTTCAAACTCGGCAGTTTTTATCCGTCTTGACCAGTAGTACCTGAACTCAGAAGCTATCAGGACTACGATAGTATTCCAAAGTAGTTCCGGAATGGGGAACTTCTCATAAAGTAGTACGGACGCTAAAGAGAGCAAGCCAACAAAAGGCAACCCTCCCCTGAAACCATAGTAAAGAGACAGAACCATAGATATGAGAATTGATGGAGAGAGAAGAGTATTGAAAAAGAAAGGATCTTCCCTTCTCAGAAGGAAGCCAATTATCGTATAAGCGACAGCGAATCCGAGAACTTCCAGAAGTATAAGAAAATTTACCATCCTTTACTGGAAAACTCCTCTTAAAAGTTTCTGTGTTACGGTGCCGAGGGACTCGTGTGCCCATCCCGTTGATGAAAGAGAAGCCCCATAAACCACCTTATCCGTAGAGGTCTCGATAACATATACTGTTATGCTGACTGCCGGTTCTCCGTCTATCCCCGTCTTATACCTGTATTCATTTACGGTTCCGTATATAACATAATCTGCATTATCTTTAGCCTTCTTTAGTATCTCTGAAAGCTCCTCCGATGTTGGGTCTGTAGATTTGTAATTCCATACTCTTTCAGAAACTCTGAATCCTTTGGCTCTTAAGATTCCTTCCACTATGGAGGCAACGCTGTAGCCTGCCAACGGAGTATCGCTGTAGTTTTCAAAGGGCACGACCGCATACGTCTTTGAGCTATCAAAACTACGCCTGCCCGTATCAACAACTTTTGCACACGACAGGATAATTAAGGAGAAAAGAAAGAGAATATAGACACTTCTTCTCATTTAACCTACCCCCCTTTAATCAAAGTATTAAATAATAAACTTGCTTACCCACTCGCCGTGCCCCAAAATTATATACTATGGGTAAGAAATACTTTATAAAGACCTTCGGGTGCCAGATGAACTTCAACGACTCCGAGAGGATAAGGGGGATACTCCGTACACTTGGGTACGAGCCCACCGATAACTGGGAGGAAGCGGATCTTATACTTTTAAACACCTGTACCATAAGGGAGAAGCCTGACCAAAAGGTTCTCTCCCATATAGGGGAATACAGGAAGGTTAAGGAGAAGAATCCCAATGCCCTGATAGCGGTCTCAGGATGTCTTGCCCAGAGGGCTGGATGGGAGCTCGTCCAAAAGGCTCCCGCTATAGACCTGATGTTTTCCTCCTTCAATATGCACCAGTTGCCTGAACTTATAAACCAGGCGCAAGCTGGTTACAAGGCTATTGCTATACTTGACGCACCTCCGGAGGACGAGGATGCTCTTTGGGAATTCCCCACTGAGAGAGATAACCCCTACTGTGCTTACGTAACCGTGATAAAGGGATGTGATAAAAACTGTACCTATTGCGTCGTACCAAGAACACGTGGAAGGGAGCGCTCCAGGTCCCTTGAGAGCATACTTGATGAGGTTAAGAAACTTGTTGATGAAGGTGTCAGGGAGATGCATCTGCTGGGGCAGAACGTAACTGCTTGGGGAAAAGACTTTGAAAATCCACTTCCCTTCTCCGAGCTTCTTTACCAGGTCTCAAAGATAGAGGGTGTTGAGAGGATCCGATTTACCACAGGACACCCGAGAGATTTGACTGACGACATCATAGAAGCCATTGCCGATATACCTCAGGTCTGCAACGCTCTTCATCTGCCTTTTCAAGCTGGTTCTAACAGGATACTTGAGCTTATGGACAGGAAGTACACGAAGGAATTTTATCTTGAAAGAATAAACAGACTGAAGGAGGCTGTACCTGACATAGCCTTGTCTACAGATATAATCGTGGGTTTTCCCTCCGAAACCGATGAGGATTTTGAGCACACCCTTGATGTGGTTAGAGAGGTTGAGTTTGAGCAGATATTCTCCTTCAAGTACTCTCCAAGACCTGGAACACCCGCAGCCGATATGGGTGGGCAGATTCCCGACGAGGTCAAGACGGAAAGGATGGGCAGGTTACTTGAACTCCAGAAGGCTATAATGTCAAGGCTTGCAAAAAGATACGAGGGAACCGTTCAGGAAGTCCTCGTTGAGGAGGAAAAACAGGAAGGCTTGCTTATAGGCAGGACTACTACGAATAAGTGGTCAACCTTCCGAGGAGGAAGGGAGCTTTTAGGAAAGGTTGTCAGGGTGAAGGTGGCAAACGCCTCCCCTTTTAACCTTGAGTGTGAGTTTATGGAGGTGGTGAGATGATAGAGATGGTGGTTCACGGAGTGACTTTAGACCCTGTGTCCCAGATGCCCATAGTTGTCCTAAAGGCAAAGGATAACGAGGAAGTTATACTGCCCATATGGATAGGAGCCTTTGAAGCAAACGGTATAGCGATGAAGCTTCAGGACGTTGAACCTCCCAGACCTATGACCTACGACCTGCTGAGGACGGTGATAACTGAGATGGGAGGGAACGTTGAAAGAATTGTAATAAATGATTTGAAGGATAGCACCTACTACGCTGAGATACATATAGTCCATGGGAACAACACTCTAATAATAGATTCAAGACCGAGTGATGCGATAAATGTTGCCCTCAGGTTTGGAGCTCCTATATTCGTTGCGGAGGAAGTGTTAGAAAAATCTCGTGTTCCTGAACCCGAAGAGGAGGACGAGAAGCAGAGGTTGAGAGAGTGGTTAGAAAATATAAGACCGGAAGACTTTGAGATAGGAGGAGGACACAGTTAAAGGCACTTTCCGCAGAACCTTTCTATTGGGCATATATCACACCTGGGTTTGAGGGGTGTGCATATCCTCTGACCAAAGGCTACGAGTAGCCTGTTTATTACTATCCAGTATTTCTTGGGTAAAACCTTCATAAGCTCCTTCTCCGTTTCTTCCGGTGTTTTGGTTTTTATCAGACACCAGCGGTTCGTTATTCTGTGAACATGCGTATCTACGCAGACCGCGGGTATGCCGTAGCCATCTGCCAGCACCAGGTTTGCCACCTTTCTTCCAACTCCGGGGAGCCTTAGCAGGTCCTCAAGCCTGTCGGGAACGTTTCCACCGAACTCCTCTATCAGAGTTTTTGCAAGTTTTTTGAGCTGCTTTGCCTTATTCCTATAAAAACCTACCGGGTATATGAGCTCCTCAATCTCTCCGATTGGGATGCTGAGTATGTCCTCCGGTTTCTTTACACGTTCAAAGAGCTTTTTACATACCTTCGCCGTTGTCTCATCTCTGGTCCGTGTTGATAGAAGGGCACATATGAGAACCTTGAAGGGGTCATGGGTGTGCTGTGCCACTAAGGTAACCACCGGAGCTTCCCATCTTTCATAGTTGTCTTTAAGTATTTCTATTACCTTTGGAATATCAGACCTTTTCATGAAGGAAGATTTTAAAATACTCCTCATGAGAACACCCTTCTATGAAATCCATAAAGAGCTGGGAGCTCGCTTCACAGACTTTAACGGTTGGGAGATGCCACTTCAGTATTCAGGTATAGTAGAGGAGGTTAGAGCTGTACGTGAAGAGGCAGGGGTTTTTGATATATCCCATATGGGTAGACTCTTGATATCCTCCGGGGACGCGTTTAACGTTCTCCAGCAGCTGACTACGAACAACTTGGAAAAACTTAAACCGGGGAAGGTTCAGTATAACCTGCTGACCAATGAGAGGGGAGGTGTTAAGGACGACATAACCCTTTACATGCTTTCCCAGGATAAGTTCTTTATATGCGTGAACGCCGGCAACAGGGATAAGGTCAAGGAATGGCTCGGAAGATACTTACCTGTTGAAGACCTATCTCAGCAAACGGTTCAGATAGCCCTTCAGGGAAGGCAGAGCCAGAAGCTTCTCAGCGAGTTTTACGAGGTCTCCAATCTTAGGTATTACCACTTTAAAACCTTTGGAGACACGATAATTTCAAGGACAGGTTACACAGGAGAGGACGGCTTTGAGATATACGCACCTGTGGAGGAGGGGCTTAAATTATTCAGGGAACTCGTTCAGAAAGCGAAACCCTGTGGTCTGGGTGCGAGGGACGTTCTTAGGATAGAGGCGGGCTTTCCCCTTTACGGACACGAGATTTCAGAAGACATAACACCCCTTGAAGCTAATCTGGACCGGTTTGTGGACCTTTCCAAGAACTTCGTGGGAAAGGAAGCTATGCTTAAAAGGGATTTAAGAAGGAAACTCTTCGGTCTTGAACTCCTGGAAAGGGGGGTTCCGAGAGAAGGCTATGAGATACTGAAGGACGGAAAAGTCGTAGGTGTGGTCTCAAGCGGAACCTTCTCCCCTACCCTGGATAAGGGTATAGCCCTGTGTTTCGTGGAACTTGATGAGAGGAGAGAGGGTAACGGGGTGCTTCTGAGAGTGAGGAACAGGTCTCTTAGAGGGGTTCTCAGGAACTACCCCTTTATTAAGCGCCCGAAAGGATAAACTATTCCCATGCGTATAGCTACCATAGATATAGGTTCTTACTCGGTCCGTTTAACGGTTGCGGAGCTTGTAAACGGTCAGATAAACTTAATCCGCGAGAAGGGTTACATCACCTCCCTCGGTAGCGGAGTTAAGGACACCGGCAGACTGCAGAGGGATAGGATTGAAGAAACCATACGCGTCCTTGAGGAATACAGTAAAGAGATAAAAGAGCTTGGTGTTGATAAGGTTGTGGCTGTCGCGACAGAAGCTTTAAGGCGGGCTAAAAATTCAGAAGACTTCATAAAATTGGTGAGGGATAGAACAGGTATTGATATAAGGGTTATATCACCTCAGGAGGAAGGGGAGCTCTCCTTCCTTGCAACTGCCTACTCTCTAAAACCAGAGGGGGAATTTCTGGTCGTTGACCAGGGGGGAGGTTCAACGGAGTTCATATTTGGGAAGGGTAGGGAACTAAAGGACATAATCTCCCTCCCTATCGGGATAGTCAGTCTGACTGAGGATTTCCTCAAACATGACCCACCAACTGAAGAGGAGATAAACCGCCTTATGGCTTTCCTTGAAAGGGAAATAACACCCCTTAGAAGGGAGGTTAACGAGGTTGTTGGGCTCGGTGGAACCATAACAACGGTGGCTGCTCTGGAGAAAGATATATACCCCTACGACCCCAAAAAGATTCACGGTACTGAGCTTACCCTTGAAGCCCTGAAGAGGTGGTTCAACACCCTTGCCTCTATACCCTACAAAGAGAGGAGCGTTAGATATAAACAGATAGAGGATAAGAGGGCGGAAGTTATACTTCCAGGAATAGCCATGTTTATAAAGGTCCTTGAGGTTTTTGGGAAGGACAAACTCAGGGTTGGAGACTGGGGAGTTAAGCATGGGCTCATTGTTAAGGAAATGCTTTCCAGCAACTCTTAGCTCTTATAATATTTAGCGGGAATGAGAAACACGACTTACAACCTTATCGGTTTCCTTGTGCTACTCCTTCTGTCTATCTCTGTGGCTGTTTATAAACCCGTAAACCTTGGTCTTGACCTGAAAGGTGGTATCTCCATGGTCCTTGAGCCTGATTACTCCAGGGCTGTTGAGCACGAGTACGAGAGGACAGCCCGATTCATTGATAAAACCCTCAGGGAGAAAAATTTCAGGATTCTTGATGTAACAGCCCACAAAGACAGTATAGAAGTTGAGTATCTGGAGGAGAGGGAACTCCCTTCAATTGCTAATACCCTCAGAGAAACCTTGAAGGAAATCACAGTGGAACAGATGGGAGAGGGGATACTCTCGGTAAAGTTCACCGGTGTTTACCTTGAACAGTTAAAGAAGGATATAGTTGACCAAACCATAGAAGTTCTGCGCAACAGGATAGACAAACTCGGTGTAGCCCAGCCTGTGGTTACAAGACTCGGTAAGGAGAGAATAGTTGTTGAGCTTCCTGGTTTCCTGGATATTGAGAGGGCTAAAAGGATAATTGGTAGCACCGCCTCTCTGGAGCTGAAGCTGGTTGTGGATAGCTCCCCTTTAAGAGAGGAGCTGGAGAAGAAACTAACCAAAAACACGGAGATACTCCCTTCAAGGGATGGAAAAGAGTGGTTTCTGGTTGATAAAGTCCCTGTAGTATCAGGTTCGGACTTAAAAACGGCATATATAACTAAGGACGAGTTTGGGGCACCTGCGGTAGGTTTTGAGCTCAAAAGCGAAGCTGCAAGTAAATTCGGAGAGTTCACCTCCCAGAATATAGGCAAGAGGCTTGCTATCGTGCTTGAGGACAGGGTGGTCTCGGCTCCTGTTATAAGAAGCCGTATATCCGACAGGGGGCAGATAACGGGAAACTTCACCCCTGATGAAGTCAGAGACCTATCCCTTATCCTAAGGACGGGGGCGCTACCTACCAGCCTCAACATACTTCAGGAGAAGGTTGTGGGTCCGTCCCTGGGTAAGGATGCTATAGAGCAGGGGATAAAGGCGGGCATCCTTGGTTTTATACTCCTCCTTGTGATAGTCATAGCCCGCTATAAGAGTGCAGGGGTTTCGGCAACCGTTTCAATTCTCATGAACGGGCTTCTCCTCTGGGCAGGTCTTGCAGGTCTGGGTGCTACTTTAACCCTTCCCGGAATAGCAGGGATAATCCTTAACATGGGTATAGCCGTTGACTCTAACGTCCTGATTTTTGAAAGGGTGAAGGAGGAGCTTAGACTTGGGAACACCCTTAGAAAAGCTATAGAGCTTGGGTACAGGAGGACCCTCAGTGCTGTCTGGGATACCCACATAACCCTACTTGTGGCTTCTCTTATACTATTCCAGTTTGGAAGCGGACCTGTGAAGGGGTTTGCCACTACCCTTGCCATAGGTACAATCGCCAGTTTCCTTTCAAACGTTTATTACGCTAAGGTGTTTCTGGACTTTCTGGCAAAGAGAGGCTGGTTGAAGGTTTAGAACTGTCTACCTATCTGGGATATGAGGTCGTATATCGGTAGAAGCAAGCTTATCATTATTATCGCCATGAAGAGACCAACGGTGATTATTATTACCGGCTCTATAATTTTGGCTATGTTTTGTGTTATGTAATCAAGCTTGTTGTAATAATATCTCGCCAGGTAATTTAACTGCTCGTCTAACCCACCCGCCTCTTCACCGACAGCTATCATCCTTATCATCAAGGAAGGGAAGAGCTTTGTCTCCCTCATGCTGTCACTTATAGAGCTACCGCCCGATATCTTTTCCTTCATAAAGGACATAGCCTTCTTGAACACCCTGTTGTTGAAGGATTCCTGAAGGACAAGCAGTGTATCATACAGGGATACCCCTGCAGAGACCATGAGCCTCATGTATTCAGAAAAGAAAGCGTAGTTGAAGTTGTAAAGAATCATGTTTACTATGGGAAAGTATAAGAGAAGTTTGTCCGTAACGTATCTGAATCTTTCGTTCTTCCTTCTAAAGAACAGGAATAAGAAGGATAGGATAGCTATAAGGACAACTATAAAGACTATGTAGCTCTTAACGAATTCGGATACGGTGAGCACGGCAACGGTTATACCTGGCAGCTCAACGTTTAAACCCTTGAATAATTCTGCCAGCTTGGGAAGCACGTAAACCAGCCAGAACACAAGGGCTATCGTTATGGTCACAAGGGCAAAGGCAGGGTATATGAGAGCCTGTTTCACCTTGCTGACAAAATCTTCAATCCTCGCGTAGTGTTCAGATATGTCCTTGAAGACCCTGTCCAGGCTACCCGTTTCCTCCCCTATCCTTATAAGATTCACGGCTATCGGACCAAGGACGTTTTCATAACGAGCCATGGCATCGGAGATGGAGAGACCTGACTGTATTCTGTAAGCGACGTCCTGAAGCATGGCTTTTATAGCCGGGTTGTCCATATCCTCCGCCAGGTCCCAGAGACCGGCTCCCAAGGGAACCCCTGACTGGGCAAGGAGGTGTAGGTTCTCAAAGAGGTCTACAAGGTCTTTCCTCTTCACCTGACGGAAGTGAAGAGCCTTCTGGACTTTACCCAGCAATTCGGGTCTGGGGGAGACCTTTACAGGAGTGAGTCTCAGAAAATCAAGGAATGATAGTAGCTGAACTTCATTGTCGGCTTCTATGGTACGGGTTACGATCCTTCCAGAGTTGTCAACAGCCCTTACGGAGTAGTACGGCATCAGCCTACCACCCTCTTTACCTCTTCGGGAGTAGTTATACCCTTCAAGACCTTAAGCAGCCCGTCCTCCTTTAAAGTTCTCATACCCTTCTCCTTAGCCCTCTGAAGTATGGCAAGGGGCGGGTATCCTCTAACTATCATGTCTCCTATCTCCTCGTCAATCTTGAGAAGCTCAACCACAGAAAGCCTCCCTAAGTATCCGGTTCCCCTGCAGTGTTCACAGCCTCTCCCTCTGTGGAGGGTGACCTCATCACCTTCTAAGTATTTATCAAGGGATTCTTCCGAAAAACCGAACCTCTTCAGCTCTTCCCTTGTGGTCCTGTATTCTTCTTTACAGAACATACATATCTTTCTTATAAGCCTCTGGGCAGATATGGCGAGCACTCCGGAGGCTACCATGTACTCCTTGACCTTCAGGTCTATGAGCCTGGGTATGGTGCTTACGGCGTCGTTTGTGTGGAGGGTTGACAGAACAAGATGTCCTGTTATAGCAGCCCTGACTGCCATCTCAGCTGTCTCTTCATCCCTTATCTCACCTATCAGTATCACGTCCGGGTCCTGCCTGAGAAAGTGCCTGACAGCCCTTGCGAAGGTGTAACCCGCCTTCTCGTTCACCTGAGTCTGTTTTATGAATGGGAACCTGTACTCTATCGGGTCTTCAACGGTGAGTATATTCTTTCTCAGAGAATTTATCCTCCTGAGAGAAGCATAGAGTGTGGTTGTTTTACCCGAACCTGTGGGACCGGTAACCAGTATCATACCGTAGGGTTTTGATATGACCTCCTCAAACTCCTGGAGTATATCCTCCTCAAAGCCAAGATTCCTTAGGTTGAAGAGGGAGAGATTCTTGGGGAGGAGCCTCATGACCACGTTTTCCCCGTAGGCTGTTGGGAGGGTTGATGACCTTACATCGTAGCTCTCACCTAAAAAGGTGTAGGAGAAACCTCCGTCCTGAGGCAGACGTTGCTCGGATATGTCCATGCCGCTCATGATTTTCACCCTTGAAACTATGGAGGGGTGTATGTCTCTCGGAAGGGAGAAGTAATGGTGGAGGACACCGTCTATCCTGTAAAAAACGTGGGATGCTGAGGTTTCGGGAGATATGTGAACGTCCGTTGCCCTCTCAATAATTCCCTCATTGAGTATCAGGTCAACGAGTTTAGGTATATCTGCTTCGCCCGCTGAGGCTTTCTTAATGATATCCTCTATCTGCTCCTCAAGAGGTTTTTCAAGCTGCTCGTAGTAAATTTCAATACTTCTGAGTATGCTTTCCTTGTCAGAAACGTATATCTCAACATCAAGACCGGTCCTTCTCCTAACAAGGTCAACGATGTTAACGTTGAAGGGGTCTGATACTGCAAGTTTTAACTTCCTTTCCTCCACTGAAAGGGGAAGAACCTCCAGTTGCTTTGCGGTCAGCCTGTCTATTAGCTTCAGAGCTTCTAAGGAGGGAGAGTATAAGGAGAGGTCTATAAACTCCTTCCCAGCCTGATAGGCTATTGCCTGGGCGAGCTCGGAGGGTGAAACGAAGGACAGGTCAATCAGGATGTTTCCAAGACTCTTTCCGTTTAATTTCTGAACATCAAGGGCAACTTCAAGCTGGTCACCCGTCAGATATCCCAGCTCCTCTAAAAGCTCTCCAAGCCTTTTACGCGCCATTGGCTACCTATCTTAGAATATGTTTCCTCTGAGGATATAAAGCTATAAACCCGACTATAAAGATACCCATAATAAAGGTAACTAAGCTGGATATGGACACAAGAAAGTCAAAACTCATATGCAAGCCTCCTGAATGTATAAAAATCGTATATTTTTCCCATCACTTAAACTTGAAGTACAGGGTAGTAGTGCCCTCAGTGGAAGTGTAGTCATTTTCCGACCTTATCCATCCCGAATTGAAGAGCCCATCGTCATACTTTAGGTCAACATCCCGGGCTATGTCCGTTGGAATCCCCTGAAAACCTATCCAGTGGTAGGTAAGCCCCTGAAAGGTTATGTAACCAACGGCAATGGGACCTCCAAAGGTATGGGTTGGGTTCTCCCTGCCTATTCCGGCTATGAACTCGCCAAGCCTGAGATGCTGCCACACCTTGCACTCTTCCGTATTCGTGGCGTCCGTACACTTGAAATCTAAGATTCCTAAGTTCGCGGTCTCTATCTTACCGTCCCCGTCTCCGTTGAAGAGCGTATCCACTCCCCACCTCTGGGAAACCTTATCGTCGTCCCCTGGTAGCTTTCCGTACCTGTCGTAGTATGAGTAGAAAACAGCGACAAGCTCAAGGTAAGTCCTGTGAACACCCTTAATTTGCGCGTTCCTTATAAGCTCCTGCCCCTTGAGTATGAAACCCAGGAGTATCCCTATGATTATCAGAACTATGGCAAGCTCTATAAGGGTAAAGCCTTTTGATCTACTCATTTCTCTTACCTCTGTAATAATCTACCATTACCTTTACCGCCTTTGCCACAATCGTACTCTTAACTTCCTTTAGCTCAATGTAATTTGGATACAATCTCAATCCCTCCTCTACTACCTTCATAGATTCGTCCATAAGAGTAAGATTTTTATTCCTTTCCCCAAGGAAAGAAAGCGCCAGCGCTTCAAGATAGAACACTTCCTTTAAGGGTCTTCTGATTTTCTCTTTCTCTGCCCAGAGAATAAAACTCTCTACCGCGTGGGTGCCCTTCTCTTTCAAAGCAACTTTTACCTTCTCTATCCAGTAAATAGCGTTAGCCCAGTTCTTTAAATAGGTATTCTTTCTTGCCCCTTCTATTAGCTCAGGACGGAATTTACCCTTTTCGGCTTCTACGGTAAAGAGGGTCATTCTCATATAGTCCACAAAGGTCTTGGAGAACCAGAATATACCAATTAAAAGAAGAACCGTTGCCACAGCAACCGCAGATACCCTGGTCTTAGAGCCAATCTTCAATTCCTTCACGGTGCAACCGTGGGAGCTTATAAAAGAGAGCAGGACGATAAAGGTAAAGTAATGAACAACGGAAAGTTCCATGGGATACTCAACAAGAGCGTGAACTAAAAAGGGCATGAGGAGAGACGCATAGAGTCCACCTTTCTGAATGCCTAAGCTCAAAATTTTTCTGAAAAAAGAGATGAAAACTAAAGAGAAGCCCAGCAGTCCCATGACTCCGCTCTGGACAGCTATAAAGGCTATCTCGTTGTGAGGGTGGCTGACAAACCCGCCCACATACTTGGAGTATTCCTTTTCCTTCTCTATTACCTTCGCCTGATAATACATGTATAGACTTTCAAAGTTTCCAAACCCGTGACCGAAAAGAGGTTTTTCTTTGAACATCTCCCAGGAGGTCTTCAACATAAGCACTCTCTGGGCGTTAGAAGACTCTCTCTGAAGTAAAGCCTTCTCATAGTCTTTCGAACCCCCGTAAAGAACTATCCCTAAAACCGCTCCTGTTAAAACCACCAAAGCCCAAAGAGCCAGCCTGTTTAGGAACACTCTATAAATTCTGTACCTCGCAAGAAGCATCAAAAAAGCCCCGAAAATGAAACCCAGCCAAGCCGCTCTTGAGTTGGCAAAGACAAGGTTCATGGAGAGGGAAAACCCTATCACAAAGAGCGAACCTCGGAGAAATCTTCCCAAGGACGGTAATGTTATAAGATACAGAGAAACAAGCAAACCAAGAGCTACAAAGGTTCCAAAGAGGTTTTTCTGCTGGAAGACTCCCCACACTATACCCTCCTGAAACACAGGTGTTATAGGCAGGAATCTGAAGAACTCAGAAATCTGGAAGAGACCTATTACCGATTCGATTCCGGCAGATAAGAAAATTAGGAAAAGTATTCTGTCCTTTAGGGATTTATTCAATCCGAATTGATGGAGAGCTATCCATATGAAGAATATGGCAAAGGTGTGGACGGACTGTATCAGGAAGAGTTCCTTGTTAAGGAGAGGATTAAACAGTATTGAGGATATGGAGAGAAGTATAAAAAGAAGGAACGGAATCCTACCGTCCGGGAGCGTTAGCCTTCCGGATTTTAAAACACTTAAAAGGGCAAGCCATAAGATAACGAGTATAAGTATCCAGATGAAGTACTCACGGGGATGGAGGATAGTTCCTCCGAGGTTGGGAAGGAACAGGTGGACAAAGAGTATGTATATAAAGGAAAGGGGCAGGAGAAGGAACAGCCCCATACATTAAGGTTTGCGGTCAAAGTAGTAGAGGGCACCTTTAGTAGTTGAGGTCCAATCTCCTGAAGTTGCAGCGGTAGCACTGGTTATAATGCCGCTGCCGCTATTTGCAGTCCCCCCACTTAGAGCTCTAACAACACCCGCTGTAGCACTGACCTCTCCATCAAAGGCTATGTCAAGGTTTCTGAGATAGTCTGCGTACGTTTCATCACCAGTTACAGTACCGCAATTGCTATCTCCACAAACCGCAATAACGTTCCTGTTGCTCGTGTCACTACCAGGATATATGTAGAACGTATAAGAGCCGAGCTGAACGGTGTTGCTTGTAGGAGCTTGTGCGAGATTGGTCCAGCAGGAATCACTACCACCTTTGGGGTCACTATCTATTATTCCGTCATTATTACTATCTCCAGGAAACTTACCTTTCCTGTCAAAGCATGTCCACAGCGCAACTTCCCACTTTCTTACCTCATTCACTAGCTTCTTCATTCTCGCGTTCTGTATAAGGTCCTGACCCTTTAGGACCATTCCGATGATTATCCCGATTATGACGAGAACTATGGCAAGCTCTATAAGGGTGAAACCCCTTTCCCTTCTCATGTCCATACCTCCTATTTCAGCTTCGTACTGGATATTATCGGATAGTCCGTTATTTATTTCAAGGAGATTATAATCCTTTGTTAAGGATGGGGAAGGTAGCGAGCTTTTTGATTTCGGGGACTTACCAGAGGGTTGCGGTTCTCAAAGGGAAAGCTGGTAAGTTCAAGGTTGAGCTTGTTGATAAAGGTCCGTCCCTTTTGGAGGAACACGCAGATAAGGAGATGTTCCTCTCCGTTCTTTACCCGGAGCTTGTATCCGAAACTGTAGAGATACCCCCCGTCGGGGATGAAGATACAAAGCTTGTTCTTATAAAGAAACAGCTCCTTGAACGTGGAGGCATATCTGATGACCTCTTCCTGGTTTACAGGGAAGTTGAAAGCACACCCCAGAAGAAAGTCCTCAAGGTTTTTGCCATACCAAAAACTGTTGTTATTGAGGGGGGTTTGCTCTCCGAAGAAACGTTAAAGGAATCTCAATTCTTCACCGTATGTCAGTTTTCCCTTTCTGGCGTATCAAAGCTAATTTCTCCTGAGCTCTCTATTTTCCATGTTTTCTCCGATGGGGAAACACTCACCATGACCGTAAGCTCAGGAGATGATGTTCTCTATACGAGGTCGGTGAGTATCCCTCCCTACGCAAGGGAGTTAGGTTTTGAGGATTTTGTCCATGAGAATGTGAACATGACCTACATGTTCGTTGCCCAGAGGAGTGGCATACCTGTTGACCTTCTCCTGTTGAGTGGAAACCTTGTGGAATCCGAAGAGCTTACGCGCACCCTTGCGGAGGTTGTTGGCTCTGGTATAGCGACTCCGCTTCCTACAGGCACGTTCAGTGGGATAGACGGAAAGACCTTCAACGAGTTCCTCCCCTGTTTCGGCACGCTCCATCTTAATGGGAGTTACGATTTCTCACCTGAAGAGATAAAGGAGAGGAGATGGTTTAAGAGGCTGGTGGGTGGAGCCGTGCTCTTTCTGACACTGCTGTTTGTGTCATTCTTGCCGCTCTTTGGAATGAGGCTTTATGAGATTTCCCTGACTTCTAAGAGCATCAGCGATGTAACACACCTCCTGAAAACCCAGACCAGCGGAATATTGAAGGACCCCATCTTAGAGAGAGATACCTTCAATTACTATCTAAACTACCTTAACACCCTTGACAAAGTAAGAGCGGGAAATCCCCTGACTCTTC